>DATHXI010000124.1:0-2533 GCA_035459705.1 Methylotenera sp. | reverse complement strand
TTTGCGCGTCCTGACGAAGGTATCATGTACCATTTCCCTCCAGATTCAGGGTTCACTATGCTGAACCCACCTATCAATCTGCCTAATTAAAGGCCCGCAAGATGCCAGAATTGCCAGAGGTTGAAACCACACGCCGTGGGCTTTTACCTCTGGTTGGTAAGCCCGTCAAATCTGTCACTATTCGCCATGCAAGCTTGCGTTGGCCTATTCCTCAACATTTAGTTGAAACGCTAGTCAATCAGACATTACTTGGCCTTACGCGCCGTGCAAAGTACATTTTATGTGAGTTTGATTCAGGTGTACTTTTATTGCATTTAGGTATGTCTGGCCGTATCTGTTTGTTAGATTGTAATTATCCGCCGGAAAAGCATGACCATTTTGATATTGAGTTTTTAGACGGGCAGGTACTACGCTTGCGAGACCCGCGACGCTTTGGTGCAGTATTGTGGGTGGATAACAAAGTAGGCAATCATGTGTTGCTTAACAGCTTGGGCCCAGAGCCTTTAGACGCTGAGTTCAATGCGAAGTACTTACATCAAGCCTTGCGTAATAAAACGTTGGCCATTAAGAATGCCATTATGGATGGGCATGTAGTGGTCGGGGTGGGTAATATCTATGCCTCAGAATCATTGTTTCGCGCGCGTATCCATCCCGAAACACCAGCTAAACAGGTAAGTTTAGTGCAATGTGAGAGATTGGTAGCGGAAATAAAATCTACATTGAATGATGCGCTAGCTGCCGGTGGCAGCAGCTTGCGAGACTTTTTTGGTGCCGATGGCAACCCTGGCTACTTTCAGCAAACTTACTTTGTCTATGCCCGCACCGATCAGCCGTGCAGGGTTTGTAATAAGCCAATTAAGTGCATACGCTTGGGGCAACGCTCCACGTTCTATTGCCCTAAATGCCAAGTCAGCCGTTAATGTGGGTGCTGGCGCGCTGCATGCATATGTAGGTAGCTTGCTTGCTCAGGTAGTTCGGTACCGATTTTTTGCGGTAATAGTGAGCCGACAATCATTGCAATCACACTGACGCCTAAGCCAATTAACTGCGGCGGAATTAAGCTTTCTTCACCCACCAGCACTTCAATCAACACCCAAGTACCTATGCCGCCGATGATCGCTGCGAGTGCGCCTTGATTGGTTGCACGTTTCCAGAATGCCCCAAAGAACAATGGCACAAATGCACCCGCTAGAGTGATTTTATAGGCAGATTCCACCATGCCAAAAATAGAGCGTTCTGAGTTTAAGGCGTAAACCAATACACAGCCCGCAAAGCCGACTAAGCAGACACGCATTACTCTTAAGAAACCTTTGTCAGATAAATGTGGCATATAGCCGCGTACGATATTTTCAGCGAATGAGATGGACGGCGCTAATAAAGTAGCAGATGAGCAGCTCATGATGGCTGACAGCACTGCTCCAAAGAAAATTGCCTGCGCCAATAATGGCGTGTGCTGCATCACGAGTGTAGGCAGTACACGTTGCGAGTCATCTGCTACTAATTTATTGAAAAATACCGGATCGATGATGGTCGCGGCGTAGGCGATGAACATCGGCACGAAGGTGAAACAGAAGTAAATAGAAGCGCCGAATATTGAACCCCAAAGAGCGATTTTAGCGCTCTTGGCAGAAGTGATGCGCTGAAACACGTCTTGTTGTGGAATGGAGCCCAGCATCATGGTCATCCATGCGCCAACAAAGGTAATCCACATCCAGATATCACCCTTAGGCCAAAAATCCAGCTTGCCTGCGGCATTGGCATGCTCAATGACGGGCATGACGCCACCGGTCATGCCAGAGACGATGCTGCCGATATAAAGCAAGCCGCCAATGACCACTATCATTTGTACAAAGTCTAATATCGCTACAGATAGCATACCGCCCAAAGTCGTGTAGGTGAGTACGATGGCCGTGCCGAGTACCATGCCGGCTTCTTCACTGATTGCACCATTCGTAATCATGTTGAAAATAAGGCCTAGCGCCTTGATTTGTGCGGCTACCCAGCCGAGGTATGAAATCACGATTGCAATCGTCGTCAGCACTTCAACTGTGCGGTTGTAGCGCATGCGGTAAAAGTCGCCAAGCGTGATGATGTTGAGTTTATAAAGTTGCGTGGAGAAAAAGAAGCCGGCAATAATTAAGCACATACTAGAGCCAAATGGGTCGGCAACCACGCCATTCAAGCCATCCTGTACAAAAGTAGCTGAGACGCCAAACACGGCCTCTGCGCCAAACCAAGTTGCAAACACAGTCGCCATGACGACAGGCAAAGGCAAATGGCGGCCGGCTACAGCATAATCTTTGGTATTTTTAACGCGGGTGGCGGCAACAAGGCCAATACTGATTGAAAAGAGTAGATAGATGACGACAAACCAAATTAACAAAATCGTACCTCTTTATAAAAAGCTATTTACGTAAGCTATTGTTTATTGAATGACTATTGGCCTTCAACTAGTGGTCTTGAACTGAATTCCCACCTAATTGAAATAAAAATAAGCAAGTTGAAATGATATCAATAAAAACAAACTTAATGA
>DATHXI010000123.1:0-12735 GCA_035459705.1 Methylotenera sp. | reverse complement strand
GATTTTATCTGTGGTTGTTCAGAACACAATATTACCTATTTCTGAACATCACAAGCCAAATAAGTTTAGCTTGAGTAATGGCAAATAGAACGGGGTGGGGAACTGCTTGGTGTATGGAACTATTTGGGGACGGAACTACTTTGGGGTTCGGAAAAACTTAGAGTGCGCGTTGTTTACGAGGGTTGGCAGCTTGTTTACTTTTACGTTTAGCGGCTGCCGCGGCTTCGGCTTCTTGCTGCTTTTGTGCTTGAAGGGCAGCCTCTGCGGTTTTTCTACGTTCGATGATACGTGCCTGAGCGGCTTCCAGCTCATCTAATGTAATCTTTTCATCTTGGTCGGTATCTACTTGGCTAAAATGCCGAGCGATTTGTGGGAGACTTTCTGTTGCTTCTTGTCGGTCTATAGAACCGTCATTATCTTTATCCGTCGCTAGAAAGCGCTCCTCTATGCTTTCTTGCATCGCACGGCGGCGTTCTTCAATTTGATCGTGATCCGGGTCAACCGAACGCGAGTAATCATCTAATGCTTTGCGCAGCCTGACTCTGTCTTCCGGGCTAAAGTTGAGATTAAGTGTCTGTTGAGTGCCTTCATTGGCCGATTCATCGTCTGCCACACGCTTGATAAAGCCGTCGCCATTAGCTTGGTTGGTTCTATCAGCTGCGCTTGCATACAATGGCAATCCAAGGCCTATGCACATTGCTAAGCAGGCGCATGTTCCGATTGAAATACTTTTATGCGTGGCTAAATTCAATTAATCAACTTTATTATATTAAACACTTCAATTAAGACCCGTAATCATGAAGTACGATTGTTAATCGAATGTTTCATTAAAAGATGAAATTGTAAGCAATTGTAACAAGTTAATTATTAAAAATAGACAAGCAACAATGGGTTTAGTTTGCGCGTTGGCGTTTGATATTGACTAAAATTAGCATACACTTTGCATTCTTTTGAATTTTACTTTTATTATGTAAATATTCAATATAATCCAGCATTAACATAAACTTAATTAAAATCTGAGCTGAAAACACATCATGGTCGATCAAAACAAAAAAATCTTAGTTGTAGATGACGATATTCGTTTGCGTGAATTATTGCAGCGCTACCTTACCGAGCAAGGCTTTAGCATCAAGGGTGTGTCTGATGCCAAAGAAATGGATGCAGTGTTAGCAAGCGAAACAGTAGATCTGCTAGTACTAGACTTGATGCTGCCAGGTGAGGATGGTTTATCTATTTGCCGTAGGGTGCGCGGCACTGGGGCCATGTTGCCGATCATCATGCTTACAGCGCGTGGCGATGAAGTGGACAGGATTATCGGCTTGGAAATGGGTGCCGATGACTATTTGCCTAAGCCGTTTAACCCACGTGAGTTACTCGCTCGCATTAATGCAGTGCTGCGTCGCCATGAGCGCCTGCAACCAAGCGCACCCGCAGCCAATAGCGACAATGTAACGATTGGTGACTTTGTATTTAACGCTTCTACACGTTCACTCAGCCGTGATGGTATGGCAATTACCATTACCAGCGGTGAGTTCGCGTTACTTAAAGTGTTTGTTGACCACCCGCGCCAGCCGCTATCGCGCGATAGACTGATGCAATTGGCACGCGGACGTGAACTGGATGTGTTTGACCGCAGTATCGATGTGCAAGTATCGCGCTTGCGCAAACTAGTTGAGCCGGACCCAGCGCACCCTCGCTACCTGCAAACCATGTGGGGCTTTGGTTATGTGTTTATTCCTGACGGTGAAGTAGATCAATAGTCTAATCTGCTATATATCAATTCAAGTCATTAAAGAGTAGTTCACAAATTGCGCCTTTTTTTACCCAAAACCCTACTCGCTAGAATTATGCTGTTGATTGCGGTGCTACTGGCTGTCGGCCAGGTCGCCTCACTCAAGATTTTTGAATACTTTGAGCGAGAACCGCGTGCAGAGGCCACTGCTTTACAAGCGGTGACCGTGGTGAACTACACGCGCGCCTCACTCATTGCAGCACAAGAAAACCTGCGTCTGGCCTTGCTCTCAGAGCTGACTGGTAAAGAAGGTGTGCGTATTTATTATGCAGACTTTATGGAGGAGATTGAGCCACTACCACCAGACCCATTTATTAACTTGGTGGCAGAAAAGATTCGTGAGCGATTGGGCGTAGAAACCATTATCACGGTGAACCATTATGGTGTTGAGGGGCTTTGGGTCAGCTTCAATATTGGTCAAGATGATTTCTGGGTGGTCATTCCGCGTTTTCATATAGAACGACCATTCCCTTGGCAGTGGTTAGGCTGGGGTGCTTTGGTACTATTGCTCTCATTGGGCGGTGGCTACCTACTTGCCGCGCGTATTAACCGCCCTCTTAATCTTTTAGTGAATGCTGCAGATAGATTGCGCAATGGTGAACGCCCTGAAAAGCTGCCGGAAGATAGCGTAACGGAACTGCGTGAAGTAAGCAGCACGTTCAATAAAATGGCGGATTCACTGGCTGAGCTGGATGCAGAAAGAACGCTGATTTTAGCTGGGGTCTCACATGACATCCGTACACCGCTGGCAAGGCTACGTTTATCTGTAGAAATGCTGCCGGACAACAATTGTGGCAACCTGAAGAACGGCATGATAGAAGACATTGCCGATATGGATAACATCATCCATCAGTTCTTGGACTTTGTGCGCGGTGTAGAAGGCGAACCAACACAGATGATTGATATCAATATGCTGCTGCAATCGTTGCACGAGCGTCAATCACGCGCCGGACGTGACTTAAAGGTGAAGTTAGCACCCACTTACTTTGTACCACTCAGGCCTTTGGCCATGCAACGCCTGTTAGACAATTTGGTCGGGAACGCTTATACCTATGGGCGTGGTGAGGTAAGCGTGGCCAGTGAGATTCAAGCAGAATATATTGTGATTAGTGTATTTGACAATGGCCCTGGCATCCCAGAAAGCCACGTAGAAAAACTGCTACGACCGTTTGAACGCCTTGATACTGCGCGCAGTAATGCAGGTGGCAGCGGCTTAGGTTTGGCGATTGCAGACCGTATCGCCAAGTTACACAAAGGTAAACTAGAACTAATTAACCGCCCTGAAGGCGGTTTAGAAGCGCGACTGAGTTTGCCGATTAAAAATAGTTAATCAAAAACTAATTAGTTAGCCTTGATCATCCGTTGCGTTTGGTTCAAACCAATTTAACTTCTCACGCAACTGCACGACTTCACCGATGATTGTTAAGCACGGTGGTTTCATTTCTGCCGCGCCTACTTTCTCCGCCAAGTCTGCCAATGTTGCAGTCACCACGCGCTGACGCTGCGTAGTGCCTTGCTGAATCACCGCAGCCGGCATGGTTGACGGTACACCTTCGGCAATCAAGCGCTTGCAAATATCAGCCAAACCCACCAAGCCCATGTAAATCACCACCGTTTGTTTAGGCCGCGCCATGGCTGCCCAATCCAAATCAATAGTGCCATCTTTCAGGTGACCAGTAATGAACAAGCAGGCTTGCGCATAATCGCGATGTGTCAGCGGAATACCAGCATAGCTGGAAACGCCATTGGCTGCGGTAATGCCAGGCACTACTTGGAACGGTACGCCATGCGCCATGAGGGTTTCGATTTCTTCGCCACCCCGCCCGAAGATAAACGGGTCGCCACCTTTTAAGCGCAAAACTCGTTTACCTTGCAAGGCAAGCTTGGCTAACAGTTCGTTAATCTCTTCTTGCGGCAGTGTGTGCTGGTCACGCGATTTACCCACGTAAATCAGTTCGGCATCGCGGCGCACCAACTCCATCACTTCCGGGCTAACTAGTTTATCGTACACGCACACATCGCATTGCTGCATCAAGCGCAGTGCCCTGAAGGTCAGCAAATCCGGGTCACCCGGGCCGCCGCCGACTAGAAATACTTCACCTTTGTTTGCTGTGGCATCTGCATCATTCAAAATACCCTGCAACAACTCTCGAGCTGCTTGCTCTTGCCCAGACAATACACGCTCTACCATCGGGCCTTGCAGCACGCCCTCCCAAAACCGGCGTCTGGCTTGAGTGGTGGCAAACTTAGCTTTTACTTGTTCACGAAACTCACCTGCAATAGCGGCGATACGCCCATAGCTTGCTGGTAGCATGGTCTCAATTTTGGTGCGGATGTAGCGCGCCAATACAGGCGCATTGCCCTCACTAGAAACTGCAATGACTACCGGGCTGCGGTCAATAATCGACCCCATGGTAAATGTACATAAATCAGGTGCATCGACCACGTTTACCGGAATATTCTGTGCTTTAGCTGCCACTGAAACCGCGACATTCACCGCTTCATCATCCGTCGCAGCAATCACCATACATGCGCCTGCTAGCTGGCTTTCTGCGAAATCTGCTTTGATATACTTAATTTTCCCTGCGTTCGCCATCTCTTCAAGTTCATGGCAAATCTCTGGCGAATAGAGCGTCACCGCTGCATCAGCCTTCAGCAGCATGGTCACTTTACGTGTAGCGACATCACCACCTCCGATGACGACACAAAGACGGTTTTTGATATTAAAAAAGATGGGGAGTGCTTGCATATGACTTACTTCTAAAGGAATCAGCCTATTTTACATTGTGCTGTTCAAATACGCTAAAATTACGCCTTAGTATTTTGAAATTCAAACCATTGAACGACATTAAAGAAAATCTAGCCGTAGCCAAAGTAGCGACACCTAAAAAGGTCTTCATCAAGACCTTTGGCTGCCAAATGAACGAGTACGATTCATCGCGCATGGCGGATATGCTGCATGCTGACAACGGCATGATCGAAACACAGACGCCAGAAGATGCCGATGTGATTTTGCTCAACACCTGCTCAGTACGCGAAAAAGCCGAAGAAAAAGTATTCAGCCATTTGGGCCGTTTCATCCCGCTTAAAAAGGCAAATCCTAACTTAGTGATTGGTGTAGGTGGCTGCGTAGCGTCGCAAGAAGGTGACAACATCATCAAGCGCGCACCGTATGTGGATGTAGTGTTTGGCCCACAAACCCTGCACCGCCTGCCTGACATGATTAGAAGTAGCCAATCCAGTGGCACCTCACAAGTGGATATCAGCTTTCCGGAAATCGAGAAATTCGACCATTTACCGCCACCGCGCGTAGAAGGCGCCACTGCTTTCTTGAGTATTATGGAAGGCTGCAGCAAGTATTGCAGCTTTTGTGTCGTACCCTACACCCGTGGCGAGGAAGTATCACGCCCTTTCGAAGCCATTTTGACTGAAGCCATACAACTGGCCGAACAAGGTGTGAAAGAAATTACCTTGCTTGGGCAAAACGTCAACTCCTACCGCGCTGAATACGAAGGCTTAGAGGCTGATTTAGCGATGCTGATTGAATACATCGCCGAAATCCCGCAAATTGAGCGCATACGCTTCACCACTAGCCATCCGAATGAAATGAACGATAGGTTAATTGCCTGTTTCGCCGATATACCAAAATTAGCAGTGCAGCTACATTTGCCGGTGCAAGCAGGTAGCGACCGTGTGCTGATGGCAATGAAGCGCAATTACACTGTGCTGCAATACAAATCGACTATTCGTAAACTGCGTGCAGCAAACCCGAACCTGACATTCACTTCTGACTTTATCATTGGCTTCCCGGGTGAAACCGAGGCCGACTTTGAAGCGACCGCCAAGCTCATGCAAGACGTTTGTTTCGATTACAGCTTTAGCTTTTTATACAGCCCGCGCCCAGGCACGCCAGCTTCATATTTAACTGATGAGACGACTCAAGATGTGAAACTCGCACGCTTGAGCAAGCTGCAAAGCATGAATGAAGCACAAGGCGATGCCATCAGCCGTGCCATGCTCGGTAGCGTACAACGCGTGCTAATTGACGGTGCCTCAAGAAAAGATGACAGCTTGCTCGCAGGTAAAACTGATAACAATCGCGTGGTGGATGTTGCTGGTGACGTTAGCTTAATCAATCAATTCGTCAACGTTAGAATCACTGATGTTTCTAACCCTAGACGTTTAACTGGCGAGATTCTTTAAGTAGATTAGATAGTATGCAAATCACCCTAAGCCCTGAAGACAACGTCCGCCTAGCCAACCTCTGCGGCGTGCTAGACGAGAATATCAAGCAGATTGAAACCGCACTGGAGGTGAATATCAATCGCCGTGGTGGCTCGTTTAACATTACCGGCAAACTTAACAACGTCAGGCTTGCGGCACAACTGATTGAAAACTTCTATGTGCGCGCTACAAAACCGGTTGAGTTGGAAGATATTCAACTAGGCTTGGTCGAAATAGATAAACTAAAACCCGAAGATGTGGCTTCTAGCACGATGCCGGTGCTAATGACGCGACGAGGGGATCTGCATGGCCGCACCCCTCGCCAGATTGAGTATCTACAACAGATTCAGGATCACGACATCACTTTTGGTATTGGCCCAGCAGGTACAGGTAAAACCTACCTAGCAGTTGCCAGCGCAATAGATGCAATGACGCGTGATCGAGTTAAAAGAATTGTTTTAGTACGCCCAGCGGTGGAAGCTGGCGAGAAACTGGGCTTTTTACCTGGCGACTTAAATCAGAAGGTTGACCCTTATCTGCGCCCGCTTTACGATGCTTTATACGATTTAGCCGGCTATGACACCGTGAATAAAATGTTTGAGCGCGGCGCAATTGAAGTGGCACCTTTAGCGTATATGCGTGGTCGTACACTAAATCAAAGTTTCATTATCTTGGATGAGGCGCAGAACACCACACCAGAACAAATGAAGATGTTTTTAACGCGTATCGGTTTTGGCACTAAAGCGGTGATTACTGGTGACGTGACGCAGATTGATTTACAACGTCATCAAAAAAGCGGCTTGGTTGAAGTGCAGAAAATACTGAAAGATATTAAAGGCATTGCCATGACGCAATTTTTATCTGCCGATGTGGTGCGTCACCCACTGGTGCAGAAAATCATCAATGCCTATGAGGATTACGAGCTTAAACATAGCGAACCTAAGCCGTAAGCCACAGTATTATTAAAGTCACTGGAAATTTGTAAGGTACACTGTAATTCAGTGTACTAAAGCACAAGATTATTGATTGGTACTTGTTGCAAAAATTTGTCTTGTATTAGTTGTCTTATATAAGACATAAGTGTTATATTCACCCCAGTAAAACATCTCAACAAAATTGTTGATGTTAGCTAGCCAAGCAAGTATTGCGCACACGATGCGCCTTTATTACTCACTTTTAAATACGCTAAGAGGGCACCAATGGCACTTGTTTCATTACGTCAATTACTAGACCACGCTGCAGAACACGACTACGGTCTCGCTGCATTCAATGTCAATAACATGGAGCAGGTGCAAGCCATTATGCAGGCAGCGGACGAGGTAAATAGCCCCGTTATATTGCAAGCTTCAGCTGGCGCTCGCAAATATGCAGGCGAGGCATTCCTCCGACATTTAGTTTTAGCCGCTGTAGAAGCTTACCCACATATCCCCGTTGTGATGCACCAAGACCATGGCCATACACCAGCGGTGTGCATTCAAGCCATGCGCTCCGGCTTTACTAGCGTGATGATGGACGGCTCTTTGATGGAGGACGCCAAAACCCCCTCCAGCTATCAATACAACGTAGATGCCACCAAGAAAATCGTCGATCTCGCGCATGCCATTGGCGTATCTGTAGAAGGTGAGCTTGGCGTATTGGGCTCACTTGAAACCGGTATGGCGGGCGATGAAGATGGCTCTGGCGCCGAAGGCAAGCTCAACCATTCGCAACTACTTACCGACCCGGAAGAAGCCGCTGACTTTGTCAGGCTCACTGGCGTAGATGCCTTAGCCATCGCCATTGGTACTTCACATGGCGCTTACAAATTTACACGTCCGCCCACTGGGAAAACATTGGCCATCAGCCGCATCAAAGAAATCCATGCCCGCATTCCGAATACGCACTTGGTCATGCATGGTTCATCTTCAGTACCGCAAGAATGGTTGAAAATCATCAATGAATTTGGCGGCGGCATGGGCGAAACCTATGGCGTACCGGTTGAGGAAATCGTAGAAGGCATCAAGCACGGCGTACGCAAGGTGAATATAGATACGGATTTGCGCATGGCCTCCACTGGGGCCCTACGTAGATTCTTTGCACAAAACTCCAAAGAGTTTGACCCTAGAAAATATTTAGGTGTCACCACGGCGGCCATGCGTGCCATTTGCAAAGCACGTTATGAAGCATTTGGCTCTGCGGGTTACGCGGCGGCGATTAAACCTGTTTCTTGCGACGCAATGGCTGAGCGCTATAAGTCAGGCAAACTGCAAGCCGTTGTTAACCCTGCGTAAATTGCTATCGATAAAGAAGGAAACGTTATATGCGTCGTAATCTTGTAGTAGGCAATTGGAAAATGCATGGCAACATCCAGAGCAATCAGGTTTTGCTAGAGAATGTCATTGATGGGCTGCAAAACCTCAATCATGCGGATTACGTGGTTTGCGTACCTAACCCCTACCTGTTTCAGGCACGCGCACTACTTGAAAATACCAATATCGCTTGGGGTGGGCAGAATGTGAACCAGCACGAAGAAGGCGCTTTTACTGGTGCGGTTGCGCCGCATATGCTCACCGATTTGGGTTGCACCTATGTGTTGCTCGGACACTCAGAGCGACGCAGCTTGTTTTATGAAACAAATTTAACTGCCGCTGCCAGATTCGACGCAGCCATTAAGGCTGGCTTGACGCCGATATTGTGTGTGGGCGAAACGCTGGCCGAACACAGCGCTGGCCTAACCGAGGTCATCGTGGCCAGTCAAATGGATGCGGTCATGGCGACCTTAAGTGAACAAGATTTCGCTAAAGCCATGCAACTCAATATGGTGTTTGCTTATGAACCAGTGTGGGCGATTGGTACCGGCAAAACCGCGACGCCAGAACAAGCACAGTCTGTGCATCAATTTATTCGCCAACGCGTGGCTAGACGACATCCAGAAGCTGCTGACAAAGTACGGATTATTTATGGCGGCAGCGTTAAGGCCAATAATGCCGAAGCCTTATTTGCGATGCCAGATGTAGATGGCGGCCTGATTGGTGGTGCGTCACTGCTGGCAGACGAGTTTGTAGCAATTTGTCAGGTTGCTAACAACGTTGCCTCTAGCACATGCATGCGTGAATTAACTTAACCGGCTCTCGCAGCAACGCCAGGCAAGCTTCTTAAATTAATGCCTAAAATTAATGTCTAATTTTGCGTTGATGATAAGAAACGATTCTTTCAATCTCTTTCTTGCTACCCATCATGACAGGTACACGCTGATGTAAGTTACTTGGCACCAAGTCTAAAATCCGCATCGTGCCCGTAGTTGCCGCGCCACCTGCTTGCTCCACGATGAAACTCATAGGATTAGCCTCATACAGCAAACGAAGCTTGCCACCCTTAGCCTGCAATTTGGTATCAATCGGATACATAAATACGCCGCCGCGCATCAAAATACGATGCACTTCTGCCACCATAGACGCCACCCAGCGCATATTGAAATCTTTATTGCGATCGCCCTCTTCGCCTTGTAGACACTCGTCAATATAGCGCTGCACCGGCTCTTGCCAGAAACGATAGTTAGACATATTGATAGCAAACTCCTGCGTTTCAGCAGCAATCTGCATATTGGGATGGGTAAGATAAAACTCTCCGGATTCCTGATCCAGCGTAAAGCCGTTTACACCATTGCCGACCGTCAACACCAGCATGGTCGATGTGCCATACAGCGCATAACCGGCACAGACTTGCGCCGTACCCGGCTGTAAAAAATCGGTTAGCACCGGTGCGTTCTGCACCGAATTCAAAACCGAGAATATCGTGCCTACCGAGATGTTTACATTCACATTAGATGAGCCATCTAGCGGGTCAAATAACAGCAGGTACTGCCCGTTTTGCCTATGCTTTTCGGCAATTTCAATAACATCATCTATCTCTTCAGAAGCCATGCCGGCCACATAGCCGCTACGCTGATTGGATTCAATAAAGATGTCATTGGTAATCACATCAAGCGCTTTTTGCACTTCTCCCTGTACATTTTCTGAACCCAGGCTACCCATATTGCCTTCCAGCGCACCGCTATCAATTGCAATTGCAATTTTCTTGCATGCATTGATAATATCGTCCAACATCAAATTAAGTGCTACTTTATGCGGGCCCTGTAGGTGATCTGCTAGGAATTTAGTAATGGTAGTATTTTGCATAATGATTGTTATATACCCTGCGACGTATTAACGAAACATCATACGCTGAAAGGTATTTTATTCATACCGCCAAGCAAAAAACTGATGCTCTAAAGACCGCATAGATATTACCTATCAGGGCATATTTGTTTAAAATAATTTAAGTCATATATTGATTTTTAACTTTACTTTTACGTTATCCCCCGCGGCAATTTTTTCCAATTTCCGAACGTCCGCCTTCACAGGTAATATGTAGGCATCTGCTTTCGAGTGCGGGAAGATTGACGTTTCCCATGCCGTGCTGCCTATCGTCGCCTGCACCCGCACAGCGCCCCAACCGCGCCTTTTCCCACTATAGTGTTCGCTAAAAAATTTAATTTCTTCGGATTTATTTTGAGGCAAAGTAATAAAATACCAAGTGCCTTTGCCCTGCCACACCCAACACTTTCCATTAAAAGTAAAACTTAAGTCGAGCATGGCTTATTCTTTAAGCTAATAATAAGATGGTAATTTAATTATATAATCGGATCATGCCTACTTTAAGTTTTAATATTCAAATAGCAAGCCAACTTGCCAACATTCCAAGCCGCACACTTTTTAGAAAATGGGTGAAAGCAACTATTCGCGTGGATACTGAGGTAACCATACGCATTGTGGACGCTGATGAAGGCCGCGAGCTCAACAGCATGTATCGCGGTAAAGATTATGCGACCAATGTATTGACCTTCCCACTCACCGAAGAACCACACTTGATGGGCGACATTATTATCTGCGCACCAGTGGTGGAAGCGGAGGCACAGTCACAGAACAAGACACTTGAAGCGCACTATGCACATTTAACCGTACATGGCATCTTACATTTGCATGGTTATGACCATGAAACTGAGGCACAAGCCGAGCTAATGGAAGGCTTAGAAACTGCAATTGTCACAAAATTAGGGTATCCTTCTCCTTATCTCATTACATAGGGTGCCTACTAATGGCTTCCGACTCGGAAAAGTTAAGCAACAAACCTGGTTTACTAGAACGTCTAAGCAATTTTTTACTACGAGAACCAGAGGATCGTGAACAACTGGTAGAGCTGTTACACGGTGCCTACGAAAACAGTTTGATGGATGCAGACTCGCTCGCCATGATAGAGGGTGTGCTGCAAGTAAGCGAAATGCAAGTGCGCGACATCATGATTCCGCGCTCACAAATGGATGTCATCGACATCACCGACCCACCTGAAACATTTATCCCGCATGTCATCGAAACTGCTCACTCACGCTTTCCGGTGATTGAAGACAATAAAAATGATGTGATTGGCATTTTGCTCGCCAAGGACTTGTTACGCTATTACGCCGGTGAAGACTTTGAAGTACGCGACATGCTACGCCCTGCAGTATTCATCCCTGAAGCCAAGCGCCTCAATATCCTACTCAAAGAGTTCCGCAGCAACCGCAACCACATCGCTATCGTGGTCGATGAGTACGGTGGCGTGGCAGGCATGGTAACGATTGAAGACGTGCTCGAGCAGATCGTTGGTGACATTGAAGACGAGTACGACTACGACGAAGATGAAGACAACATCATCCAGAATGCAGATGGTCAATATCGCGTGAAGGCCCTGACTGAAATTGCGGACTTTAACGAAGCCATTGGCACGACGTTAAGCGATGAAGAGTTCTCCACCATAGGCGGGCTTGTGGTCAATCAATTCGGACATCTGCCAAAACGTAATGAAGAGATCACATTTAGTGGCCTGCATATCAAGGTGTTGCGTGCCGATAGCCGCCGTTTACATACCATCATGGTGGAAGTACTACCGGGTGTGACTGATTTAGAAGAGCTCTCAACCTAAGCAATCTAGCTTTGATTGCTTAGTAAGTAGCGCTTTATTGATGTTTAAAAGTGGAACTAATTACTTGATTTTTAGTTCATAGCTTAAAGTTTGTCACTTTAAGGATACGCCATGAAATACCTAGCTGCAGCCGCTCTCATGCTTACTGGCTTTTCATTTGCACATTTTGCTATTGCAGAAGAGATGCCTGCAAATCAAGCTATCCCGACTGCAGAGAGAGATTTTGTAAAAGCCATCAATGGCTTTGATAAAGCTAAAATCATTGCGCAATTTGGTGAACCCGCTAAAGCTGAAGATGTAAAAATCAAAGACACGACAAAAGTAGTTGCTTCAATCTGGCATTACCACTACATCAATACAGCTCCCGATGGCACTTATTACCAAACCACTGAATTGGATTTTATTGATGATAAAGTGGTGATGGTAGTATTTATGAACCATGATGGCTCTGAAGACCAAGATGGTGTCAAACGTTATGAAATGCCTGATGGCGAAATGCCAACCATGGAACCACAGCTATAACAGACCAAGTCACTCATTACTCAAACACAATAAAAAAGGGCTTCTCAGCCCTTTTTTATTGTGTAATTTCAGAATCAAATGAATTACTTTTTCAACGAATCACGGATCTCACGCAACAGCACAACATCTTCAGGCGTTGGTGCTGGCGCAGCTGGTGCGGCTTTTTTCAGTTTGTTCATTTGCTTGACCATCAAAAAGATCACGAACGCCAAGATGAT
>DATHXI010000122.1:0-9024 GCA_035459705.1 Methylotenera sp. | reverse complement strand
ATTTCAACATCGCGTAATTGGTCATGAGCGCGCTGGCTTGGTCTGGTGCCATTGTTGGTAGTTTCGTGGGCTTGCATACTTCAGATATCCTGATTTAAGAATGAGTGATAAAAATTGGTTAACTGCGTTTGGTTTTACGTAAGGCTTGTTGTATTTCAGCGATTGTTTTTTCAATCTCATCATCCGTGAAATCAGTGCTCAAATCACCGTCTTGTGGATTAAGATGAGTGACTGGGTTCATGATGGTGGTCGTGGCACCCATTGCCATAGTGACGGTTGAAACGGCGAAATTGCTGCTGAGTTTGTCACCCCATTGCAGACCAATTGCACTCATATTGTCACCTTTCTCCTGGCTGACTATTTCAGCCTGATTAAGCAAGCTGGTGATATTCTCGCTAATGGATGAGCCGCCGAGTATCTGTTTAATCTGCTCATCCGCCACCGCGCCCCAAACCCCATCGGTACATAGCAAAATGGTGTCACCCTCGGCTAATTCCTGTCTATCGGCAAGTTCAATTTTAGGCGGTACATCACCGCCTAAACAGCTATATACTTTGTGCCGATAAGGATGTGTAGACATGTCATCTTTGCTGATCATGCCTTTACTATACAAAGATTGCACAATGGAATGGTCTTCCGTGCGATACAGCAAATGACCATCACGGAAATGATACAGTCGGGTATCGCCCACATGCGCACAATACAGCACACCACGCTGTACTACCGCAGCCGCAATGGTGGTACGTGGTGCTTCCAGCATCTCACGCTCTTCAGTGAGTTGGTCGATCATGTCGTGAATCTGCTGAATATGCTCAATTAAAAATTTTGCAGGGCTAGATAATGTAGGTACTGCAAGACGTTGAAATGCCTCAGTCATGGTAGTGACAGCTAGTTGTGCTGCAACTTCACCATGTCGATAACCGCCCATGCCGTCAGCAATGACTAGCAACAGCGCATCTTTACTGTAGGAATATGCCAATCGGTCCTGATTATAAGGACGTGGACCCTGACGGCTATTCTGATAGATAGTAAATTTCATATGGATTTACTTAGAGTTGTTTATTGAGAATGCCGACGATTTTATTTACAAAGCTTGTTTTTTTCTCGGGCTCGGGTTCAGGCATGGCTTCCAGCAATGTTTTTTGCAGTGAAAACACGCTTTGTGGGCGTTCAAGATAATCTAGGCTGAGACACTTATCGATGAGTTCCAGCAGGCTTTTAGAGTACATATCCTTACCCAGTTTAACTGCGGGCACCAGTAAGTCCTTTTTGATGCGCAGATTAGCGGCGAGCGGTGAAGTGCGTGTTATGCAAGAATACATGGTAGCGCCTATGCTGTAGATGTCACTCCACGGACCTAATAATTTCCTATCGTAATATTGTTCCGGTGAGGCAAAGCCTGGCGTATAGCTAGGCGCAATTTTGGCCAGGCTTTCGCTCAGGGCTTGGCGCGCTGAGCCAAAATCAAGCAATACCGGTGAGCCATCCAGCCGAATATAGATATTGGCGGGCTTGATGTCCAGATGCAGGAGTTTTTGAGTATGTACTTCACGCAAGCCATTGGATAGCTCACCAAACACACGCCGGATAAACTTTTCTGAAACCGGATCGGTCTGGCCTAAGATGTAGTCTTGCAGGGATTTGCCGCGCTCATACTGCATGACCATGTATACAGTTTCATTGGCGCGGAAAAAGTTAATCACGCGCACGATATTTTTATGGTCAATTCTAGCCAGTGACAAGCCTTCATCAAAGAAGCATTTAAGGCCATGTCTAAACAAGGCAACGTCATCATTATTGGGTAGTACTGTTGCGCCATCATTGCGCAGTGCAATGCTGGTAGGTAAATACTCTTTGATGGCGACGATTTTTTTGTCTTTATCGCGCGCCAAATAGACGAAGCTAAACCCGCCAGAACTTAAGACTTTTCTGATCTCGTAATCATGTAACTGATAACCTGTAGGTAAGGCTAAGTTTTTTGTTGGTGGTGGCACTGTATATTTCTTTTGTATAGATTTCTTTACTGTCGTATTGGTTTTTTCTCTTTAGATCATTTTATAGCGCTCTCGCCCTAAAAATCTATTTTGAAACTTAGAGTATATTCAACAATATAACGTGTAATTGATTGTACTCAAAGTTATTCTGGAACTTATTCCAGAAGTAATTTTGGCATGAAATAGCCACCATTTGATACTATGGCAGCAATTTAATTTGGTTTCACTTTTTAGTTTCACTAGGATATTCATCATGACTTTCAGTATGACGGGCTTTGCAGCATTAGAACAACCTTTGGATAACGCCACGCTTTTGCTGGAGTTACGTGCTGTTAATAGCCGATATCTTGATCTACATTTTAAGCTTGATGAACAGCTCAGAAGCATGGAATTGCCGATACGCGAGTTAATCAGCGCGCATCTAAGCCGCGGCAAGATTGAATGCAAAATCAATCTAATCCAACGTGCTCAAGCTAACCAAGCGACGCAGCTGGATGAGCATTTGATGCAGCAATTGGCCGAGATGCAGAAAAAAGCACAAGTACATTTCCCGCATAGCAGCACGCTTAGTGTGGCCGAAATTTTGCGTTGGCCTGGTGTGGTGTTAAATGATGTACTAGGCGAGTCATTGGTAGAGGATGTTAAAAAGTTGGTGAGTCAGGGCCTGCATGACCTGAATGCTTCGCGTAAACGTGAAGGTGAAAAACTTAAAGCGTTAATTTTAGATAGATTAGCGCAGATAGAAGTATTGGTGGCCAAGGTGAAGCCATTGTTGCCTGCTCTGAGCAAAGAATATCAAGAAAAGCTCGTGACCAAATTGAATGAAAGCCTGAAAAACGTAGATCAAGAGCGGGTGGCGCAAGAGCTGGTGCTATTTGCCCAACGTATTGATGTGGATGAAGAGCTTACTCGATTGACAGCGCATGTTTCTGAAGTAAAACGTATTTTGGCTAGTGATGCACCTGCCGGTAAACGTTTGGATTTCTTGATGCAAGAGTTGAATCGTGAAGCGAATACTTTAGGCTCAAAATCAGTTTCGGTGCTCACCACACAAGTGTCGATGGAGTTGAAGGTATTGATTGAACAAATGCGTGAGCAGATTCAAAACATAGAATGATTGAATTGTCAGGCTGCAAATTTAGCGGATTTTAGAAATGTTTTAAAATCTGCCAGGTTTTGAGGTTCTGCTAAAAGATAGCCTTGGCCAAAATCACATCCAAACTGCTGCAATAGCGCTTGTTGTGCCGGCGTTTCAATGCCTTCCGCAATAACTTTAATGCCTAGCTTGTGAGCCATGCTGATGATGGCCTCACAGAGCACGAGGTTGTCGTGCTCTGATTCAATATTTTTTATAAATGATTTATCAAGTTTTACATAATCCACATTAAACTTTTTGAGATAGGCGAGCGCAGAATAGCCGGTGCCAAAGTCATCAATGGCTATGTCAGCGCCCGCAGCGATGAATTCTGACAATATATGTTTTACCGAGTCGGTAGGTTGGAGCAGAAGGCCTTCGGTGATTTCAATTGAAATCACATCTCCTTTCAGGCCATACTCATGCAGCTTGGGTAGCCAGGACAACAGATGGTTTCCATTCATAAATTGTCTGGGTGAGACATTGATACTAATCTGAAAATCAGGATGGTGGGTCGCACGAAGACTGAGCACATCTTTTAACACTTGCTTAAATACCCAGTCACCTAGCTGAATAATCATATCGGTTTCTTCAGCAATCGGAATGAAGTCGATTGGCTCAATCAAGCCTTTGGTCGGGTGTTGCCATCTAATCAATGCCTCGGCTTTGTGTAAGGCGAAGTTGTTTAGATCAACGATAGGTTGATAAAACAGCACAAACTGATTATGCGCTAGTGCGTCGCGTAAATCGCTCATAATGGCGTGTCTATTGGAGGAAGCTTTTTGCATCGAGGCGGTGAAGAACTGATAACGATTACGCCCCAACTTTTTAGCTTCATACATCGCCTGATCAGCAAAGATTAATAACTCTTCGATTCTGTTTGTGTCATTTGGAAATATCGTAATACCAATACTGGCTGTCACATAAATCACTTGGCTATTGATATGGAAAGGTGCTTCCAGGCGCGACAAGATTTTATGACTGGTTTTTTCCACAGCATTTAAATCAGCTAACTCGCCCATAATCACTGTAAATTCATCGCCGCCGATTCTAGCGATAGTATCAATGGAGCGAACACACCTTTCAATGCGCTTTGCGACCTCGGCGATGAGTTTGTCGCCAATGGCGTGACCAAACTGGTCATTAATTTGTTTGAAATTATCTAGGTCTAAAAATAGCAAACCCAGCGGTAATCTGGAGCGATTGGACTTCTTAATCTCTTCTTGCAGTCGATCATGAAACATTAAGCGATTGGGTAGATTGGTCAGAAAATCAAAGTTAGCCTGATGCCAAATACGTTCCTGAGATAGCTTGTTTTGGGCTTTAATGGTTTGCTTTAATCGATAGCCTTTAAATAAGACAAGCGATATCACTAAAAACAGTGCGCCTAATGCCAGCCACAATAGATACATATTCTTTTTGTGAGACGTTAGGTCCCATTTTTTCAAAATTTCGTCTTGCTCAGGCTCTAGTGCCAGTAAAGATTTCTGCAATATAGATTTTAGCTCGGGCCAATCGCTTCTGACGGCCATAGATACTTGGGCCTCGTAAGGCGTATAGCTCGTTTTCTTGATGAAGCTCACCCCTTGTATGTTGGCAACATAGTCAACAATCATTTCGTTGCCTACATAGGCGTCAACGGTTTGCATTTCTAGTGCGGTAAAAGCATCTTCGGCAATATCTATATTCACTAGCTTTGCAGTGGGTAGTCTGGTCATAAGCTGTGAAGCAACTGCACTTTTCTTGAATACAGCGATTCTTTTACCGTATAGGCTGGTTAAGTCGTATATGTTAGTGTTATTTTTGTGCGTATAAATAGCGTAGGGGAACGTTAGATACGGTTTGTTCAACACGACAAAGCCGTTATTTTTAATTGATTCAGGATTAAGATTAGGATTAATCACGCCAGACAGCATGTCTATTGAGTTGATTGTTGGAATGTCTGAGAAATCCACTTTCTTGAACTTGATACCGAGTAGCCTTTCCAGTTTGTAGAGATAATCTACGGTGATGCCGCGAAACTGATTGCCTTCGGAGATGTATTCAATTGGCGTATAGCCATGACGAATACCCACTTTGATGATGCGATGTGATGCAAGCCATGCTTGCTCTTTCTTGGTCAGGCCGAGCTCTGATAATTTAGAAGCAGTTACATTTTCGACTGCTGTTTGAGGTTTGCTTGTTTGCTCTGTAGCATATGCTAATGGTGTATGGGAGAGAGAAACGCAGAATGTAATGAAACAAAAAGATTTCCACAAACCTATTAAAGGTTTGTTAACAGAATATATTTTCTTGAAAATCAACTGCATCAGGATTTATTAAAATTTTTTCTGGTGTTTAAGTGACCAATTTGGATACATCATACGTTGCCACCGAATATGCTGTAAACAGATTATATGCATACTGCATACGCACTTATTTATCACATACATTTGTTAATGTTGTTTTAAATGCACCAAAGGCGTGCAGAAAGCATCGAAGATAAAATTTATCATAATAAGTAATTGATTTTTAAATAAAATTAAACTGGCACACGCTTTGCATTAGTCTTTACATAAAAGAAAGACTTAAATCATGCAAAAATCATTGATAGCATTCTTTGATGAAATGCAGCTAGACCTTACAACCACTATGAGTGAAACAAAGGTTCGTGAGATTTATGCAGGCTATCATCAATGGTTAAAAGATGTGCCACATCATCAGCTTGATAGCAAACGTCAGGAAGCTGAGCTCCTGTTTCGTCGCGTAGGCATCACGTTCAATGTTTATGGTGAAACCGATGGTGCCGAGCGTTTGATTCCATTTGATGTGATTCCGCGCCTACTATCAGCTAAAGAGTGGTCTAAGCTTTCTGCCGGCGCTATTCAGCGTGTAAAAGCGCTCAATATGTTTCTGCACGATATTTATCACGAGCAAGAAATCATCAAAGCGGGCATCGTGCCATCTAGCATCTTAGCCAATTCACAATACCGTCCAGAGATGTTTGGTGTGGATGTGCCGAATCAAATCTACGCACACATTGCAGGGATTGATTTGGTGCGTACTAGTGAATCACAGTTTTACGTGCTGGAAGACAATCTGCGGACGCCATCTGGCGTGTCTTATATGTTGGAAGACCGCAAAATGATGATGCGGCTTTTCCCAGAGTTATTCCGTCGTTATTCCATTGCACCAGTTGACCATTATCCGCAAGTCTTGTTAAAAAACCTGCGTGCGGTGGCACAAAACGGTGTGCAAGAGCCAACTGTAGTATTGCTGTCGCCAGGTGCTTACAACAGTGCCTATTTTGAGCATGCTTTTCTTGCACAGCAAATGGGTATTGAGTTGGTGGAAGGCCAAGATTTGTTTGTGCGCAACAACGCAGTGTATATGCGTACTACGCAAGGTCCGCAACGAGTGGATGTGATTTACCGGCGGATTGATGATGACTATATTGACCCGCTAGTCTTTAACCCGGACTCGATGCTGGGCGTACCGGGTTTACTGTCCGTATATCGAAACGGTGGTGTGACACTAGCTAATGCAGTAGGTACGGGTGTGGCAGATGATAAGGCGACTTATATCTACGTGCCTGAAATGATTAAGTTCTATTTGGGCGAAGCGCCTTTGCTGGAAAACGTACCGACCTACGAATTAAGCAAAGAAGATGATTTGCAGTACGTGTTGGCACACTTGCATGAGCTGGTAGTGAAAGAGGTGCAAGGCTCAGGTGGATATGGCATGCTGGTTGGCCCAGCGGCCAGTAAAAAAGAGATCGAAGAGTTTCGTCTGCGTATCGTTTCCAGCCCTTCCAGCTATATTGCGCAGCCTACATTAGCACTTTCTACCTGCCCGACGTTGGTGGAAAAAGGTATCGCACCGCGCCATGTGGATTTACGGCCATTTGTGCTATCTGGCAAAACGGTCTCGCTAGTGCCAGGCGCACTGTGTCGCGTAGCCTTGAAAGAAGGTTCGCTAGTGGTGAATTCATCGCAAGGTGGTGGCACCAAAGACACTTGGGTGCTGGAAGAAGACGGTCAACAAGGTGTGATGACGGAAATATGTAAACCAGAGCAAAAAATAGAGGAGACAGCATGCTAAGTAGAACTGCTGACCACCTCTATTGGATGGCACGTTACATTGAGCGTGCAGAAAACATGGCGCGCGTATTGGATGTGACTTACAACATGTCGCTAGTGCCAAATGCTGCTGTCAGCGAGGCTGCGCTGTGGTTGCCGGCGCTAGAGATTTCAGGCAATGTTGAAGCCTATGACGAAGCGCATGATGATTACACCGCCACTGGTGTCATTCATTATCTTGCGATGGATACCAATAATCCTTCCAGTATCTACAATACTTTGCGCAGTGCCCGTGAAAACGCGCGCTCAGTACGGGTGGCGATGACCTCGGAAACATGGGAGAACATCAATGCATTGTGGTTGGAATTTGAACAATTCATCGGGCAGGACTTAGCCAAACAAGGTTTGAGAGAGTTTTGTGATTGGGTGAAGGCACGCTCACATCTATTCAGGGGTGTTTGTTTTGGCACTATGTTGCGTGATGATGCCTTTAGTTTCGTTCGGCTAGGTACCTTTATTGAACGCGCCGACAATACCGCACGTTTATTGGATGTAAAGTACCACCTGTTGCTACCGTCAGAGGAAGAAGTAGGCGGTGCGGTGGATTATTACGAATGGAGTGCGGTGTTGCGTTCTGTTTCAGCTTTTCAGGCTTACCAAAAGATATTCAGTGACACCATAGAGCCGTGGCGGGTGGCTGAGTTGCTGGTATTAAGACGCGATATGCCACGCTCATTACATGCCTGTTTTGATGAAATTACGCCTATCTTAGACGAGCTCTCTGGCGCACGTAATCCTGAATGCAAGCGGCTGGCAGGCGAGTTACATGCAAGGCTGCGCTATGGCAAAATGCAGCAAATTTTCCAAAAAGGCCTGCATGAGTTTTTAACTGATTTTATCGAGTTAAATAACAAGTTGGGTGCGGAAGTACATAAGACTTTTTTAAGTATTACGGCGGCTTGATATGCTTTTAAATATTGAGCACCACACTCGCTACGCCTACAGCGAACCAGTCAATTACACCATTCAACAACTGCGTTTAACCCCGCAAAATGGCTTCGGGCAACATGTTAAACGTTGGGATATCCGCGTTAACGGCGAACTGCAGCCATCCGCAGATGCTTACGGTAATACCATTCATACGTTAGTGATCGATGTGCCGCATGAAGAAATTACGGTGATCGCGTCAGGTGAAGTTGAAACCGGTTTGGATGTCATTTCGCAGCACCAAGCTTTGCCATTGTCCATTTACCTGCGTGATACGCCGCTGACTAAAAGCGATGTAACCATTTCTGTATTTGCTAAGCAATTTAAACGGTCAGCACATTTACAAAATCAAGCCTTGGAAGAAATGATGCATGCTTTATTAGTGCGCGTGAGTTATATCAAAGGTGTTACCCAGGTCACGACCTCTGCAATCGAGGCGTTCAAGTTAGGGCAGGGCGTGTGTCAGGATCATGCCCATATTTTTATCGCATGTTGTCGTAGCATAGGTTTGCCGGCACGTTATGTGAGTGGTTATCTGTTCACAGAAGATGGCAGTTTGATGCAAACGCATGCATGGGCCGATGTTTATTTAGAGGCTGACGGCTGGCAAAGTTTTGATGTTTCAAATGGTTGCCGAGCGCATGCGGTGCATGTGCGGTTAGCTTCAGGCTTGGATTACCGCACTGCTAGCCCAGTGAGTGGTATGCGTTCTGGTGGCGGTATAGAAGGCATGGCAACTAGCGTGATTGTGAATCAGGCTGGTATGCCCCTTGATAAGCAGCGTCGTATCAATCAAAATGAACTCGTTATGCAAGCTGAATCAATCAAACAAGCACAACAGGCCCAGCAA
>DATHXI010000121.1:0-19267 GCA_035459705.1 Methylotenera sp. | reverse complement strand
TTGAGCAGCTGTAGCAGCTTTAACGCCACCAGCAACTGAGATTTCTACGTTTAAGCCAAGACCAGCAACTAATGCTAAGTCAGTGAATGGTGTTTGACCAGCAGCTTGTTGGTCTAAACCAGTGTGCACGCCAATGATGTGCGCGCCAGCAGCAGCAGCTTCTTTAGTACGAGCAGCTTTGTCAGTAACGTTGATCAAGTCAACTTGAGCTTTTTTACCGTATTTGTTAGCAACGTCGATTACGCCTTTGATAGTGCCCATGTCAGCAGTACCAAGAACTGTACAGATGTCAGCACCAGCTTTGTAAAATGGCTCAGCTTCGTAGTAGCCAGCGTCCATTGTTTTCAAGTCAACTAAAATTTTGTTGTTTGGGAATTTAGCACGTAACACTTCTAGCAATTTAATGCCGTTGTGTTTAATGCATGGTGTACCGATTTCAAGAATGTCCACGTGTGGAGCAACTGTAGTTGCCAATGCAACTGTTGCGTCGAAATCTAATGAATCTAAAGCCATTTGGGTTAATGCCATGGTGTGTTCTCCAATTAATAATTTTTTAGGTTGTTACAGATTTATTGCGATTTTTGTAAAAAATTCAAATCGTGATACTTGCCATGCAAATATCGCATATCAAAAATTTCAGTGTGTAAGATCACACTTAACAAAAATTAGTACTACAAAAAAACCGGACACTTATGATAAGTGCCCAGCTAATATATGTCAATTCTAAACTGGTCTCATTTCACTTTAATTACAGAAATACGCTACAGTTGCGGTATTAACTCTTACAAATGCAGCGTAAGTCGAAATTAAATGGACAAAAAAGCTAAATGGACAAATTTAAAATTTGCACAGCATAGTTTTATAAAACTATAGTTTTGCGCTTAAAGCCGCTTCAAGTTTGTTTTGGTCAACTACAAAGCCGCGGATACCCTCAGCAAGTTTTTCAGTTGCCATTGCATCTTCGTTCAATTGGAAGCGGAACTCTTCTTCAGTCAAACGTGCTGGGGGAGCTGATTTAGCACCGCCATCAGTCAATACGCGAGTCAATGTACCTTCTGTTGCAGCCAAATCTTGCAATAAGTTTGGTGAAACAGTTAAACGGTCGCAACCTGCTAAAGCGATCAACTCACCTACGTTACGGAATGAAGCACCCATTACCACTGTTTTGTAGCCGTGTTCTTTGTAATATGCATAGATATTACGTACAGAAACCACGCCTGGGTCAGTTTCTTGTGTGTATGTTTCGCCAGTTTTAGCTTTGTACCAGTCTAAGATACGGCCAACGAATGGAGAGATCAAGAACACGCCAGCTTCAGCACATGCACGTGCTTGGCCGAAACCGAACAACAATGTGAGGTTACATTGGATGCCTTCTTTTTCAAGAATCTCACCAGCTTTGATGCCTTCCCATGTTGATGCTAATTTGATCAACACGCGGTCTTTACCAACACCAGCTTCTTGGTAGAACTTGATAAGTTTACGGCCTTTAGCAACCATTTTCTCAACGTTGAATGACAGACGAGCATCCACTTCTGTAGAAATACGGCCTGGTACAACTTTAGAGATTTCGATACCGATCAATACAGCCAATTTGTCTGCTGCGTTTTCGATTTGTACTTCTTTGCTGCCGCCTTGTGCTTTTGCGTAAGCAATTGATTCGTCGATCAGGTGTGCATACTGCGGCAATGTGCTTGCCTTAAGCAGTAATGAAGGGTTAGTAGTTGCATCGACAGGTTTTACACTTTTAATCGCTTCTACGTCGCCGGTATCGGCCACGATTGTGGTCATGCTTTTTAATTGGTCTAATAAATTTGCCATTACTGCCTCCTGAAAATTATTTAATTTATCTCGCTGTTATTTTGGGCTTATTTGCTGGGCTAGTTACAATGCAAATTTACTCAAATAGCGAGCCTTATACAAAATCTAGCCTGAGATTATATCTGAAAATTTATACCCTGTCGTTACCCAACTCAGCTTAGAGTTGTAGTATTTGAGCGCTACACCTGTTTAGCTAGCGTTGATATCCCCAGCCTAGTTAAACCAACAAACTTGCCAGTAAAGTAGCTACCGTTAAATCTGCACTTGTCCCTGGATTGATATTACGTTCTTTGAGCGACGCATCCCATTCAAGCAACTTTTTCTGTATCAACTTTGGATTCTCAGCCGCCCAATGCGTAGCTTCAATAGCTTTGGCTTCAATCATCACTGCCTCAGAAAATACTTTGCCGTATTTCCGAACAATGTGTGTGTCCAACTGGCGTGAGACAAAACCAAGATAAACTGCTGTCGTCGCCCACGCCTGATTTTGCCATTTAGCCATCGCCTCATCATAGCGCTGCAAACCAAAGCCTAGAATATCTGAAAAATTATTGGCATATTGCAGAGCAATAAAGTCCTGATATTGCGCTGAACGCATCATTTCCAGCAATGTGACTGTTGGTTGCTGATGCACGTCATGTGCGCTCACGCTACCCAAGCCCGCCGGATTGGCCAACACAATTGCTTGTGCAGTCAATACCGCATCATCAATAGTCATGTTACTCAATACAACACTCAGATTTTTCTCTAAACTTTGTTCTCTATCACCTGTTAGTACCGCTTGAATCAACGGCGCGCATAACAAAACCAAACCTAAGTTGGTATTTAAACCTACAGCTTTTTGCGTTGCCTCTATCGCTGCATAAATACGTTCACCCACACTGACATCTGGCTGAGCAATCACCGCTGCCGAAGCATCTGCACTTTTGATGAAATCATGAATCGTCATGCCATGCCCATCGGCAAACACATGCACATTGCCAGGTTTTAAAGCTTGCAACTCCGCAATACAGGCATTCTTATATGCCTGCGCTAGCTGCTCTGAAGTCAAATGTCTCATTAATTTAATTTACTTAAAAAATCATTCACCAACAACTCGGCGATATTTATATCTGTTACGCCCTGCAAACCTTTCCAAGCAGGGATGCTATTCACTTCCAGCACGTAATACTCACCACTTTTAGCTTGAATAATATCAACGCCACAATAATCAATATCTACCGCCAAAGCCGCCTTTAATGCGAGCTCAGTCATCATTGCATCAGGCTTAACGGCTTCGCAACTCCCACCTGCCGCCACATTATTGACCCAGCTACTGCCAGTACGCTTCATAGCGGCAATCACCTTGCCATCAATGACAAATACACGATAATCATGTGGTGCTTTTGCCGTTTCAATCAACTGTTGAAAATAATAGACACCATCTACATACTGCTGCATTGGCACTGGCAATGGCTCATTTGAAAGCAATTTACGCACACCCTGCCCCTGAGAACCAAATAACGGCTTTATCACCAATTGAATGTGATTGTCTGCGGCATTTTGACGAACACTTTCGGCTTGCGCTCTAGACTCACACACCCAAGTAGCAGGCGTTGCCACTCCATATCGATGCAACAAGAAACTGGTCATCGCTTTATCTACTGTGCGTTCAATTGCTCTCGCCCGGTTATAGATGACAACACCGGACAGGCCCAATATATGCAATACATTTAAGCGCGTAATCACCTGCTGTAAAGTACCGCCAGAGACGCCTCTGACGAATGCACCACGCGGACGCTCATCTTCAAAAAATGGCATATGAATCTCTGATGTTTGGTCATTGGTAATCTGCAAACTACATTCAGTGAGTGAAACAAACACTGCATCGACGCCACGTGCTGCAAAGGCCTGCTTTAATTGCTCGCCATGCCAGCCTACATCATCAGTGAAAATAGGGATTCTCAAAATAGGCTAACTTATTGTGAAAATGACAACTCAATCAAGTCAACATTCAACTGACCACCCTCAAACACATTGCCTGTTTCTACATTGGTAATTGTCACTTTGGCAGGGCTGAACAACATCGGGTCAATTTTATAAAAATCCATGCTGTAGGATTTGAATACTTCAGCAAATGGCTTGCCATAGTCACTCGAAGCACTGCTCGGCAGATTTAACGCCAGCGCCTCGGCAGCAGCGTCATCACCGCTCACTCGCAAATCAACGATTCCACCAAATAGAATCGCATCGTTGGTACGTCCCATCGCTGTCATAAAATCACTCGCTACTGGTGGCAACACCGCGACACCGCTACCGCTGATGATATTTTCCAAAGGGAACTGCAGTGTGTGTGCTTTATGCAAAGCCACTTCCAACACACGTCCAACGATTTGTGTCGTACCTGCAATGCTGGTGGTAGGCGTTAAAATAATCGTCAATTGCTCAGGTTTAAGCTTGGTATCCCGCACGATTTTTTCTATCACTTGCAGCGGCGGGATTTTGTCAGTCTCCAAAACAATACAAGTACTCGTTGCTGTATCTTGGTAATCAAGTTCTTTAAATAGCTCCTCACGCTGTGCCAAAGCGCGCGCAGGACCGGAAGCCAATGAAAAGAATTTCTCGTGACTAAGCGCCCAACCTGCATACTGGCTTGCCAAACACGCCAATACTGGTTGTATGGAGTTCACCGCGATAGCATTTGGCCACCGTGAAAAATGATTATTTGTTATCAAAGAAGCTTCGCCCAAACCGCCCATGCAGATTTCAGTAATTAAACGCCCTGCTTCCGCACTACCCGTGAATTGAATACCCGCATCAACAATAGTGCAGCCTGATTCATGTGTCGATATGCCAAGATGCAAAGTATCGGCTTGGAGTAAGAGTGTTTTTAGCAATGGCGCGCTAAGCTGGTTCACACTTAAATGCGTCTTCTGTAGCAAAGAGTTTTGCACGTAATTCCTTTTTAACTATATTCTGAGTAAATTTAGCAGCATTCTAACTCTAGTTTGTGCAAATTGCTTGGCGCTGTCCGCAACATCTGCATGCGCAATGACTGTGCAAATCGGCGCTCCTACCATTACGCTTTGATCGCGTTGCTGTGGGATATCAACCGCCCAATCTGGCCAATCAAAAGCAGCTGGAATCATCATATCGAAAGGTGCATAGACAATGGCATGTGCTTTTGACAACATTACCAACTCATTAAAATTGCTGACACTATCTAATTGCCCAAGACTAGCTTTCACATGCAAATCCATAAGATTCATATCTGCATGCTCATACAAATCAAAAGTAGCGCTTAACCTTGGATTAACTTCCAGCACGTAAGCAATGTCGCGTTGCACAATCGCATCTAAGCTATTTAAGCCAAATAAACCAAAGGTTACAGTCAATTTGCTTGCAGCATCTATCAGTTGCTGCTGTATTAGTTGCGGCAAGACTATATGACTTACTGCGCCGCAATAACGAAAAGGCATTTCTGGACTGGGACTAACCCACTGTTCATTAAAGCCGACGACATCTGCTTGCTCTCCATTCGCCAGGAACAGCAAAGAAACCGAGTATCCATCGACATGCTGCTGATAATAATGATTTGCAGCTAACTCGTCATTCTTGCCAGCTAATTTGATATGTGTTCCGCCACAGCCACCTGCAAACTTAGATAAATAGACATCCGCATGCGTACCAACTAATGAGTCAAATATCGGTGGGGAAGCAATATTGCATTGCTTCAGCGCAGCAAAGAAACTTGAGGCGGTTTTTACGGCTTTGACACTTGCAGCGCTATTGCCAATGAGAGGAATTATGGAAGCAATCATTCCCAACAATTCCGGCTGTGCATCCAAGCCGCTCCCATAGACAAAACCAAGGTACTGACTTGCATCTAACTTTTGGACTGCACTCAATAAAGCATCAGCCTCAAAACCATTACTGTCAAAATCTACAACAATGGTTTTATCTGCGAGTTCAACAGTTTGTTTGTCGGCAAAGCCATCGATTGCTGTAACGGCGTACCCTGCCCGCTTAGCAGCTTCAACATAAGGTCTAGCAGATAAGGCAATGACCAGAAGCGACGCCTGACCCCGCATGCTATTTCTCAATGTAGCTTATTTTAAGCAGCGCGTAATAGCTGACGTGCCAAACTAAACGCCGTCATAAACTCAAGCACTTGCGGCTTCTCGGCCGACAACATGAGTTTAAGTAGCTGATGTTGTGTCGCGTATTTCAACTGGCCAATCGCCAAAGCACCAATGCCGTAAGTTTGTCTATCGGCAATTTGCACACCGTCATCACCGACTGCGACGCCTTGTACGCCTAATGGTGCTACTGCATTCACATCAGTTACAATCTTTAACTGTTTCGCACTCGCTAACTGAGCTTCACTGATTACCTGCACACCAGCCGCTGCTGCACAAATTGCGATTTCTGTCTGCGTCAGTACCTTTTGTTTGGCTGCTTCTGATCCGCCATCTACCACTTGCATATTGACTTGATATTGCGCGTTCCAAGTAGCCGCTTTTTGCTCGGCATCTGCGATAGATTTATGCGAAACCAACTGCACTAATGCGCCTTGTTTTGCCGCAATAATGGCTGCACAGCCGCCTACTGGTCCGGTTGCACCGAACACACTGAGTTTTTTTCCAGTTAAATCTTCGCCGAATTGCTTTTTCAAATGAAACTCAACCTTGGCAATCATCGCAGCTGCCGTGGTAAAAGCCCCGGATGGATCCGCAAAAATGGAACATGCAAAGGGTGCAAACATGGCTTTATGAGAGTTTTCCAGCATCTGTATCGCAAGGTCAATGTCTCGCCCGCCGATAAAAATACCTTCTCGTTTTACGCCTGAAGGACTACGCGAAAATATCGCATCCTGCGTAAGTCCTACAACCTCTGCCAGCGTGACATTGGTATAAGGCACAATCTTATCAAACCCAGCGTCATACGCCATGTTGACGTCAAACGGGCTGGCGTTTTTAGCCGCCGTAATGAGATGCAGAATACTGACTTTTTCCATTTTGATTCCTCTATGATTTAGAGTTGTTTGTCATTAAGCAATGTTACGTCAGCGCCATGATTACGGGCTTCGCATATCATCCACGTTAGAGCATCATTGGTAAACTTTAGTTTGAGCTGTTGCAAATGTTGCTCTGCCGCACCTGCACTCTCAAACACTGCAAAACCAGTTGGCCCCCACGAGCTTTGCCCAAAGCAAGCTATGCCTATATTTTCCAAATGCTGCAATACCGCACTTACTTGCTTGCTCGCATAACGGCCACCTTGCGCTGGTGCAAAATAATCTCCAACATGTGCTTGCAGCTCTTGAATACTACGCCCGAACGCGCTTAAATCCTGCTCAACCAATGCTGGCATTGCTTGCATAAGCACATGCCGGCATAAATGCGCTGCTAGACTTTCAGAGAACACAGGTAGCTGGCTAAATGCTGCTAACTCATCCTCACCATGGATACCAGGTTGCGTCGTGTCGAATATCAACAAGATACGCCAATGTTCTGGAAAGTTATATCGCGCCAACAAAGGCGGCACGTTTAAAATTTCTTTAGGTGAATGCACTTTACGTGAAGAGACTGACTTCATACCGGAACTACGCCCGCCATCTATCAATAATCCACCATGATTAAAAGCCGCAATACCAATACCAGAACGACCACCACGCCCTGTTAATTCGGCAATTTTTTCCGTACTCAAGTTTAAGTTGTATATTTTGTTAATCGCAACACCAATTGCCAAGGCTAACTGCGTGCCTGAGCCCAAACCAGCATGTTCAGGAATATGCTGTTGGATATGCAGATTAACACTGCCACTAAGCTGTAATTTAGAGATGAGTTGCGTCGTAATGGCTAGTGCACGTTCTGATGCAACACCGATGACATTTAATTTGTCAGCAGCTACCGCGCTCAACTCAACAGAGGGCGCTGTAAGAGCCAAGCCTATGCTGCCGAATTTTCGCCCTAAGCCGCCATGCAAGTCAAAAAAACCCATGTGCAGGCGTGCAGAGCTATTCACTAAAACTTCAGATTTTGTCACATGGACCATTAGTTTTTTGTCTCGGTATTGTTCATTTTCATCGGTTCTTATGCAGCGGTGATTTCTACATTGTAATTTCTAGGTTGTAATTAAAAATATAGACCATACATTTTAGCTGACGACCCTTACTTTTCAAATCTCGGCATAGAAACTAACATCACTTTTAGTGCAAAGTGTAGAGTTTTAAGGTGACAGCACACCTATATTTAGGCAAAATAGCACCTAGAAGAACAATCATGCATTTAATCATCCATCTAGCATCCATCTGATCATTAATCATTAAGCCAAATGATTAAATCAATCATGCGGTAGCTTACAGCGTTGAATAAAAGAAATGACTTAAAGAATTTTGGAAATTTAATCACTTGTTTGAACATCAAGGAACTATCATGTCAGCCCACGTTATTCCATTCGAAAAATTAAGAAACGTCGATGTGCCTTCAGTCGGCGGTAAAAATGCGTCTTTAGGTGAGATGATCTCCCAGTTATCAGCCAAAGGTGTGCGCGTCCCTACTGGTTTTGCGACTACGGCAGACGCTTATCGTGAATTTTTAGCCCAAGATGGCCTGGACGATAAAATCAACGCTGAACTTGATAAACTGAACGTAGATGACACGCAGGCATTAGCAATCTGTGGCAAACAAGTACGTGAATGGATCATGGCGGCACCTTTCCCAGCCGCGTTAGAAAAAGCGATTGCAGAGAACTATGCGACCCTGACTGCAAAATCAGGTAATGGCGCAACGTTTGCGGTACGTTCATCTGCAACGGCAGAAGACTTACCTGACGCATCTTTCGCTGGTCAACAAGAGTCATTCCTGAATATTCAAGGCTTGGATAATATCCTGCACGCCATCAAAGAAGTATTCGCTTCTTTATACAATGACCGTGCTATTTCATACCGCGTACACAAAGGTTTTGTGCATGCTGACGTTGCCTTGTCAGCCGGTGTACAACAAATGGTACGCAGCGACATCGGCTGTGCCGGCGTGATGTTTACCATCGACACTGAGTCAGGCTTTAAAGATGTGGTATTTATCACTTCATCATACGGCCTAGGTGAAACAGTGGTGCAAGGTGCTGTAAACCCAGACGAATTCTATGTACACAAACCATTACTAGCACTTGGTAAACCAGCCATCGTGCGCCGCACCATGGGTTCAAAACTCATCAAAATGGTGTTCTCAGATGCCACGCAAGCAGGTAAAAGCACCAACACTGTTGATGTAGACCCGGCAGACAGCGATCGCTACTCACTTTCGAACGAAGATATCTTAGAGTTAGCCACTTACGCGATGACAATTGAAGCGCACTACGGCTGTCCAATGGACATTGAATGGGGCAAAAATGGTGTAGACAACAAACTCTACATCTTGCAAGCACGCCCAGAGACTGTGAAATCTCAAGAGTCTGCAAATAATGTCACTGAAACATTTAAGCTCAACAAACACAGCGCAAAACCGTTAGTAGCTGGCCGTGCCGTGACACAAAAAGTAGGCACAGGCCCTGTGCGTATCGTGCTGGATCCTTCACAAATGCATGAAGTGCAACCAGGTGATGTATTGGTGGCTGACATGACAGATCCTAACTGGGAACCAGTGATGAAACGTGCTAGCGCGCTAGTGACCAACCGTGGTGGCCGTACCTGCCATGCGGCGATTATTGCACGTGAACTTGGTATTCCGGCGATTGTAGGTTCAGTGAATGCCACGGACATTTTGCGTGAAGGTGAAATCGTTACTGTGTCATGTGCAGAGGGCGAAACTGGTTTTGTCTATCATGGCGCACTCCCCTATGATGTTAGCAGCCAAGCAACAGCGGCACTTTCTAAACCGCCATGCAAAATCATGATGAACGTAGGTAACCCAGACATGGCGTTTGGCTTTGCACAAACCCCGAATGATGGCGTTGGTTTGGCGCGTTTAGAGTTTGTGATCAACAACATGGTCGGCATTCACCCTAAAGCCATCCTGAATGTGGATGCAATGCCAAAACCGATTCAAGAGACTATTAAAAACCGCGCACGCGGCTACGCTTCACCTAAACAATTCTACATTGATAAAGTTGCCGAAGGCGTTGCCACAATTGCGGCTGCGTTCTATCCAAAACCAGTCATTGTACGTACCTCAGACTTTAAGTCTAACGAGTACAAAAAACTTGTCGGTGGTGATATCTACGAGCCAGATGAAGAGAATCCAATGATTGGCTTCCGTGGTGCGGCACGTTACATGGCAGAAGATTTCAAAGAATGCTTTGCCATGGAATGTACTGCCATGAGAAAAGTACGTGATGAAATGGGCTTAACCAACGTTGAGTTGATGATTCCATTCGTACGTACCTTGGCTGAGGCAAAAGCCGTGACGGAAATCATGGCTGCGAATGGCCTGAAACGTGGCGAGAATGGCTTACGTTTGATTATGATGTGCGAGATTCCTTCTAACGCATTGTTAGCAGAACAGTTCCTAGAGTACTTCGATGGCTTCTCTATCGGCTCTAACGACCTTACCCAGCTTACTTTGGGTATGGACCGTGACTCAGGTATTTTGGCTGATGGGTTTGATGAACGTAACGATGCCGTTAAAGTGTTATTAAAAATGGCAATCAGCACTGCAAACCGCATGGGTAAATATGTAGGTATCTGTGGTCAAGGCCCATCAGATCATCCGGACTTTGCAGAGTGGTTAGTCGCAGAAGGCATACAATCTGTGTCTCTGAACCCAGACACGGTGGTAGCGACATGGCAAAGACTGACTAAAAATAATGGTTAATCAATAATGCTTCAACGCACCGTACTCTTCGTCTCAGACGGTACAGGTATTACAGCAGGCGCTCTAGGTAAATTGCTTGAGCACTTTCCAAGTACGCACTTTACTCAACTGCGCCTGCCATTTACGGATACCTTAGATAAAATCAAGCTTGCGCAGGATGCTATTTTGCAAGCCACTGAACAAGATGGCGGTCGTCCGGTTGTGATTATGTCTTTGGGTAATCTTGAATTACGCAACACATTAAAACAATCCAATGCTTACTTTATTGATCTATTCAATACATTCATCGATCCACTTGGCTTAGAGCTTGATCAAAAACCACTCACAGGGGCCGGTATCGCACACAGTGTGATGGGCACCAACTACCATGAGCGTATGGAAGCAATCAATTTTACGCTAGGCCATGACGATGGCATGACCAACAATGGTTTAGATGAAGCACAGGTCATTTTAATTGGTGTGTCACGCTGCGGAAAAACGCCAACGAGTATTTACCTGGCCATGCAGTTTGGTATCAAGGCAGCTAACTATCCGCTGATTCCAGAAGATTTTGAACGCGGTACATTACCCCAAGTGCTAAATAAGCATTTAGACAAAGTGTTTGGCTTAACCATCAAGGCAGAACGCTTACACTCTGTTCGTAGCGAGCGTAGACCAGATAGTTTTTATGCCTCTCTAGATAATTGCCGCAAAGAAATTGCTACTGCCGAGAACCTGATGCGCACCTCTGGTATTACGTGGGCAGATTCGACTAGTCGTTCAATTGAAGAGTTATCAGCGATAATTTTGCAAAAAATCCGCCAACCCGCGAAATAACCGCTCTGCAGTAATGTATAAAAATAAAGGCGCATCATGCGCCTTTATTTTCGCCTGTGGATTTGTGCTGCTACTTTAGACCCGCCTTAACTCTTCCTAGAATCTCCACGGAATCTGGCTTCACATCACTGCTGTAAGCATAAACATCCGTACCACCGGGCATAATCACGTATTTATAAAAGTTCCACATCGGTGCCTGACCGGTTTTAGCAATCAATTGTTTATACAATGGATTGGCATTCACTCCAGTGACTGAGCTTTTGGTGATCATCGGAAACTTAACCGCATAAGTCTGCTTACAAAAATCACCAATTTGCTTATCATTTCCAGGCTCTTGTCTGAAGTCATTAGATGGAAAACCAACGACCAGCAACCCTTTGTCCTTATATTTGCTATAAAGCGCTTCTAGCGCCTCAAATTGTGGTGTAAAGCCACATTTACTTGCAGTATTCACCACCAAAATCGGTTTGCTCTGGTAGTCACAAAGATTAATCTTACCGCCCTGTAAAGTGGTGAGTTGGTGATTGTAGAGTTCAGAACAAGCAGCATTTGCCATATGCGACACCCCGAGTAAAAGAACGGACAGCAGTAATTGCCGCACTGAAAGTAACTGGGTAAAAGATCGTTTCATATTAACTCGCTTGAATAGGAATATTCATTAAAACTGGAGGATTCCTATCTGACCTAACATTCCAGCATTCGTTCTTGCTAAAAAGTTAGGTTCAACAGCCAGTCAATCAATATAAAAGAGTTGCTAAATAACCAAGTAATGCAGAAGCTAGAATCAGCTTGATGATACCCAGCTTGAACTTAAACAGCGCAAGGAACCCAGCCACAGCAAGCAGTACCGCGATCCAATCAATAGTAAAACCTGCTGTATCTGGCATAAATACATGTATCGAGAGAAATACCGCTAAACTCAGAATCACTCCGACTACCGCCGCTGTAATTGCGGTGAGCGGTGCGGTGAGTTTCAGATTATCCTGTGTGCTTTCTATAAAAGGACCGCCCATAAAAATAAACAGGAACGAAGGCAGAAACGTAAAGAAAGTCACTACGCTAGCCGCAACGACTCCCGACAATAACAGACTGTCACTGCCAAATATTTGTTGTGTCCAGCCACCCACAAACCCAACGAACGCTACAATCATGATAAGCGGGCCTGGTGTTGTCTCGCCTAAGGCCAAGCCATCTATCATTTGTATCGCCGTCAACCAATGATAATGCTCAACAGCACCCTGATACACATAGGGCAATACCGCATATGCACCACCAAAAGTCAGCAAAGCGGCTTTAGTAAAGAACCAAGCCATCTGTGTGAGTGTGGCCTGCCAACCATACATTGCAATCAATACACCCATAATCAGCATCCATAACCCAATACCCACGACGATGACCTGCATCAGATATTGCTGGTTAAATCTTGCGTGGTCAGGTGTAGGCGTGTCATCGTCTATTACCGCTTTGCCGTAAGATTTACTATTGTTCTCATGCCCGCCATTCGCATTAAACACTTTTGGTAAATAATGACTACCTACATAACCTATCAAAGCCGCCAATAGCACAATCAACGGGAATGGCAACTTAAAAGCAGTAATTGCAACGAATGATGCAAGAGAAATCAGCCATAGCCATTTATTCTTCAAAACGCGGCTACCAATGCGATATGCCGCGAATAACACAATAGCGACTACCGCAGGCTTAATACCATATAAAAAGCCCGCGACTATCGGTTGATTACCATACTGCAAGTAAACAAATGTGAGTGCCACCAGAATAAAAAGTGAAGGTAATACAAATAAGCCGCCAGCAATCAACCCACCCCATGTGCGATGCATCAGCCAACCAATGTAAGTTGCCAACTGCTGTGCCTCAGGGCCTGGTAACACCATGCAATAATTCAGCGCATGTAAAAAGCGCTTTTCAGAGATCCAGCGCTTATTCTCAACCAAGTCTTGATGCATGATGGCGATTTGCCCAGCTGGGCCGCCGAAACTGATAAAACCTAGTTTTAACCAATACCAGAAAGCCTCTTTAAAGCTGGGTTTAGGAGGCGCTTCTAGCTTATTGTCAGTGTGATATTGGGTCATGAAATTAGATATCGCTTATTTATTATATTTTTTTGAATATATACCGCTGTCGAATGAAATTTTTCGCATGGATTATGAAATAATACGCGCCCGTTTTTAATGACTGCGGTGCGCTGCAGCCATTCTAAATGACCTTATTTGATTGATGGAGATTATTTTGAAATTCGGTTTTATCGCTTTTGCACTAACAACATTCACAACCACTGCCTACGCTTACGAATGCAACACCGTGATGGGCGGCTGCCCTGCCGATAGTAACCAAGTTACCTCTGCTCACATGCACGGTGATGTAGCACCAAAAGCCGCCGCACAACCAGTAGCTGCTAAGCCGGCTGCTCACAAAAATACTGCTGCGCAAGCTGGTGCCAGCAAAAAAGCCGGTCAAGGTAATTTGATGCAAACCATCAACAAAAACGTCCTGAAATAACTAACGCATTTCTCTATTAATTAGCTCGATGCCGTTAAATTGCCAGTGACTGTTGTTCGGTCTTTAGGCGTAAATTAACGGCATCACCCACCTGTAATACCCCACCTCGAATAATCTTGGCATTTACGCCGCCATGACCTCTCATTGCGTTGTATCCACCCTCGCCTAATACTTCCTCCATACGCGAGCAAGGTGCACAAATACCGGTGATTTCCAACAATACCTCACCAATCTGTAATAAATGCTGCTGCTGTTTGAATAAGGGCTTGATCGCTAATAGATTGATACCGGAAACCATTAAATTACGTCTTAGCAAAAGCGCATTCAAGTTTGGCAACTGCATCAGTTTAGCGACCACTTCAATATGTTCAGCTTGAATCAAAGTCACTTGTCGATTACTGACCTTTAATACGGCAGCATTGTTATCAATTGATGTTGATTCAATATAACGCCTATCATGCTGCAAACCGACCCCTGCAATTGCAACCGTATGCTCAATCTGAACCGCTGGTGCTCGGCGCACTGGACGCACGATAATCGCTTCCAACTTACCCGTTTGCGGCATGTTTTGGCTAATGGACTGTAATGTTTGAGAAGTATCTTGCATGATGAGCAGGCAATTGAAACTACTGTTTCGACCGATTAGATTTCAGTCAGGTAAAGAATGACACTGGCGGAAGAGGCGAGATTCGAACTCGCGATAGGGTTACCCCTATGCCACCTTTCCAGGGTGGTGACTTAAACCACTCATCCACTCTTCCGAAGCGGGTCGCATTATAGAGCATATTGACGACGAATGTCTCTTTTGTACCGCAAGATGCTGCAAAAGCTATTGAAGATTTTTCAGCAGTTAACCTTGTTGACGCCCAAGCAAAATACAAGTTTTAATAGTGCCTTTACCTTTAACCTCAACACCCTCTCTCGCTGAGAAATTATATCGATATTGAAGGATTTTTTGTGTTTCTTGCGTCACTTGAATTGAGTCTGGGGGACAGGTCTCTTCCATACGACTGGCCAGATTGACAGTATCACCCCACAAATCGTAGCTAAATTTAGCACTACCAATCACCCCTGCCACTACTGGCCCGCTATTAATGCCAATGCGCATTCCTAAATTTACACCTGTTTTAACAGCAACATCTTTGAGCGCCAACTGCATCTCTAAAGCCATGTCGGCAATACGATGCGCATGATCATCACAAATCACTGGGGCGCCAGATATCACCATATAGGCATCCCCTATCGTTTTAATTTTTTCTACCTGATATTTTTCCGCCAACTGGTCAAACCGCAGAAATACTTGCGATAACAGATCAATCAATTGTGCAGGCGGCATTTTTGCTGAGATTAGGGTGAAGTTAATCAAATCTGCAAACATCACGGTTACAGATTCATAATGGTCAGCAATACGCATATCATTTACTTTGAGACGCTCGGCAATGGCTACCGGCAAGATATTGAGCAACAATTTATCTGACCTTGCTTGCTCTAGCTCTAATGACACCATGACACGTTCTTTCTGGCCTTGAAAGTAACGTAAAACTCCGTAAAGTATCGCTGCAGTGCCAGTGATATTCATCAAGAAAAAAGCATTTTTAATATCATTAGGAATTGGCAGAGCATTGCCAGCAAAATAGGGATTCAGTTTCCATGAGACGAAAGCCAAACCAATAAACAGTAAAAACCAAGGCGTTGATTGGCGCGTGCCCAATATCATCAATGCGCCTACCGGTGACAGAATCGCCCAAATAGCTACACCACTAGACGCAGCAAAACCACCGATCGCCCATTGCATGAAGAACGGCATTACCAGCAGCATCACAAGTTGTGTAAAGGTGAAGTATTCGAAGTGTTGATAACGATAGAATATGAAAAGACTAACGTAAGAGATTATCAGATACACATAAGGCACTGCCGCCATGACCGTGTAACCATCACCTAGGCTGGATAAAGTGAGTATCCAGAAAATACAAACGATACTTTCGGCAATGACCAATAAAGATAGAATAGTTTTGCCTAATGCTGCAGGCGTGGGATTTGCGAACCTACCCCAAAACTCGCGCGTTAATATAGACATGTGTTCTATTCTTTTTAGATATACCAATACACTATAGCTCAAGACCTTTGCTTTTTATAGACTATAGAAAAATTAGGTATTATGATTGCAACAATATACAGATATGTATATCTAAATCATATAAATGAAACTAGTTGTAAAAAAATGTAACTAATGACTTGATTTGCTTGCAGCTAAGGTTTATTGTTCTGGTTCGTATTTTATAAAAATACCTTTTATTGACAATGGGTTACGTTATATTTTACTTATTTCCCAATATAATAAAAAACCGACAAAGTAATGCGGTTTACACAATAGAAATACTAGATTAACGGTAGCAAAACTATAGGAGTTAGTTAGCATGGACAGCAAAGTTAGTGAAGTTAGCATGGGGTTGGAGATACTAAATGGTCTTGGCGTAAAAATCCCTTACAAAGCCAAGTATGATAATTTTATTGGTGGTAAGTTTGTTGCGCCAGTTAAAGGTGAGTATTTTGATGTAATTACTCCTATTACAGGTAAACCTTACACAAGAGCTGCTAAATCGAGTGCTGAAGACATTGAACTCGCGCTAGATGCAGCCCATGCAGCAGCAGACGGCTGGGCAAAAACCCCTCCAGCGCAACGTGCAAACATCTTGCTGAAAATTGCTGACCGCATGGAAGAGAACCTGGAACTGATTGCTACTGCTGAAACAATCGATAACGGTAAACCAATCCGTGAAACTATCAATGCTGATATCCCATTAGCAATTGACCATTTCCGCTACTTTGCTGGCTGCTTGCGCGCACAAGAAGGTAGCCTCAGTGAATTAGATGAAACCACTGTGGCATACCACTTCCACGAGCCACTAGGCGTTGTTGGTCAAATCATTCCTTGGAATTTCCCAATCTTGATGGCGGCTTGGAAACTGGCCCCAGCAGTTGCAGCAGGTAACTGTGTGGTGATGAAACCAGCTGAATTCACTCCTATCAGTCTTTTGATTGTGATGGAATTGATTGCTGACATCGTGCCACCAGGCGTAATGAATATCGTAAACGGTTATGGCCGTGACGTAGGCGCACCTTTGGCTAACAGCAAACGTATCGCTAAAATCGCGTTTACAGGTTCTACCGCAACTGGCCGCGTGATTGCGCAAGCTGCTGCAGGTAACTTGATTCCAGCAACATTGGAATTAGGCGGCAAATCACCAAACGTATTCTTTGGAGACATCGCTGACGCTGATGATGACTTCTTTGATAAAGCAGTTGAAGGCTTGGTATTATTTGCCTTTAACCAAGGTGAAGTCTGTACATGTCCATCACGTGCTTTGATTCAAGAATCAATCTACGACAAATTCATGGAGCGTGTATTGCCACGCGTTGCTGCAATTAAACAAGGCAACCCGCTTGATCCTAACACCATGATTGGTGCACAAGCTTCGCAAGACCAAATCAACAAAATCATGTCTTACATGGACATCGGCCGTCAAGAAGGTGCAAAACTGCTTATCGGTGGCGAGCGTAACGTATTAAGCGGCGACTTTGCTGAAGGTTACTATGTGAAACCAACCTTGTTCCAAGGTCACAACAAAATGCGCATTTTCCAAGAAGAGATTTTTGGCCCAGTGTTAGCAGTGACTACGTTCAAGGATGAAGCAGAAGCTTTATCAATCGCTAATGACACTATCTTTGGTTTAGGTTCTGGTGTATGGACACGTGACGGTAGCCGTGCTTACCGCATGGGTCGTGGCATCAAGGCAGGTCGTGTGTGGACTAACTGCTACCATGCCTACCCAGCACATGCTGCGTTCGGTGGTTACAAAGAGTCTGGTATTGGCCGTGAAACCCACAAAATGATGCTGGATCATTACCAACAAACTAAAAACTTGTTAGTAAGCTACAGCCCTAAAAAATTAGGCTTCTTCTGATCTTTAGGTGATTTAACTGTACTGGTAAATAAAGAGGCGGGTTACTCGCCTCTTTTCATTTAAAGCTACAGCGTTATACTTGCCTCTTGCTTTGGAGAGAATAAATGGCTGAACGCGTATCTGCAACGCCACCGGCAGTGGCTCTTATTGATAAACTAACCGCGCAATATGGCGATATCATCTTTTTGCAATCTGGCGGTTGTTGTGAAGGTAGTGGCCCATTATGTATGCCCGCCAATGAGTTTCACCCTAGCGCATCAGACGTGGTGTTAGGCAAATTAGGTACGGAACAGAAAGCTACCTTTTACATGGGCAATAGTCACTTCACTTTCGCTGAGAACATGCACACCATATTAGATGCGCAGCCTGGCTCTAGTGGTTCATTCTCTCTTGACTGTGGCAGTGGCTGGGCCTTTATTACTAAAGGACGCCTGTATTCAGATGAAGAGTTGGCCGCATTACCTGAAGTACAACGTGTTGGTTATGCTTAGATTTTTGCAGAAGCTGACTAAAGCTTTCAAAATTACATCATTTTTTATTAGCCCGTTTCAGTAATTAAGGTAAAATTACATCTGGCGGGCCTCCCCGCATTGTGAAGTAGCCAATCTGGTCAGGTGCGGAAGCAAGCAGCCACAACTATTAAGCAAGTGCCGGGGTCAGGGCTCGCCTCTTTATTTGCGTCAACAGCTACAATTGCTGTATAAATTCAGCTAAAGTTTTACTGTCAAAACTAATCATGAAAGCAAACACGTTGACCTCATGAGCTACCCAAACGTATGAGTTATCAAGTTCTAGCCCGTAAATGGCGCCCCAAATCGTTTGAAACACTGGTCGGACAAGACCATGTGGTACGTGCACTTACCAATGCACTTGAACAAAATCGTCTGCATCACGCTTATTTGTTTACCGGCACACGTGGCGTAGGTAAAACCACCCTCGCCCGCATTCTGGCTAAATCACTTAATTGTGAAACTGGCATCACGGCTAGCCCATGCGGCGTTTGTACTGCATGTATGGAAATTGATAAAGGTCGCTTTGTCGATTTGATTGAGGTCGATGCCGCCAGCAATACCCAAGTAGATGCGATGCGCGATTTGCTGGATAACGCCCAATATGCACCTACTTCTGGCCGTTTTAAGGTGTACATCATCGATGAAGTGCACATGCTATCAAAAAGTGCATTCAATGCCATGCTCAAAACGCTGGAAGAGCCCCCAGCACACGTTAAATTCATTTTAGCCACTACTGATCCACAAAAAGTCCCAGTGACTGTGCTATCACGCTGTTTGCAGTTTAATTTGCGGCAAATGGCAGGCACTTCTATTACCGGGCACTTACAAAACATACTCGCTCAAG
>DATHXI010000120.1:0-6160 GCA_035459705.1 Methylotenera sp. | reverse complement strand
CGCCTTTTTTAGAAAATCCAACATACGTAATAACCTTAAAAATTCTTACGTAAATCCATACCGGCATACATCTGCCCTACTTGCTCGGCATAGCCATTAAACATTTGTGTTTTGATGCGCCCAGCAAACAAACCTGAGCCTATGCGTTTTTCTGAAGACTGCGTCCAGCGTGGGTGTTCAACTTGTGGATTTACATTGGCATAGAACCCGTACTCTGTAGGCCCTGCTTTCATCCAGCTAGTTAACGGCATCTTTTCAGTAAAGCGAATCTTAACGATAGATTTTGCGCCTTTAAAGCCATATTTCCAAGGTACGACTAAACGCATTGGAGCGCCATTCTGATTAGGTAACTGCTCTCCATACAAGCCAACCGCCATGATAGTGAGTGGATTCATCGCCTCATCCATACGAAGCGCTTCTATATATGGCCAATCAAGCACTGGAATATTTACACCTGGCATCTGTTGTGGGTCTGCTTTTGATATAAATTCAACATACTTGGCATTGGAATTAGGTTCTGCCCACTTAATTAGGTCTGCTAGAGGAAACCCAACCCAAGGGATCACCATAGACCAGCCTTCAACACAGCGCATGCGATAGATGCGCTCTTCTAATGGGGCAAGCTTGTAGATGTCTTGAATGCTGATGGTTTTATTCTTTTTGACTTCACCTTCGATACTTACAGTCCATGGGTTAGTCTTGAAGAGTCTTGAATGTACTGCGGGCTCACTTTTATCCGTGCCAAACTCATAGTAATTGTTGTAAGTCGTGACATCGTCATAAGGTGTGAGCTTTTCACCTGCGCCATACTGAGTTTTGGTGTAATTTGATATTTTTTGACGAGCGCCGCCTGGCTTGAACATCGCTGGAGCGTTTGCACGCCCAATCAATCTACCAGCACCTTCCGTAGCACCTGAAGTCACGACAGCAGCATGCAGAGGATTACTTAGGATTGTTGCCGCACCTGCCAGCAAGCCAAAGCCTGCTTTTTGAATGAATTCCCTTCTGTTCTCAAACACCTCTTTAGGTGTGATTTCGGAAGGAATAATGTCAGATTTAGTTTGAATAATCATGGTATCGCCCAAATAGATATTTCTAATGAAGTGTCCTGTAGCGATTGGTCGAATTAGCCGGTAGTTCCTTACAATCTTTTCAACTATGTCTGTAGATTATTCGTACAAAATGGATGAGTACTATCTCAACATTTAAAATATGCTTTGCGTCTCTAGGTCAATCTCTTGCTCCAGTGCTTTATCATTGGTATTTTTAGCAATCAACTTTGCACTCTGAACCAACGCCTTAGCAGATTCCACGTCGCCAGTAGCGACTTTAACCTTCGCTAATAAATAGCTACCTTGTGCTTCGTAATAGGCGCCGCCCTGCTCTTTTGCAAACTTAATAATCTTATTGAGCGTACTTTCAGCACTAAGATAATTTTTCGTGAAAGTGTAATAACGCCCTAACTCAATACTGGAGTGGGCATATTGATCTAAAGTACCCACTTTTTCATGCGTTAAATAGGCTTTAATTTGATACTCAAGCGCGGCATCATGCTGATTCAAGTGGTGATGCATCAAAGCGATATTCTCAAAACTCTCGCCACGCTCATTATCATTGGCTGACAGTTTGTTTGCTGAGACATAAGCAGCCAAGGCTTGCTCAAATTTTTTATCACTAAAATAGGCATCGCCAATCAGGTTTTCGCTGATACGTTCAAATTTTTGATTCTTGTCTGCCTGTGCAAAAGCAAGGCTTTGCTGATAACTTGCAATCGCTTGGTCATATTGTTTAGCGGCTTTGTAAGCGTTGCCCATCAATATACTTGCAACAGTTTTATCGAAAATATCTACTGAGTTTTCTATGGCAGCTTTAAATGCAGTCACCGAACCGCTTAAATCACCTTGCGCACTTAATGCACGACCTTGGCAGATAAGTGCATCTTTATCATTTTTGTTTTTACTTAACGCCTTGCTCGATAGTGATAATGCTGTAGTTGCATCGCCTTTTTCAACAGCCTGATTACAAGCAGAAATCGCAGAATCCATAGCATTAACATTGTTTAAAAACAATGTAGTAGAAATAAAAGTTAAAGTGATAAGTGATTTCATTATGTTCCGTATTATTTCGTAAAGTATTTATTTACAGGTAACCTGCCCAATGGTGCGGGCTACCGCTTGCAGCAAAGAAAATAGGATTCAGCAAAGATTCTTTTGTGTTGTAAAGCAAAGTTGAATCTGCCTCATCCACGATATCTCCACCCGCTTCTTGCAAAATACAATGCGCGGCGGCGGTATCCCATTCTGAAGTAGGTCCTAGCCTCGGGTAAACATCTGCCAAGCCTTCCGCTACCAAGCAAATTTTTAGAGAGCTGCCCATGCTGATAAGTTCAGGTGCCACGCCTAGGCGATGTTCAAGATTGCTTATAAAACTCTGCATTTTATGATCAGAATGGGAGCGGCTAACCGCTACAACTGGGTGCTGAAGGTCTAGCAGTTTAGTATGGATAGGCTGTGGTGGATTAGTTTGAATTTGCTTGTAAGCGCCGTTACCGCGTGCGGCAAAGTACAGCACTTCAGTCACAGGTGCATAGACCACACCTAAGATTGGTTCGTGTTCGTCAACTAAAGCAATATTGACGGTGAACTCACCATTGCGCTTTACGAACTCACGTGTGCCATCCAAAGGGTCAATCAGCCAATATTGCTGCCATTGCTTACGAATATCATAAGCAGTTGCCACAGATTCCTCAGAAATCACTGGAATATTGGGGGTGAGCTTTCTTAAAGCCTCAACAATCGTATGATGCGCAGCCAAATCAGCCTGTGTCAGCGGGGAGTTGTCTTCTTTTCTAACCACGCTGAATTCAGTCGAATAAACCTGCATGATAGCTTTACCGGCTGCTTGGGCAATTGCGATGACTTCTTGTAGGTATTGTTGGCTATGCATAAATAAGTATTCAAGTAGACATTCAGACTTAGGCCAGCAACGCCAATAATTCGGCCTCATCCAATATGGTAACCCCAAGCTCCTGCGCTTTATCGAGCTTGCTTCCGGCATCGGCACCGGCAACTACATAGTCTGTTTTTTTAGACACACTACCACTCACCTTGCCGCCAGCAGCTTCAACCAGCTCTTTTGCAGCATCACGTGATAAGTTTGGCAATGTCCCCGTGAGTACGAAAGTCTTGCCTACTAAATGTCCTGTCGCAGCTTGTTTACCTTCAGTTTCAGGCCAAGTGATACCAGCCGCCAGCAACTCAGCGATCACTTCTTTATTATGATCTTCAGACAAGAAGTTGATAATAGATTCAGCCACCACGGGGCCTACATCATTCACATTGAGTAAATCCTGTTCTTGAGCATCCATCAAAGCTGACAACTTACCAAAATGTTTGGCCAGATCTTTTGCTGTTGCCTCACCCACATTACGCATGCCAAGTGCATAAATAAAGCGTGCCAGCGTTGTTGCCTTGCTCTGACCAAGAGCATCTAATATGTTTTGTGCGGACTTTTGTGCCATGCGCTCAAGGTTGCTCAACGTGGCTAAATCAAGCTTATAGATATCTGCCAGTGTATGGACTAAATTGGCTTCAACTAACTGATCAACCAACTTTTCACCTAAACCTTCAATATCCATCGCGCGGCGCGATGCGAAATGAGTAATGGCTTGTTTACGTTGCGCGGGACAAAATAAGCCGCCTGTGCAGCGCGCTACAGCCTCATCTGCTTGCCTTAATATATGTGAGCCGCACTCCGGGCAAACGGTGGGCATCTCAAAGCGACGAGCATTCGCAGGCCTTCTTTCCAGCAACACGCCCACAACTTCAGGAATCACATCCCCTGCCCTACGTACGCTGACGGTATCGCCAACGTGCACATCTTTACGGCGTACTTCATCTTCATTATGCAAAGTGGCGTTGGTCACCGTCACACCACCAACGAACACTGGTTTCAACCTTGCCACCGGGGTAATCGCACCAGTGCGCCCTACCTGTACCGTAATATCTTCAACAACGGTCAGTGCCTCTTGTGCAGGAAATTTGTGAGCAATTGCCCAGCGCGGTGCGCGTGACACAAAACCTAATTCATTTTGTAGATTGAATGCATTGACTTTGTACACCACACCATCGATATCAAAAGGCAGTTTATCGCGTAATTGGCCAATTTTTTGGTAATAGGCTTTTAATCCCGCCAACCCTTGCACTACGGCTCGCTCACTACTCACGGGTAAGAATAAGTTTTGTAAATACGCCATCGCCGCGCTATGGCTGCCAAGCGCAGGAACACCTTCTGCAGCGCCTAGGCCATACGCAAAGAAAGTGAGCGGTCTAGTTGCTGTGATTTTGGCATCAAGCTGGCGCAGGCTACCTGCCGCCGCATTACGCGGATTAGCGAATAACTTTTCGCCTTTACTCAACTGTGCTTGGTTGAGTTTTTCAAAATCACGTTTCAACATCAACACCTCACCACGCACTTCCAGTAGTTGCGGTGGATTCTCGCATGTCAGACGTAGAGGAATGGCGCGTAAGGTACGTAAGTTGTGGGTAACATCTTCGCCGGTATAGCCATCACCACGCGTAGCGCCTTGTGTAAATACGCCGTGCTCGTAGGTAAGCGTGATAGCAAGCCCATCAAACTTAGGCTCTACTGCATATTCAATATGCGCTTGCCCTAATGCTTCACGAATACGCTTATCAAAAGCTTCCAACTCGTTATCCTCAAAAGCATTATTGAGAGATAACATAGCTTGACGATGCTTAATGCTATTGAAAGCATTAGTCGCAGAACCACTGACTCGCTGTGTAGGGGAATCTGCCGTGATAAGGGCTGGATGTAACGTTTCTAGGGTTTGCAGTTCACGATAAACGCTGTCGTACTCGCTATCAGGCACTGAGGGTGCATCTAGCACATAATACTCATGGTCGTAGCGTGCTAGTAAGCTGCGCAACTCCCGGTAACGCAATTCAACGCTGCGTTGTTCCGTGCCACTTACCATTTAAGAGAATAACCTGTGTGCGCTATCGGTACCTGGCACGATACCACGCACCAACATAGTGGCATGAATAACTTTAAGTTGTTGGCGGATTTTTTCAATCTGCATATCTCCCAACACTTTGTTATTGTCATCGACCAACACGGCATTTAAGCCAATTTCCATTTGTCGCGCGACCTGCACCATTTGGCTGAAAGCTTCTGCGCAATGTTTGACGTGAGGAATGTCTAATTGGAACGTGACACCTTTAACTACTGAAGTTCTTAACATATCTGGGCTGAATGGATAGTCATCACGATTGAACATCACAAAAGCAGCTTGCGGTTTTGGTTTATCTGAAGCTTCATCAAAACTTTTAAAAACGCCATCAGAGGTCAGTGTCAGCCCTTGCGATTCAGCAAGACCACGCAATTTGGTGCCGGTAAATGCACCATTTTCACCATGAGTGAGGTGAAAACCAATGGTTTTATCTACTTCAATACAGAACGTATCGAGCGCTGTAGCCGCTGTCATGGCATCGCCACTGCTTTGCCACTCAACATGCGCATTAACATCCAGACCTGCAGTTTCAACCGCCAATTGAAAGCGATTCAGCGCATTCCGCGACACTGCCCCAGCACGGTCTGCCAATTGCATGCTGCAAGCTACTCTTGTAGCCAATTGGCTAGGAGTCGCCTCTTTCAGCAAGTGCCATTTTTGGTTTGTATCCAGGATATGCACGAATACTGGCTTGTCGTACCCATCCAGCAGGCCAACTAATGCACCAGCTAACTGACTCACTTTAGTTTCATTTGCCAAATACAACAATGCCGTTAAATCCATTTGCCCATCTAGCATGGCAGGCAAGCTTACTTCAGGCTCTTGCAAGGCCGTAATCACATCCTGTGCAGGTTCATGGGTTGGTGCCTCATGTACTGAACCACTTAAAACTTCGCCTTCGTCTTGACCATTAGAGATAGAGGGGTTCTTATGATTAAAAGCATCATTAAATATCGCTTTAATATCATCATGTTGCGCTGATTTTGGTTCGACGATTGGATCTAGGTCGTTGTCAACTTGTGGCTGATAACGCGGATTGTTTGTTTCATCTATAAGTTGTGAATAGGTATCATCAATCGCCACATCCTTAGACACATCATCACCAAAAGTATAGTTTTGCGTTGCACT
>DATHXI010000119.1:0-3196 GCA_035459705.1 Methylotenera sp. | reverse complement strand
AGTCTTAAACTGAGAGCCGAATCCTCGCTGTCCGCAGGCAGCAAGGGGGCTTGTGTTGGCTTTGTTGATTCCGCTTTATGATGTGTTGCGGTATTGGGCATGACGTTTTCACTACAAAACTAAATGATTTTCTAAATCATCTTAAGCATTAAAGCTCAAAATATCAGGGCTTACCGTGCGTGAGAATTTCCACGCCGATTTTGCCAGCAGCAATCTCGCGTAAGGCAAGTACCGTAGATTTATCACGTAAACCTTGTGTATTTACCTGTGGTTCAGCGCCGTTATGTAACTGACGGGCGCGATAAGCAGCCACTAAAGTCAATTGAAAGCGATTTGGGATTTTTTCTAAGCAATCATCTACCGTAATACGTGCCATGATGGTGTTTCCTATATATCAATTAAGTTAATTATGTGAGCGTTTGAATCAAACTAGCATAGCGTTGCAATTGAGCTGCACCTGCAAGCCGTTGTGTGCGGATAATTGCGCTAATATCCTGCAGCGCAACATCAAAATCATCGTTGATTGTAACATAATCGAACTCACTGACGTGGCGCATTTCTTCCCGCGCCGCTGCAACCCGCTTGGCAATGGTTTCGCTGCTATCCTGACCACGGTTATTAAGCCTGTGCGCCAAGGTTTCTACCGATGGCGGCAGTACAAAGATACTGATGGCCTTGGGATACAAACGACGCACCTGCTCCGCGCCTTGCCAATCAATCTCTAAAATCACGTCAAAACCTGCTTTCAATGGCGCATCCACGGCAGACTGCGATGTGCCGTAACGCGCTTCATGCACCTCAGCACTTTCCAAAAACTGCGCTTCACCTAACATGCTCAAGAAAGTCGCGTCATCCACAAAGTGGTAATCAGTACCGTTGACCTCACCCGGTCTTGGCTTGCGTGTGGTGTGCGAGATTGATAAGCGCAATTGTGGATCTTTTGCCAACAAGGCTTTGACCAAACTGGTTTTACCGGCACCAGATGCCGCAGTAATAATAAAAAGATTACCTGAAATCATTTACTCACAACCCTTCTTAACACCAATCTGGACTCGGCAAAGCACTAAACACTGACCTCAAACCCTCAGCCCAGCCTTGTCTTACTTTTGCATAATAGGGGTCTGTTTCAGCGATTCTCTGCTGACAATCAGCATGGAAACTATCACTTCTGTAAATCAATAAATCAATCGGCGCTGCCACCGATACATTGCTGCGTATGGTTGAATCAAATGAAATCAACACACATTTCACCGCATCCATCATCTCACTATCATGTTTCACCACACGGTCGATAATCGGCTTGCCGTATTTGGTTTCGCCAATCTGAAAATAAGGGGTTTCACTGCAGGTCTCAATGAAGTTACCCGCCGCATAAACGTGGAATAAGCGAGGCTTCTCGCCTTTGATTTGACCACCGACGATAACGTTAGCATTAAAGTCTAAATTATGGTTTTTGAAGTGCTCACCATCGCGCTCGAATGCGGCTCGTAACTCGGCACCTACCAAACTCGCCGCATCAAACAGACTGTCTACGTTATGTAAGTGCTTACTGTCTTTTTCATTACGCTCAATGCTTGCTCTTAAACAATTTACAACTGATTGAGTAATGGCTAAATTGCCAGCGGTAAGTAGCACAATGACACGATTATTTTTGATTTCAAACACGTGCATCTTAGGAGAAACGGCGACTTGGTCTACACCTGCATTGGTACGGGTGTCAGACGCTAATACCAAGCCCTGCTCAAGCAGCAAACCTACACAATAAGTCATATGATTTGTTCAAAATTAAATACGCCCTGAATCATACCATTTTGAGTCAAAGCTGATGAAAAAAACTATAGCAGGGTGCTACATGGAACCAGCGGCTTCGGTCAGTTTAGCGACGTTTTCTTTGGTGAAGAAACCATCAAAACCACCATAGCGCTGCACATATTCAATGATAAGTGAGGAGTGCTCCGAGGCATTGGAGAATATCTGTTTGAGCCCCTGTTCTTTAGAGCCGATGACGTCCAGCAAAAATCCTTTGCCATGCTTGGCAATTGCCTCGACAACAAAATCAATATTCTCTTTGCCAAGATACTCACCATCTTTTACTGCAATCGCCATGTGATGCAAGCGTGGACCATAATTACGCACGAAAGTCTCCGTAGGCGATGGCAAATGTTCCAAATGATTGATAAAGTAAGGCGTATTATTAGCAGTAAATACTTTGGCTGGGCTTCTAGATTCGGGGATCGAATGCGCACTCTTAGTGACATTGGTCGACGAGTTCTGATCCTTAATGTTATAGGCACCCCAAAAATAGTAGCTCGACCATGACAGATATTCCAGAATCGCCACTTCACGATTTTGACTATAAACCCGCGTCGCCAGATGATCTAACGGCAATAATAAATTCGTAACACCTAACTTGTTTTGTAGTTTCTTGGCTTCAAGATAAGCGGCTTGGGCATCTGGATTTATTACACTGACCCCCAGCGCATATACTCGCAGTTCGTCTAGTTCACGCTCTAAATAAGCCACAATATTGTGCGTATAGGGTGAAGGCTTGCTCACAGCCAAGTTACCTGGCAGCTCCAATTTACGTACTTCATCTTGACTAAAAAATCTAAACTCGCGCTGCTGCTGCATCTCAACTACGCTATGCAAATTGTTTACCCGAATGATCTCACCCATATAACGGCTATTCGGTTTTTTGGCGCCGATTGGATACACCTCGTTCAAGCTTCTAAAGATATCGTGCAAATTAGCGTCTTTGACTTCACGCAACAAAATATCCGGTGAATTTAAATCGATACGCAATACATGCGTCCAGTGCTGCTCACTTTCCAGCGTTACCAAGTAATGATAAGGCGTCATCAATGCGAGTTCTGCAATGTATTTGATAGCGTGCCCAGGATCCACTGAAATCATCAGCGCATCTATCTCGTGAATCATGGCTGTTAAACCCAGCAGGTCACGCTCTTCCAATAAGCGCACTAAATTCTCTTCAAAGAACGTTGAGTTCTCTTTATCTCCGTGCCGGTCAAAACTTAATGAACTAGTCACCATATTATTGCTGGGCCTGTTGTGCTTGTTTGATTGATTCAGCTTGCATAACGAGTTCATTTTGATTGATACGACGCTGCTTATCAAGGGGCATACCAGCCTGATTCACAATCACGCTAGTTGCCATGCCTTCTATACCGCCACCAGA
>DATHXI010000118.1:0-6602 GCA_035459705.1 Methylotenera sp. | reverse complement strand
ACTGGTGTGAAATCTGCCGGGTGTGAAAATAAAATAACCCATTTGTCTTTAGACCAGTCTGACAAGCGAACCGCGCCTTTGGTAGTCTGTGCTTCAAAATCTGGTACAGGTGCGTTCAATTCCAGTCTGGCAGGGGTGCTTTCTACGGAAACGGTGTTCATAAGATGCCTCCTTGCATATTTAAAATCATTGCAATCCGGCAGTGAACAACGGGGCAAATCAGATGTGCACACTGCACAAAGACTGACTTATTCTATGACCATAAAATGGTAGATAAGTTTACTAAAATAACGCTTCAAATTTAACTGTTGGGGCTTGCTTTGAGAGCAGGTAGCTTCGTTAAAAATTACACCCAGCTGCTACAGAAAATCACGTTTTCACACCTTGTAATAACTTTTTTAAAGGCACAGATTGCATTCGTAGTGAAACAGAGGATAGTGTTAATTATTTAGCGTTAATTGAGAGCGTGGCGTCAACTCCATGACGACTTTTTGACATACATTTTCTCAGTGATTAAAGTAACAGCATTGATGAAAATTCGTCAAAAGTGATTTTATGTCAAACCTAGTGCTCTGCAAGCTATAGCCAATAAATGGTTTGGCATAAGGTAATTAAAGTAAATGGATGGGCATCTCTTCTAGTCTGTAAATAAGACTGGGCGTCGTTCCTATAAGAGCTGCCGAGTATGAATTTTAGAGGTGATTTATCGTCATAAGGATAAACCGGGTTAACTATTAATCATTAATTTATTTGGTACATTGTTTGCAAGTGTTATAGAGAAATTATGAAGTGCTTTTAATTTATCGAAAGAATATTTTAAATGCTACCTAAGCTCAGAATTCCGCAAAATGAGATTGCGCAAACCTTAATTGGTTTTAGGGGCGCATTCAGAACCGTTGGTATTTTTAGTGCCATTATTAATATGTTGCTGCTGGTGCCTGCATTGTATATGTTGCAGGTGTATGACCGCGTGATGGCGAGTCGCAATGAGACAACGTTGCTGATGTTGACATTAATGGTGTTGGGCGCTTATCTGCTCATGAGTGCGCTGGAGTTTATACGTAGTTTTGTGCTGATTCGGGTTGGTGCACAGCTTGACATGAAAATGAACAAGCGGATTTATACGGCGGCCTTTGAACAAAACCTGAAGCGTGCAGGTGGTAATGCCGGCCAAGCTTTGCAGGATTTGACCACTATCCGCCAGTTTCTTACCGGCAATTCACTGTTTGCCTTCTTTGATGCACCCTGGTTTCCCGTCTATCTAATGGTCATTTTCCTGTTCCATTCATCATTAGGTGTCTTTGCCTTATGCGGCACAATAGTGTTGATTATTTTGGCCTATGCCAATGAAGTTGTCACTAAAAAACCGTTAGCAGAAGCAAGCACCATGGCAGTGGCCGCGGGGAACTTGGCTACCAATAACCTGCGCAATGCCGAAGTCATAGAGGCCATGGGCATGTTGCCTAATTTGATGTTGCGCTGGTTCAAGTTACACGGACGTTTTCTGCATCTGCAGGCGGAAGCGAGTGAGAAGGCCGGCATCATCGGTGCAATTACCAAATTTGTGCGAATTTCATTGCAGTCATTGATTTTAGGTTTCGGTGCATTGCTAGCATTAGACGGAAAAATCACACCTGGGATGATGATCGTAGCCTCCATTCTGATGGGTAGGGCATTAAGTCCGGTTGAGCAATTAATCAATGTATGGAAAAGTTGGAGTGCGACACGCAGTGCTTATCAGCGTTTGAATGAATTATTAGAAGTTAACCCGCCGCGCCAAGCGGGAATGACGTTGCAAAAACCGCTTGGGCAGATTTCTGTCGAGGCAGTGACAGCAATACCCCCCGGCTCTATGGTGACTGCACTTTCAAATCTAAGTATTGCGATAGCACCGGGTGATGTCTTGGGCATTATCGGGCCTAGTGGCGCGGGTAAATCCACATTAGCACGATTGCTGGTAGGTATTTGGCCGGCTTCGGCCGGTAAAGTGCGTTTGGATGGTGCGGATGTTTATCAATGGAATAAAGATGAGTTGGGCCCTAGCATTGGTTATTTGCCTCAGGATATAGAGCTATTTGCCGGGACAGTCGGTGAGAATATTGCCCGTTTCGGTGAGGTAGATTCGGAAAAAGTGATACAGGCGGCTAAGCGTACCGGAGTGCATGAAATGATACTGCATTTTCCGAAAGGCTATGACACCCCTCTCGGCGAAGGTGGAGCCGGTTTATCGGGTGGTCAGAAGCAGCGCATAGGTCTGGCGAGAGCGATGTATGACGACCCTTCACTGATCGTGTTGGATGAGCCAAATTCTAACTTAGACGACGTAGGTGAGCAAGCGCTGGTTGCGGCAATCAGTGATTTGCGTAGCCGCGGAAAAACCATTGTGGTGATTACTCACCGTACCAGTGTCATCAGTGCTACCACTAAACTATTGTTATTACGTGATGGTATTACACAGATGTTTGGCCCAACTGAACAAGTACTTGCCGAGTTGGCTAAAGCGAGCCAGCAGCAAATTCAGCAACAGGTTCAGCGAGCGCAGCAAGCTGCAGCTGATGGTCAGAAACATATGGAAACTCGCACGTAACCCTTAGCATTTGTGACGCATGCAAATGCAAATGTAACTGAAGGGAAATTATCATGAAAAAATTATTTGGTAATATTGCCTCTGTCATAGATGAAGCTCCTCCTCAAGAAACAGAAGTTCTTGATATCAATACAGATTCAAAATCGCATGCTCGTCTAGGTTGGTGGATTGTCATTGCCGGTGTTGGTGGATTTTTATTATGGGCATCTCTCGCACCTCTGGACAAAGGAGTTCCCCTTACCGGTACGGTCACTGTGGCAACCAGTAAAAAAGCGGTTCAGCATTTAACAGGCGGTACAGTGGACGCTATCCTTGTGAAAGAGGGTGATGTAGTTAAAGCTGGAACCGTATTGGTACGCATGAATAGTGTGCAGGCTAAGGCTGACGCAGAAGTGACGCGCGTTCAATATTTTACCGCACGTGCAGCAGAGGCCAGATTACTCGCCGAGCGTGATGGCAGGAGACAGATGGCTTTTCCTCCTGAACTGGAAAGTGCCAAAAACGACCCGCGTGTTGCTAACAATATCAGCTTACAAAAGCAGTTGTTTTATTCACGTCAGGCTGAGCTACATAGTGAGTTATCCGCGTTTGAAGAAAACATCTCTGGACTGATATCACAGAACCAGGGGCTGGAGGAATCGTTGATCAGTAAGAAACTGCAATTGGGGTTCATGAGAGAGCAGTTGGATGGTATGCGTGATTTAAGTAGTGAAGGTTATGTGGCACGCAATCGTTTACTTGATCTTGAACAGGCCTATGTACAATTAAAAGCGTCTATGGCTGAGGATGTTGGTAACATTGGCAGGGGAAAACGGCAGATTGGGGAATTGAAGTTCCGCCGAGCACAACGTCAGCAAGAGTATCAAAAAGAGGTCCGCACTCAATTATCTGAGGTGCAGAAAGAGGCTGGCGCACTTTCTAACCGGCTAACAGCATTGGATTATGACCTAGCCAATGTTCTGGTCAAAGCACCAGTGGATGGCACGGTTGTAGGTATGAATGTGTTTACACGTGGCGGCGTGATTGCTCCTGGTTTCAGGATGATGGATATGGTGCCTAGCGATGACCCGCTGATTGTTGAAGGACAGTTGCCAGTGCACTTGATAGATAAAGTGCATTCTGATCTGCCGGTGGAGCTGAGATTCACCGCATTCAATCAAAATATAACACCGCAAGTACCTGGCATTGTGACGCAGGTTTCGGCAGACCGTTTTGTTGATGAAAAAACTGGCCAGCCTTACTATAAATTGTATGCTAAGGTGGCACCAGAGGGCATGAAAATGATTGCGAATTTGCAGATTCGGCCCGGTATGCCAGTAGATTTGTTTGTAAAAACTGGTGAGCGTACTATGATGAATTATTTGCTTAAACCGTTATTAGATCACTTTAAAATGTCAATGAGCGAGGAGTAAAGATGTCTTTAGTTCGAGTCCGTTCTTTATTGGTTACAGTGTTAGGCATGATAGCCGCAATTCAGGCAAGTTATGCATCTGCGCTGGGGTTGATGGAGGCTTACGAAGCTGCATTACAAAATGATGCTAATTATCGTGCAGCGTATTTTGATAATCAGGCGGGTCAGCAATTCAAAGAGATCGGACGTTCCAATTTGCTGCCCAACGTGTCGGCGAATTACACCGTCAACAGGAATAATGCAGATGTCACCACCGAGCGTTTTTCTACGGAGACTACTGAGCATCGCTCCTATAAAAGTGAAGTGGGTTCGATTCAACTGCGGCAGCCGCTCCTGAATTTGGATGGTATGGCTCGCTATCGCCAAGGTATTGCCCAAACCAAATACAGCGATGCACAATTTGCCGCGCGTAAACAGGAATTGATGGTGCGTCTGGTTGGTGTGTATGCGTCGGCCAAATATGCGGAAGATCAACTGGCACTGGCGGTAGCGCAACGCGATGCTTTTGCCGAGCAGCGGAAGGCGAATGATCGCATGTTCGCAAAAGGCGAGGGCACCAAGACTGATATGCTGGAAACGCAGGCGAGATTTGATTTAGCCGAAACCCAGGTACTTGAAGCTAACGATAATGTAACTAATGCACGTAATGCACTGGTGGCGATGGTGGGGATGGAAATCACCACATTGGACTCGCTGGCGGAAGGTTTTCGTGTGCAAGCAATGCAACCAGAAAGTTTTGAGGAGTGGAAAGCGATTGCATTGGCACAGAATCCAGAGATTATCGCGCTACGTTATACAGTAGAGTCTGCGAAGCAGGAGGTTAACAAGAATCGTGCTGGCCACGCACCGCGCCTAGATGCTATTGCTAGTGTCGTGCATAACAGTTCTGATACTACCAGTACATTCAATCAGACTTCAGATACGCGCAGCCTGGGCTTGCAGCTGACTATTCCTATATATTCCGGTGGCTCTGTCACTGCACTGACTAGTCAGGCAATATCGAACCATGAAAAAGCGCAAGCTGAACTCGATGGAAGAATCAGTCAAGTCTTGATCGAATTACGCAAACAATACAATTTGACTTTGAGCAGCAGGCTGCGCATTGACGCGCTGGTGAAGTCAGTTGATTCGGGAGAAGTGCTGGTAGTTGCCACGAAAAAAAGCGTGAGTGGTGGCATACGCACTAATTTTAATGTGCTGGATGCACAGCAGCAGCTATTTGAAGCCAAACGTGATTTAGCACTGGCGCGTTACAGTTATTTGCTAAGTTACCTGCGTTTGCGTAGTGCTGCCGGCACGGCCACTGTGGCTGACTTGCAGAATATTGCAAGTTATTTTGTGACGGTACGCTAACATAAACGTCTGCTAGACCAGTGACGGTAGGGGTGAGATTAGGGGAGGCTTGATAGTATTTTTCAGTAAGAAGCTTAGCATGTGAACACGTGCAGGGTGTAGTCAGTAGGGTTCGTTGTATATCAACAGAAACCAGGCAGACAGGATGATCATCTAGTGAGTGCTATTTCTACAACTAAAAGCGGACCCGCGAGTGGAATAGAGGTTCATGCTAAAACTGTAGCCCTAATGCGGCTAATGCTTGCCGCTTCAGGTCTGCTCCTCTTTGCGCTTAACCCCGCAGCTTATTCTGACTCTGCCGCACAAAGTTATGACACGCTAACTTTGTATTTTGCTTATGCTTATTGTGCTTATGCGGCACTGCATTGTTTTTTCTCCACGACCATGCTTAAAGCCCTGCCGTCAAAATGGCTACATTGGGTGGATGTGGGCTGGTTTGTCCTGCTGATAAGTCCCAGTGGCGGTTTGGATAGCCCGTTTCTTCCATTTTTCTTTTTCGCTATCCTGAATGCTTCATTTAACTATGGTTTTATCGAGGGTATGCGGGTCACCATTGCTTGTGTCTTGTTGCCGATTCTGGTTCATTTTTCTCCACTCCAATTACTTTTTTTCTCGTCACAGTCGCATCAGCAGCTCATTTATCCTGCTATTTTGCGATCATCTTCATTACTGGTGCTTGGGTATTTGATTGCACGTTGGGGTGGCTTGGAATTGTTACAAAAGCGGCAACTCAAACTATTGAGTGAAATTAATCACATGCCCGATCCGCACTTGAGCGCTGAGCAGGTGATGGGAGAATCACTTAAAAAAATACGCGAATTCTATAATGCCCGTAGTTGTCTGGCTGTGATGAAGATGCCAGATGCCAGCTACGTCATATTTAAGGTAGAGAGCGACCCGGAAAAGCCAATGCAATTGGGCCAGCCGCTGGATAAAGCGATTGCTGGTCATTTGCTTTTACTACCCGCGCGGCACTCGCTTTCTTACGCCAGTAATGCCGAATGGTTTCTTTCATCCATGACGATGTATGAATCAACCTCAACACCGCGCAAGAAAAAATCTAAATACGGTGAAACTATTTCTCAACTGTTGGAGGCGGATTCATTCGTTAGTGCACCACTGCACCTGCGTGGGCAGAATATGGGCAGACTTTATCTCATTGCTTGCAGTGACCGTTTGGGTGGTTCTGATGTCAGATTTTTGCAGCAACTGGCTAATCAGATTACCCCACACATTGAGAATATCCACTTG
>DATHXI010000117.1:0-5645 GCA_035459705.1 Methylotenera sp. | reverse complement strand
TTCGCCATCACAGCACAGCCAAATACGGGTATCGATTTGCTCTGAGCGTAGCATATAGTTTTCCAGCACGGCGCTGATGCTATCGCCTTCTAAAGGCACAATGCCTTGATAAGCTTTGGCACCACTTTCCTGGCTATCTTTGGGGTCTAGTGTAATCATGAATTGACCATGTTCGACCAATTCAAACAGGTTGTGGCTGTCAGTAACGCCCTCACTCCATTTCGCAGTAGCACGTATATCAAAGTCTGAGGTGCATTCCACAACAAGCAGTTTCAGTAAACCTTTGCTCTGAATCTGTAGCACCAGTGAACCTCGCATCTTAAGCGTGGCTGAAAGCATGGCGCTAGCGGCCATTAATTCACCAAGCGCACGGCGTAAGCCTGAGGGCATTTCTTGCTGATGCAGCGCCTGCTGAAAGGTTTGCGTCAGGTTAACTAGGTTGCCTCGTATCGGTGTATTTTCAAATACAAAGCGTTGTAATGTGTCTTGATGATCGTTCATGACTCTATTTTAACATTTGCGAGAAAAAAGACTCATATATCCGCATACGTCTTTTTATTCGATATTGATTGAGGGTTGATGGCTGATTCTAGAAGATTGCCAGTTTTTCTTTGCCCATTGCCAAATTTCAGATAGCGAAGATTGTTTGACTGATAGTGGTGGATTTTGCCCTAAAAACACCAGAGCATCGAAAACCAATTGGTTTGCATGTTGCTTATTGATGGGTAAGGCAAGATTTTGTTTGCTGAGTTTCTCGCCTTGCTTGTTCACTGCAAGAGGGATATGTGCATAAAGTGGCTGCTTAAAGCCAAGTAGGCGCTGCAAATAGATTTGCCTGGGGGTTGAACTAAGCAGATCAGCGCCTCGTACAATATGCGTGATATGTTGAGATGCATCATCAACCACCACTGCCAGCTGATAAGCGAATAGACCATCCGCACGCTTTAAAACAAAGTCGCCAATATCCCGCTTCAATTGTTGCGATTGAGAACCCTGTATCGCATCATCAAAACTGAGTATCTCATCTGTAACTCTGATACGCCAAGCATACTGAGTTCGTGATTGAGTCATGCCCGCTCTACAAGTGCCTGGATAGACTAAGCCTTCTATACCATTAGTTGCTGAGTCTGCAATCTCTTTGCGCGAACAGCTGCACGGGTAGATGAGTCCTTCACTTTGAAGCTTCTCAAAAGCATCTTGATACAGGGCTGTGCGTTGGCTTTGATAGACCACGTCATCGTCCCATTCAAAGCCAAATGCAAGCAGGGTACGTAATATGTCATCTGCCGCACCTTGCATTTCGCGTGGTTTGTCTAAATCTTCCATGCGGACTAGCCATTTGCCTTGCTGCGATTTTGCTTCTAAGTAACTTGCGACGGCTGCAATCAGTGAGCCGAAGTGCAAGGGGCCAGTAGGAGAGGGTGCAAAGCGACCTACATACATGATGGATGGTGCTAATACGTTTGCTGCAGATAAGGCGGGATATGCCAAGTACCAAGCTGATTACCCAGCAGCGTCAGGTGGCAGTGCAGACGATCAGCGCCATTGGCACTTACGTCAAACTCGTATGTACGCAAAAATCTTGCATGACCACGACTATTGCGAGCGACCCATAATTTGCTGCATGCAACTGTTTCATCCAGTAGCTGCAGATTAAAGCGTGCTGCCAGCTCGCGGCCTAGCAGGATGGCTCTTTCCCGCTTAGCCATGCTATCTAACCAGAACCAAGCAAGTGCGATTAATACAAAAAGTAATACTAACTCTGACATACTGATCTCGATTCTATTTTGTTACTTCTTCTGCTTCTTCCTCAGGCTCGTCTTCATGCAGTGACAAGCTATCTGCTTTAATACTATCTTTGACACCTGAGTTTTTGCCATGCAATTTAAAGCGTAAACGTAATTCATTGATAGAGTCCGCGTTACGTAACGCGTCTTCTTCTGTAATGCGGCCTTCTTCACATAATTTAAAGAGTGCCTGGTCAAATGTTTGCATGCCGAGTTCAACCGATTTTGCCATGGCTTCTTTCACCATATTGGTCTCACCTTTAAGAATCAGGTCGGCGACCAGTGGCGAGTTCAGTAATATTTCAATGGCCGCACAGCGGCCGCCACCGGTACGTGACACCAAGCGCTGTGAGATGAATGCCTTCATATTTAGTGACAAATCCATATGCAACTGGGCATGACGTTCTTCCGGGAAGAAGTTGATGATGCGGTCTAGTGCTTGATTTGAGCTGTTGGCGTGTAAGGTTGCCATACACAAGTGGCCAGTTTCCGCAAAGGCTAACGCGAACTCCATGGTCTCCCTGTCGCGAATCTCACCAATCAAAATCACATCTGGCGCTTGGCGCAACGTATTTTTGAGTGCGTTAAACCAACCATTGGTATCGCGGCCAACTTCTCTATGTGTAATCAGGCAGTTCTTGCTTGGGTGCACATATTCCACTGGGTCTTCTACAGTGATGATATGACCGAAGCTATGTTCGTTACGGTAATCAATCAGTGCTGCTAATGTAGTAGATTTACCTGAACCGGTACCACCTACCAAAATGACTAAGCCGCGCTTGGTCATCATCACATCTTTCAGTACATCTGGCAGACCAAGTTCAGCAATATTTGGAATCTTGGTGGTAATGGTACGTAGCACCATGCCAACCTTTTCTTGCTGCATAAAGACATTTACGCGGAAACGACCGATATCTTTTGGGAAGATTGCAAAGTTACATTCTTTTTCTTCAGCAAACTCTTTACGTTGCTTTTCATTCATCAGTGCATCAGCAAAGGCTTTGGTAAACTCCCCAGTGAGTTTTTGTTGCGTGACTGGGGTCATCTTGCCATCAATTTTCATGGCAGGTGGAAAGTCAGCAGAAATAAATAAATCAGATGCTTTTTTATCTAACATGCCACGTAAAAGGTTGTGCATGTAACTCAGTGCTTGCTCGTTAGTCATTCAAAATGCCCCCATTATTTGAGTTATTTTTTATTGGTAATTTCAGTATTTGTTAAAAGCTTAAGACGCATCGAACAAAATCCATTATTATCCTAATTGTAAGTCAATTCATAAATTTATCAGATGTAGTTCCCTGAACTTAAGCTAAATAATTACTCAATGAATCCAACGCGTGAAAAAGAAGCCGTTAGTGCTTACTTGAAGCTTTTGCAGGCTAAAGGTGCTAGTGAAGATGTGTTGCAAAAGCGTACATCATTTTTAGATAAACTAAGCCCACATCTGGCTGATAAGGTGTTAGACGGTAGTGAGTATCGCGAAGTGATAGATATTGTCATGGAGACTATGCCTACTGAAGACTGGCATGACTGCTTGAACGCAGCCCGTGAGTTCTATCCGTTTTGGATAAGTGACTTCAAAGCTATTGCTTCTTTGAGTTTAAAAGCGGGTTTTGATATTCAGCCACTTCCATGGCGGCCTACAGAGACATCCTTGAAAGCATTGTGGGATAGCTTGGAAACAGAAAAATTTGATACTTCAGAGAATTGGCCGTTAAAAGCATATACCCAAGCCTTACGTTTTGAAGGTGCCGAGCAATCACTCGTAGATACACGTGTAAGACTTGCGAAAGTCATATTGATACGTTTAAGAGACGCACCGGCAAAGAATCGTAAGTCTTACCGCACGGCAGTTGATCTTACTTTGCCTTTATTCAATATGAAGCAAAACAGACGCTTGTTTTTGGTAGTTGTGCGCGAGTTTTATCATTTCTGGTGTGGTAATCCGGATGCTGCCAGCATGGTGCTCCAAGATGGTTCCGGCAACATGTTGCAGTAATTTCTAGCTTTTCATCAATCGATCGTCCATAAAACAACGCGCCACAAAATCACGCCATAAAACAACGCCATAAACAATGTAAGTCCAACAGGATTTTCACGTCCACTTGTTTCTAAACTTCTCTTTTTACCAGCCATAATCATTCCCATAAGATCTATTTTGCACGAATGAGGTGCAACGCACCATGTGTGGCACCAATAAAGTGCAAATTTTCAAGCCATGATTATAAATAAATAATACAAAACAATAAGTTAAGGATTGGCGTGCTATTTGCTTGATTTTGCTGGATTAAAAATTAGGGGGTGATACAAAAAATGGATGCATTAATCTCAGCAAATGATGTGTTATTCGTATTGTTAGGGGCCATTATGGTGCTTGCAATGCACGCAGGCTTCGCTTTTCTAGAAGTCGGCACGGTACGTAAAAAAAATCAGGTCAATGCCTTGGTTAAGATCATGGTCGACTTTTCAGTTTCAACCATTGCTTACTTTTTCATCGGTTACAGTATTGCCTACGGGGTCAATTTTTTCAGTGGCGCAGAGGTGCTAGCGGCTAAAAATGGTTATGACCTTGTCAAATTCTTTTTTCTATTAACTTTTGCAGCGGCGATACCTGCTATTGTTTCTGGCGGTATTGCAGAACGCGCTAAGTTCAACCCGCAACTCGCAGCGACTTTTATCCTAGTAGGCTTTGTATATCCATTCTTTGAAGGGATTGCCTGGAATGGTCATTACGGTATTCAGGATTGGTTACTAGCTACTTTTGGTGCGAAGTTCAGAGACTTTGCAGGTTCGGTGGTGGTCCATGCCATGGGTGGATGGATCGCACTCAGTGCGGTTGTTCTGTTAGGTGCTCGTAACGGCCGCTACAGTAAAGAAGGCCAATTGCATGCTTATCCACCTTCGAATATTCCATTCTTGGCATTGGGTGCTTGGATACTCACGGTTGGTTGGTTTGGCTTCAACGTGATGTCTGCACAGTCTGTTCAAGGGATTTCAGGTTTGGTCGCTATCAATTCGCTGATGGCGTTGGTGGGTGGCACTTTAGCCGCATTGTTATTTGGTAAGAATGACCCGGGCTTTGTACACAATGGCCCATTGGCTGGTTTGGTTGCCGTCTGTGCTGGTTCAGACATTATGCATCCGCTAGGCGCGCTCACTACGGGTGCGGTGGCTGGTGCCTTGTTTGTTTGGGCGTTTACACTGACGCAAAATCGTCTAAAAATTGATGATGTGCTTGGTGTATGGCCGTTGCATGGGTTATGTGGTGCCTGGGGTGGCATCGCTGCAGGTATCTTTGGTGCAAAAGCGCTTGGTGGTATGGGCGGCGTGAGCCTTGCATCACAACTAATCGGTACAGGTTTAGGTGTGCTGATTGCTATTGTGGGTGGCGCTCTTGTGTACGGGCTGCTAAAAATGCTAGTAGGTATTCGCATGGGCACTGAAGAAGAATTCAATGGCGCAGATTTAAGTATTCATAAAATTGGCGCTACGGCAGATGATTGATATTAACTGGCATTGAAAATAACTAAAAAACGGTTTCATTGAGAGGCTGCTTTCGGCCCTTAGCGGACATTCAACTGAACATCCGCATCTATTTAGAATTAAAGTTTATCAAACGGGCTCGTCACTAATTTAGTTGCCTCAAGCACATGCGTATAAATCATCGTCGTTTGCAAACTACGATGCCCCAACAACAGTTGAATCGTCCTAATATCGGTACCGGAACTGAGTAAATGCGTAGCAAACGAATGACGTAAAGTATGCACCGAAGCATGCTTATGGATATTAGCCTGCCTTAAAGCCACCTTAAATGCCTTTTGAATGGTGCTATCTGACATATGCCAGCGTACTTTCATG
>DATHXI010000116.1:0-5429 GCA_035459705.1 Methylotenera sp. | reverse complement strand
GCTTCATCAAATCAAGGGAATAGAATTATTGCTCATATTGCAATAATGATTGCAATGCCGTATTATCGCCGCTGACTTATAAGTCGCACAGTCGATAGTGCCAAGCAACGAAGCTTGATACAAGCAATACTCAGCAACGTCGTTGAGATGAACCGTGCTCTTAAATAACAAAATTTATGGGGGTATCATCTGATGGATAACGATACAATGATATTGCTTGCGCGCTTCACTATTCAGGCGCGCAAACTAATTGGCGCTGTAGATTCTAACTTGCTCGCAAACGACGAGATCTATCGCAATAGCATATTTCAACAAATTGATGCGAATGCGGAAGAAGAGCTCCTGCTGTTATCCCTCACATTACGCAATAAACTTGGCACACTAGGTGCAGCCAAAGTTGCTGAAGAACCTAGCAAAAAACCTGACAACGTCACTGATAAATACAAGTTTGGCGCCAGAGGCTAAGTTTCTACTGTTTCAATAGCAATAAAATTCTGAAGTCTTGTTAAACTAGACAGCCCATTGGCTGTCTTTGGTTTGCATGACTTACACAAAAGCTCTAGTTTGGTTCAGGCGTGACTTACGTGATTATGACCACGCCGCACTCTATCACGCACTCAAAACATCAACTCAGGTATATTGCACTTTTATATTTGATACTGACATTCTCGACCCTCTACAAGACAGGGCAGATCGCCGCGTTGAATTCATCTGGGAAAGTATCAAAGAGTTAAAGGCTGCACTGCTAGCCAAGGGCGGTGACCTCATCGTCTTACATGGCAAAGCACAAGACGAAATTCCACAACTGGCTAAATCTCTGCAAGTAGACGCAGTTTTCACCAATCATGATTACGAACCTAGTGCTATTGAGCGTGACTTGCATGTAGCGCATACACTACAGAAACATGGAATCGCATTCCAACACCACAAAGACCAAGTCATCTTTGAAAAAAGTGAAATTCTGAGCTTGGCGGGTAAACCTTACAGCGTATTCACCCCATATAAGAATATGTGGCTTAAAACCGTCAATGACTTCTATGTAAAACCTTACCCGGTTGATAGTTATATACAAAACCTGGACAAACCCGCTCCCACAGCATTACCTAGCTTGGAAAGCATGGGGTTTCAGCGTACCAATTTATCTAGCATACCTCTTCCAACTGGTATGCGAGGTGGCTTATCCTTGTTTGATGACTTCAAACAACGCATGAGTCATTACAAAGAGGCGCGTGATTTCCCTGCAATTAAAGGTGTATCTTACCTATCTGTGCATTTACGATTTGGCACCGTGTCTATTCGTCATTTGGCCCGTGAGGCTATGCAGGCTGCAAATATCGGCAGTCAAAGCTGGTTGAATGAACTGATCTGGCGTGACTTTTATTTTCAAATTCTGGATCACAACCCAAATGTCGCCGGAGGAAAATCCTTTAAGTCCGAGTATGAACTGCTGCCATTCCCGAACGATAAAACACTGTTCCAAGCTTGGTGCGATGGAAAAACAGGTTATCCATTAGTGGATGCAGCGATGCGGCAACTCAATACAACAGGCTTTATGCATAACCGCTTACGCATGGTGGCTGCTAGCTTTTTAGTAAAAGATTTGCTCATCGACTGGCGTTGGGGTGAACAATACTTTGCAGAAAAACTGATTGATTTTGATCTAAGTGCCAACAATGGCGGCTGGCAGTGGGCGGCGAGTACAGGTTGCGATGCACAGCCATGGTTCAGGATTTTCAACCCTATCACGCAAAGCGAACGATTTGACACAAATGGCAAATTTATTCGCAAATATGTCACAGAACTCGTCAATTGCGATGACAAAGAGATTCATGCCCCTTGGTTGATACCGCCTTTACGTCAGCAATCCATCAACATAGTCATTGGTCGAGACTATCCTTCACCCATTGTTGAGCATGCCTCGCAAAGAGCACTGGCATTGAACTTGTATAAAAATTGTACTGCTAATCAAGAGATGAGCCTGGACAACGAGTAATAGTTTTTGAGCTAAAATGATATGAGCCCAATATTAGGCATACTAATTGCTCACTGGATTTTAGTTGCTAAAGAAGCGATTATTATTTGGCATGAGATAACTGTTGTATTTCTGCAACAATTAGAATTTCTCGCATCTGCAACTTTTTTATATTTATAGACAGAAATCACTTACTCATGAATAATCCCCATGTAGGGTATTTATCTTAAAAGAATTCTAAAAATGCATAAAAAATTATTAAGCTTAGTCATGGCGTTTGGTTTAGCTTTATTGCTATCCAGCTGCGCCTCTCAGTCCAATAAAGACCCTCTTGAAGGTATGAATCGGGGCATCTATAAATTCAATGATGTCACTGACAAAGCTGTGCTAAAACCAGTAGCAAAGGCATATAAAGCTGTCGCACCTACACCCGTACGCACTGGAATCAACAATTTCTTCAATAATCTGGGCATGCTCACCACCGTCTTAAATGACCTCCTGCAATTTAAGTTCGCACACGCCTTCACTGATGCTGGACGTTTTGTGATCAATACTACTTTTGGTATTGCTGGCTTTATTGACGTTGCCTCAATGGACAACATTGAAAAGCGTAAAGAAGATTTTGGTCAAACACTGGGCTATTGGGGCGTTGACTCTGGTGCATACCTGGTATTGCCGATACTTGGCCCATCTAGCCTAAGAGATGCAACGGGTTTAGTTGTTGACACCGCAACCAGCGATCCAATTACTTATACGCACAATATTGGCGAAGTAAGATTACACAACCAACTACGTGCCGCACAAATAATAGACCGACGTACCGAGTTACTCACTGCCAGCGACTTGATTGATGAAGCATCACTAGATCCTTATGCATTCACTCGTGATGCTTATCTACAAAGACGCGCCAGTCAGGTACAGGATGGGAAAGTACCAAAAGAATTAGTTAAAGATGATTTTGAAGAAGCAGAACCTGCTGACAAAATAACAAGTAGTCATTAATGTGCAATAAAAAAGCCCCAGAATCTGGGGCTTTTTTATTGCTAAATCACATACTGAAAACCGCTTAGCTCTCAGTCTGTACTGGCTTACTCAGACGCCACAGTCATGTGCTCAATCAAAATAGACCCGACTTGTTTCGAGCCTTGCACCAGCACATCATTGCCAATCGCTACTATTGCTTTCAACATATCTGCCATATTGCTCGCAATCGTAATCTCTTCTACCGGATGCACGATGACCCCATTCTCCACCCAAAAACCTGCCGCGCCTCTTGAGTAATCTCCAGTCACCATATTCATGCCGTGACCGAGCAACTCTGTCACTAGCAAACCCGTACCCATCAGCTTCAATAAGCCAGCAAAGTCGTGAGTGCCAGATTGCACAATCAGGTTATGGTTGCCACCTGCATTACCAGTAGTTTGCATGCCGAGTTTTCGAGCTGAATAACTTGAGAGTACATAGCCTTGCAATACGCCATCTTGCACTAATTGACGTGACTTCGTGGCTACCCCTTCACTATCGAATGGGCTGCTTGCTAGTCCTTTTTTGAGATGCGGTTCTTCTGTGATATTCAATAATGGAGAAGCAACCTGTTTACCTAAACTATCGAGAAGAAATGATGATTTACGATAAAGATTACCGCCTGAGATCGCACTAATCAGTGATGAAATCAAACCGCTCGCCAGTGATGCCTCGAATAAAACCGGCACTTGGCATGTTTTGATTTTCTTTGCGTCTAAGCGGCGCACTGTACGTTCACCTGCAATCTTGCCAATCTCCATTGCAGTCTGCAAATCTGCAGCATCACGTGCTGTGCTATACCAATAATCACGTTGCATATTGGCTTCAGACTCAGCTATCACTGAACAACTGACGCCATGCCGCGAACTAGGATAACCTCCGGTAAAGCCGTGGCTATTACTGTAGGCAAAATAACCTGAGCCAGTGGACACACTAGCACCTTCGGAATTAGTGATTCTGGTATCTACATCGAGTGCTGCGGCTTCACACACTTTTGCAATCGCGACAGCCTCATCCACAGTGATATCCCAAGGATGATGCAAGTCCAAATCTTGAATGTTAGTTGCCATCAGGCTCGCATCAGCTAAGCCGCAAAACTCATCTTTTGCGGTGTACTTAGCGATATTACAAGCGGCGGCTACCGTATCTTTTAAGGCTTGTGCACTCAAATCTGAAGTGCTGGCATGGCCCTTTTGTTTACCAAAATAAACAGTAACTGACATCCCTTTGTCGCGGTTGTATTCGATAGTCTCGGTTTCACCCATACGCACCGAAACATTCTGGCCGATGCTCAAACTTAACTCTGCTTCTGCTTCAGTGGCGCCATGCGACTTAGCCACTTTAAGCACATCCTCAGACATTTGCTTAATTTCATCTAAAGAATAGGTAAATCCTGAATCTGCCATAACTCTTTCATCTCTCAACAAACGCACTAAATCACAGGCGCTAAAATATGCATTAAAAACTGAACTTTAAGGCTGTTATAATACCGCAGTATGAAACCTAAAAAGACAAACCCAGCCATTGAATTAATCAATGACACTGATTTAGAAGCTGATCTGCCGCCAAGTAAGACTAAACTCAAAGCGGAGGCAGATGCTCAGCAAGCACTAGGCGTGCGCCTTTGTGAGCTGCCAAAAGACAAGCTAGAAAAGTTAAACCTGCCTGAAGCACTACATACTGCCGTACTTGATACTAAAAAAATCACTGCCAATGGTGCGATTAGACGCCATCGTCAATATCTGGGCAGATTGATGCGTGAAATTGATACTGCACCGATTATGGAACAGTTAGCGCGTTGGGATGGCAAACACACTGCTGAAAATGCCTACTTCCACGGCTTGGAACGCTGGCGTGATCGCTTGATTAACGACCCAAATGCGCTATCGGAATTTATTGCATTACATCCCAAAACGGATAGCCAGCAACTACGCACTTTGGTACGCAACGCGCAAAAAGAACTAGCTGCCAGCAAACCTCCTAAAAGTAGTCGGGAGATTTTCAAGCTGTTGCGCGAGATTACGGAAAGTGATCAACAGACTTGATATCTCATGATATGAATGTAGTTGCGGCTATTATTTTCGCACTGGCTTTGGTCCATACATTCACTGCGAAATCATTTGCAGTACTTGCTCATCGACATCCAAATCATGCAGGGCTATTTCATCTATTGGGTGAAGTTGAAGTAGTCTTTGGTTTTTGGGCATTTATCTTAATTGGGCTACTCGCAATATTCTCAGGCGGTCACCAAGCAATAAGTTACGTTGAATCTCGTCATTATACTGAGCCGCTGTTTGTTTTTGTCGTCATGGTGGTGGCCGCTTCGCGTCCTGTGCTTGAGGTCGTTAAAAGCGCCATACAATCCGCTGCTTCAATCATACCTATTAACAATACACTCGCTCAAGTCTGGCTAGGTCTAGCCATTGTTCCTCTT
>DATHXI010000115.1:0-4211 GCA_035459705.1 Methylotenera sp. | reverse complement strand
TAAATTACTTTATTGTTCATTTTGTGGCAAAAGCCAACATGAAGTAAAAAAACTGATTGCAGGACCTTCTGTGTTCATCTGCAACGAGTGCGTTGATTTGTGCAACGACATCATCAAAGAAGAAGTTCAAAACACAGATGGCTTGAAATCAACTGATAGCAGCCTGCCTACCCCTCAAGAAATCTGCAAGATTTTAGACCAATACGTTATCGGTCAAACCCACGCTAAGAAGAACTTAGCGGTTGCGGTGTATAACCATTACAAACGTTTAGGTCATAACAACCTTGCAGATGGCGGTCAAAAAGACGAAGTGGAAATCGCCAAAAGTAATATTTTGCTGATTGGCCCAACTGGCTCAGGTAAAACGTTGCTTGCGCAAACATTGGCGCGCTTACTTGATGTGCCGTTTGTGATGGCCGATGCGACCACGCTGACAGAGGCAGGTTACGTCGGTGAAGATGTTGAAAACATCATGCAAAAACTCTTGCAAAAATGTGATTACGATATCGAGAAAGCGCAGCGCGGTATTGTTTACATTGACGAAGTGGATAAGATTTCCCGTAAGTCAGACAATCCATCTATCACGCGTGACGTGTCAGGTGAGGGCGTGCAACAAGCCTTGCTGAAACTAATCGAAGGTACGGTTGCTTCAATTCCGCCACAAGGTGGCCGTAAGCATCCAAACCAAGAGTTCGTGCAACTCGATACCACTAATATTTTGTTTATCTGTGGTGGCGCGTTTGATGGCCTTGAGAAGGTGATTCGTTTACGCTCTGAAAAAGGTGGCATCGGGTTTGGCGCGGAAGTGAAAAGCAAAGATGACATGCGTGCGGTCGGTGAAGTATTGCGTGATGTTGAGCCGGAAGACCTCATCAAGTTTGGCCTTATCCCAGAGTTTATCGGTCGCTTGCCAGTGGTTGCTACGCTAGAGTCATTAGATGAAGCTGCGCTGATGACAATTTTGACTGAGCCCAAAAATGCATTGACCAAGCAATACATCAAGTTATTCAAGATGGAAGGCGTGGACCTGGAGTTCAGAGAGTCAGCATTGTTGTTGATCGCGAAAAAAGCACTTGAGCGTAAAACAGGTGCGCGTGGTCTACGTTCTATTATGGAACATGCTTTGCTAGAGATCATGTTCGAATTACCTTCAATCGCCAATTTAAGTAAAGTCGTAGTCGATGAAAGTGTGATTCGTGGTGACACACCACCGTTGTTGATTTACGAAGATAAACCATCAGAAGAAGCAGTTGGCTAATCAATTTACACGTTGCTAAGGCTTAGAGCCCAATCTAAGCTTGGCGCGTGTAATTGCTGACTCGTTTTACCCACTAAATAAATATCCCTTATTTATTTTAAACTTAAGCCTTAAGTGTCAATTTTAGGCTTAAACTACTAAAACAAGGGTTGAACTGTTTATATTCAACCCCATCAATATATGTATAGGCGTTTTTGGCTTAACTTTTTAGCTTAATTTTAGAGAGTCTATTCATGACACAATCATTACCTTTATACACACCAGATAATGGCTTACTACCGGTTCTGCCTTTGCGCGATGTGGTTGTTTACCCGCATTTGGTAATTCCATTATTTGTTGGCCGTACTAAATCAGTCAAGGCGCTGGAAATCGCTTCAGATGGCGACAAACAGATTTTATTGGTCGCACAGAAATCAGCCAATAAAGACGAACCTGACGCGAACGATCTGTACGAAGTGGGTACGATTGCCACTGTGCTACAAATGCTGAAACTACCGGATGGCACAGTAAAGGTATTGGTAGAAGGCGTGCAGCGCGCCAAAGTCACAGGCTTTATTGAGACAGAAGAATGCTTCGCGGCACAGGCTGAACTTATTCCGGACTCAGTGAGTGATAACGAGATTCAGGCGTTGATGCGTACTGTATTCACGCAGTTTGACCAGTATGTCAAACTCAATAAAAAGATTCCACCTGAAATACTGACTTCATTAGCGACTATTGACGAAGCCGGTCGCTTGGCTGATACCATTGCAGCGCATCTCACGCTAAAACTCGACGAGAAACAAAAGATATTGGAAATGTTCAGTGTGGCTGAACGTTTAGAGCATTTGTTGCGCCTCATGGAAGGCGAAATTGATATTTTGCAAGTAGAGAAGCGTATTCGTGGCCGTGTGAAACGCCAGATGGAAAAAACGCAGCGCGAGTATTACTTGAATGAGCAAGTCAAAGCGATTCAAAAAGAGCTGGGCGAGCAAGACGAAAACGCTGACATGGAGGAGCTCGAAAAGCGCATAGAAGCTGCTCGTATGCCTAAAGAGGCGCTTGCCAAAGTGGCAAGTGAGCTCAAAAAACTAAAACTGATGTCACCGATGTCAGCTGAAGCTTCTGTGGTGCGTAACTACATTGATACGCTTATCAATCTGCCATGGAAGAAAAAGACAAAAATCAGTAAAGACCTATTGACTGCTGAGTCGATACTGGATGGCGACCATTATGGTTTAGAGAAAGTCAAAGAGCGTATTGTTGAGTATCTTGCGGTGCAACAGCGCGTAGATAAGATCAAAGCACCGATTCTTTGTTTGGTCGGTCCACCAGGCGTAGGTAAAACTTCCTTAGGTCAAAGTATCGCTAAAGCTGTGAATCGTAAATTTGTGCGTATGGCACTGGGCGGTGTACGTGATGAATCTGAGATTCGCGGTCATAGACGTACCTATATTGGTTCTATGCCAGGTAAAATCTTGCAAAGCATGAGTAAAGTGGGTGTTAAAAACCCATTATTCTTGCTGGATGAAGTGGATAAACTAGGTCAAGACTTTAGGGGTGACCCATCTTCAGCATTGTTGGAAGTACTGGACCCTGAGCAAAACCATACGTTTGCCGATCACTACGTTGAGGTCGAGTACGACTTATCTGACGTGATGTTTGTAGCAACGGCCAACTCAATGAATATCCCCGCGCCATTATTGGATCGTATGGAGATTATTCGTCTTGCGGGTTACACCGAAGACGAAAAAGTAAATATTGCAGTACGTTATCTATTGCCTAAGCAATTGAAAACACATGGCCTTAAAGAGCATGAAATTCATGTCTCTGAGACTGCGCTGCGTGACATTGTGCGTTATTACACACGTGAGGCTGGTGTACGTAGACTGGATCAAGAGATTGCTAAAGTTTGCCGTAAAGTGGTCAAAGAATTGATTACCTCCAAGGCGAAACAAGGTGCGAAAGCACCTAAGAAGATTAATGTGACACCAAAGACCTTGGAAAAGTACTTGGGCGTTCAGTTGTTTGATTACGGTATTGCCGCCAAAGAAAATCAAGTTGGGCAAGTCACAGGCTTGGCGTGGACATCTGTAGGTGGTGAATTATTAACCATTGAAGCGGTATTGTTGCCTGGTAAAGGTAAAACCACCACCACCGGTAAACTCGGTGATGTGATGCAGGAGTCTACACAGGCCGCGATGAGCGTCGTGCGTAGCCGTGCCCAGCGTTTAGGTATCAGCAATGATTTTTATGAGAAGAATGACATTCATATTCACTTCCCCGAAGGTGCAACACCTAAGGATGGCCCAAGTGCAGGTATTGCCATCACAACGGCCCTGGTTTCAATTCTAACTGGCATTCCTGCGCGTGCAGATGTGGCAATGACAGGTGAGATTACGCTAAGAGGTGAAGTGTTACCAATCGGTGGATTGAAAGAGAAGCTACTTGCTGCACACCGCGGTGGTATTAAAACCGTGTTGATCCCACAGCAAAACGTAAAAGACCTGGCAGAAATCCCAGAAAACATCAAAAATCAGCTGGATATCCATCCTGTGCAATGGATTGATGAAGTATTGTCATTGGCACTGGCCTCTAAGCCTGAGCCATTGCCAGAAATGCCTGAAACCAGCGATACGCCTGCAAAAGATGTTCAAGCCACTGATAATTCAACAGAAACTGTAACAACAGCTGCAGTTACAACAAAGCATTAAAAAAATAAGTGAAATAACATGCCGATAAAAGCTTGACACAGCCTTTGTTGGCTTGATATAAAGCTGATACGGGTATTCAATACCCAAACAAGACAACGAAGTCTTTATTTAATAAACCTTGAGAGGGGATTACACGTGAATAAATCTGAACTGATTGACGATATTGCAAAAGCAGCAGGTATTTCAAAAGCAGCAGCAGGCCGTGCTCTAGATGCAACTACAGCTTCAATTACAAAAGCAATGAAAACAGGTGACTTAGT
>DATHXI010000114.1:0-9364 GCA_035459705.1 Methylotenera sp. | reverse complement strand
CCATCTGGCTGCAACTCGCCTAAGCCCAGGAATTGCTGGTTCTCAGTATATAAGCGCAATAATCCTTGAGGAATCACACCGCCCTGCCAAACCGCCTGGCCCTGTTGTAAATAATGCACCCTATCATCATCAAAGGTCACTGCTGGCAAATGCATCACTGCGCTGTCTTCAGGCAATAATGCCGACATACGCTGCTCTGCAGACATTGCCTCAAATTGCTCTAATGTAATCGCCTGTGCAATTTGATAGTTCGCCGAGGCAGTCCTGCGTAAACCAATCAAATGCGCGCCGCAACCAAGCTGCTTGCCGATATCCTCCGCCAAAGTACGAATATACGTACCTTTGCTACAGGTCACAGTGATTACTGCGACATCTTCAGCAAAAGAATCGACTTTAATCTCATGGATATAAACGTTACGCGCTTTGCGTTCAATCTCCACCCCGGCACGTGCATATTCATAAAGCGCCTTACCCTCATGCTTCAAGGCTGAATACATAGGTGGGATCTGGGTAATCTCGCCTACAAACTGCTTACATGCTTGTTCGAATTGTGCTTGACTGACATTCACCGTTTGCGTGCTTAGAATCTCGCCTTCGGCATCGCCAGTATTCGTGGTAATACCGAGCTTAATGGTGGCAACGTAGGTTTTATCGGCATCGGTTAAATAGTGCGCGAACTTGGTAGCTTCGCCGAAACACAATGGCAACAAGCCTGTCGCAAGCGGGTCTAAAGTACCGGTATGTCCCGCCTTAGCTGCTTGTAACAGCCATTTAATTTTTTGCAATGCCTGGTTAGACGAAAAGCCTAATGGCTTGTCTAGCAGCAACACACCGCTGATATGTTTTTTAGGTCTTTTGTACTGCAAGGGATGGATATTGACGACTAGATTTGAGACAAAACGATTACGATTTGTCTGGGTTGGAAGCCAAGGCTGCATCAATCAGTTTTGACATCTTCATGCCATTATCAATGGATGCGTCATATACAAAGTGCAATTGCGGCACTGTGCGTAGCAACATGCGTTTAGCCAGTTGTGTGCGCAAATAACCCGCAGATTTTTCCAGGCCTTGCTGCATGCTGGCACTGGCTTTTGCCGCGCTGTAAAAAATCTTTGCGTGCGCCATGTCGCCAGTCACTTCAACTGCAGTGATGGTGACCATGCCAACACGCGGATCTTTTACTTCAAATTGCAGCAGATCCGCCAGCTCGCGCTGCATTTGTTCTGCAACGCGGTGACTACGTGAGAAATCTTTAGCCATTAGAGTGTTCTTGCCACTTCAACCATTTCATAAACTTCTAAAATATCACCCACTTCAATGTCATTGTAGTTTTTCAGTGATAAACCACATTCGAAGTTGTTTTTAACTTCTTTAACGTCATCTTTAAAGCGTTTGAGTGAATCCAGTTCGCCGGTATGCACAATCACGTTAGCACGTAATACGCGTACTTTTGAGTTACGTTTAATCATACCGTCTTGTACATAACAACCGGCAATCGCGCCTACTTTAGAAATACGGAATACTTCACGCACTTCAACCGTGCCGATCATGCTTTCTTTTTGCTCTGGCGCCAACATACCGCCTAGTGCTGCTTTGATCTCGTCTACCGCTTCATAAATAATGTTGTAGTAACGAACATCTACACCTAGCGTATCAACCAGTTTACGTGCGCCTGAGTCAGCACGTACGTTAAAGCCGATCAATACCGCTTTAGAAGCCGCCGCCAGGTTAACGTCAGACTCACTAATTGCACCTACGCCAGTGTGAATGATGTTCACTTTCACTTCTGAAGTAGAAAGTTTTTGCAGGCTGGTTGCCAACGCTTCGTATGAACCTTGTACGTCAGATTTGATGATCAACCCAAGAGTTTGGACTTCACCTTCAGCCATTTGTTCGAACATGTTTTCGAGTTTAGCTGCCTGTTGTTTGGCCAACTTCACGTCGCGGAACTTACCTTGACGGAACAATGCAACTTCACGCGCTTTACGCTCATCGTTCAACACAATGACTTCTTCACCTGCGCTTGGCACGTCTGATAGACCTAGAATCTCCACTGGAATCGATGGGCCAGCTTCTTTAATATCGTTACCCGCTTCATCCAACATCGCACGTACTTTACCAAAAGTAGAGCCTGCTAAAATCATGTCGCCGCGTTTAAGCGTACCTGATTGCACGAGGATAGTAGTGACTGGGCCGCGACCTTTATCTAAACGACCTTCAATCACCAAGCCTTTTGCCGGTGTATTTTTAGGTGCTTGTAGCTCTAATACTTCAGCCTGCAACAATACAGCCTCTAACAGCTCATCAATACCTTGACCTGTTTTCGCTGATACTTCTCTAAACATTACTTCGCCACCAAAATCTTCTGGTACCACTTCTTGTGCGACCAGCTCCATTTTCACACGCTCTGGCTGTGAATCAGGTTTATCGATCTTGTTAATAGCAACGACCAACGGAACACCCGCTGCTTTAGCATGGTGAATCGCTTCAATGGTTTGTGGCATCACGCCATCATCCGCAGATACTACAAGAATCACGACGTCGGTCGCTTTCGCACCACGGGCACGCATGGCGGTAAACGCCTCATGGCCTGGTGTATCTAAGAACGTCACCATGCCGCGCGGTGTTTCTACGTGATAGGCACCGATGTGCTGTGTAATGCCGCCAGCTTCGCCGGAAGCCACACGGCTACGACGGATATAATCAAGTAAAGAAGTTTTACCATGGTCAACGTGACCCATCACCGTAACCACTGGCGGACGCGTTTCCATCACCGCTTCAGCATGTTCAGCTTCAGCAATGAATGCATCCGGATCATTTGGCGCAGCTGCAGAAGCTTTGTGACCCATCTCTTCTACAATAATAATTGCCGTTTCTTGGTCTAGCACTTGGTTGATGGTTACCATCATCCCCATGCCCATTAATGTTTTGATAACTTCACCAGACTTAACTGACATCTTATGTGCCAAGTCAGCCACGGTAATGGTTTCTGGCACTAGTACTTCATGTACGATAGGCTCAGTTGGCGCAGTAAACGCGTGTTGCTGGTCATCATCATCTGACCTGTGCGATTTATTTTTACCTTTAGGCGCACGCCAACCTTGACCACCAGCCACATCACCACGTGTTTTTAAGCCACGCTTTTTATTCTCGGCATCGGTCCATTCTTTATTATTGCTCTTACCTTTTTTCGCATCTTTCGCTGCTGGCTTAGCCACACCTTCTTTAGCCACCGGTTTATGCAAAGTACCTTCAGAAAGTTTCGCCGCCTTGACTTTAGCGGCTTCTGCTTCTGCCAATTTTCTTGCTTCTTCATCTAAACGGCGTTGCGCCAACTCTTGTTTCTTACGCAAATCTTCAGCTTGCATAGCTGCCAATGTCGCATGGCGTTTGGCCTCATGCTCACGTAGCGCAATCTCATCAGCACCTAATAAATCTTTACGGCTAATCGTTGGTTTTGCTACGACTGGTTCAGGCGCTACAACAGGCGCCACTGGCGGTTCGACAATTACAGGCGTCGTTTCTACAACCGGCTCAGGAACTGGTTCAGGCACTACAACAGGCGCTACTGGCGGTTCAACGATTACAGGCGTCGCTTCTACTTCCGGCACTGCAGCTTCAATCACTTCAGCTTGCTCAATTGGCGCTTCCAATACTTCTTCAGTCTCAACTGCCACGCCATCTTCTTGCTCACCTAAATCTGCCTCATCACTGCGAACTAACACACGTTTTTTACGCACTTCAACTTGAATGGTGCGTGCCTTACCCATACTGTCAGTCTTTTTAATTTCAGTACTTGATTTACGTGTCAGCGTGATTTTATTTTTAGGCGCAAGCGTGCCGTGTTCTTTACGCAAATGTTCCAGCAATGCTGTTTTATCAGCCTCACTTAGCTGATCTTCAGCATTTGACTTATGCACGCCAGCACTTTTCAGCTGCTCTAATAACAATGCTGTTGGCAGCTTTAATTCGCCAGCAAATTGTTCTACGGTTGTTTGTGCCATCTTGTTGCTCCAGTGTTCTTTTTCTAAGCTTTATTGCCTAGCATTACTACTTACTTGCTATTCTAGTGAGTGACTACTACCGATAAATACGTCTAACTTATTTGAACCAGTTTATTTAAACCAGGGTGCGCGCGCTGTCATGATCAGCGTTTTTGCACGTTCAATATCCATATTAGTCAGCTCTACCAATTCGTCAACTGCCAACTCAGCTAAGTCATCCATCGTTGCCACGCCTTTAGATGCTAACAAGTGAGCAGTTTCGTCATCCATGCCTTCCATCGCCAGCAAATCTTCAGCCGCTTCTTCTACTTTCTCTTCTTTAGCAATTGCTTCAGTCAATAAAGCAGCGCGTGCACGTTTACGTAACTCTTCGATCGTGTCTTCATCAAACGCGTCGATTTCATTCATCTCTGCAAGCGGCACATAAGCGATTTCTTCCAATGTGCTAAAACCTTCTTGCACAAGAATCTCTGCCACTTCTTCATCCACATCCAATTTTTCCATGAAGAGTTGGCTGACACTTGCATACTCTTCTTGGTTTTTCTGTGCAGCTTGGTCAACTGTTAAGATGTTCAGTGTCCAACCAGTCAATTCAGAAGCCAAACGCACGTTTTGACCATTACGGCCAATCGCCAATGCTAATTGCTCTTCGTCCACCACTACATCCATGCTGTGCGCATCTTCATCGACCACGATGCTAGACACTTCAGCCGGCGACATAGCGTTAATCACGAACTGCGCTGGCTCCATAGACCACAACACAATATCCACGCGCTCGCCAGCCAACTCACCAGTCACCGCTTGTACGCGTGAACCACGCATACCAACACAAGTACCTACAGGGTCTAAACGTTGATCGTTGGTTTTTACCGCGATTTTTGAACGTAAGCCTGGGTCACGTGCGGCTGCACGAATCTCTAACAAACCTTCTTCAATCTCAGGCACTTCTAACTCAAATAAACGTACCAAAAAGTCAGGTGTGATTCTTGAAAGAATCAATTGCGGGCCACGACCACCACGCTCGATGCGTGAAAGATAAGCACGTACACGGTCACCTACTCTTAGATTTTCTTTCGGTATCATTTGTTCGCGCGGCAATAAAGATTCGATACGACCTACTTCAATGATCGCATTGCCTTTTTCCATACGCTTAATCACGCCGGTGACCAATTTTTCATCACGCGCCAAGAAATCCTCTAAGATTTGCTCGCGCTCAGCTTCACGTACTTTTTGCAGAATGACTTGTTTCGCAGCTTGTGCACCGATACGGCCAAACTCGATGCTTTCTAAAGGCTCTTCGTAATAGTCGCCGATATTCAGACCTTTTGAACGCTCGTCTTCCTCGTCGATTTGATAGGCTGAATTTTCTAGCAAATCATATTCAACATACTGCCAGCGTCTAAATGTTTCGTACTCACCAGTTTCACGGTTAATCGACACGCGCACATCAGCGTCATCATGATGTTTTTTCTTGGTGGCTGAAGCCAATGCTAGCTCTAACGCAATAAAGATGACCTCTTTACCTACGTTTTTTTCATGCGCCAAGGCATCTACCAATAATAAAATTTCACGACTCATCATCTATCTCCGACTAAAAATTGCAAGTTAACCGCTCTAAAATACTAACGACTATGTATTTAGAACTCTGGATTCAAACGCGCCTTATCAATGCTAGTAAGCGCGATTTTATGTATCACACCTTCGCATTCCAACAGCAACATACCATCCTCTAACCCACGTAAATACCCTAAAAAATTCTTTCTTGTTACTTTTTCTGCACTACTACCTTGCGCCAATTCCATAGCCATACGCAATTTAACCGTCGCACGCTCACCTATGAAACGAACAAAATCTGCTTCTTTCTTCAGTACACGGTCCATACCGGCTGAAGAAACCTCTAAGCGGTCGTAGTCGATGTCGTTTTCAACTGCTAGCAAATTGCCAAGCTGGTTACTCACTAGCACGCAATCATCAATATTGACGCTGTCTTTAACGTCTACCGGGTTTTGCTTATCAATAAATACACGTAACAATTTACCGCGATTCGAAATCTCGAGATCAACAAGCTCGTAGCCCAACTGGCTTACCGACTTTTCTATCAATGTATGCAAATCTTGCATCGCTTCACTACCCTCAAACCTTGCTTAAAAGCCCCTGACAACTTGGCAATATTTTTAAATATTGATGCGTAAGTTGCAGAAACAAAAAATGGGCACAAAGCCCATCGAAAAATTATCCCCGCATTATACCAATCAATTCAATGAATTGGAATTAGAACGAAGAAATAGCCCTGCCTGTTAGGCTTTTAGGGCAAATTAACAGAATTTATATTCTTAATAGTTATAACAATATAAAAATAAATTATTTTTAATTATTAAATAACTTTCATATAGTGCATGCATTCGCTTTTATGAGAAGAAACCAAATCATGTCACACACCATTAATAAACAAGATGTCGCACAAGAAATCTTACGTGCTGTAGAAGAGTTACAGCTTGGATCTGGCTTTGGATCTGTCGAAATTGTGTTGCATGAAGGTCGGGTGACGCAAATTGAGAAACGCGAAAAACTACGGTTTACACAAGATGTACAAAAAAATAAGCCTTCTGTGCCTGTATTCACCTCACGCGCAGTGGCGGGAAATTAACAAAATTCAAAATTTATCAACTAGACAGACCAGAAAGCTGGATGTTTTCAAATATTCAGGGGTTTATGATGCAATTTCAATATAAAAAAATCGCCACCATACTTATCGCAAGTGGCTTAATTTCAACACCATTTACAGCCAGCGCTAATGACAGTGCGGAACTTGAAGAGCTGCGTGGCTTGGTGCAAGAACTCAGTCAGCAAGTAAAAGTTTTGGCACGCAAAGGCGAGATATTAGAAGAAGATACTGCTGCTGCGAAAAAATCAACACCTGTCGTCAAGGCAAGTGAAAAGGGCTTTGGCTTGGAGTCTGCTGACGGCAAAAATGTCATCAAGTTACGCGGCCTGCTACAAGCGGATTACCGCTCTTACAAAGACGGTGCCAATGATGTACGTAACCGCAGCAACAACCGCGCTGGCAATCTGGATGCAAACGGATTCCATGACGCAAATGACACCGGGTTATTACGCCGTGTGCGCCCAACCATAGAAGGTACGGTTTTAGGGAAATATGATTTCCGTTTCACCCCAGAATTTGCAGGCGGCAGCGCATCTGCTGTTGATGCGTACATTGATGCGCGCTTGGACCCAGCATTTAAGATTCGCGCTGGTAAATATAAACCGTTTGTTGGTTTAGAGCGTTTGCAAGGTGGCGGCGACATTAAGTTTGTTGAGCGCAGCTATGTGACTAATGCCATTTTGCCGAATCGTGATATCGGTGTTTCTGTCTATGGTGATTTATTCGGCGACAAACTCAACTATGCAGTTGGCGTGAACAATGGTGTTGTTGATGGCGGCAATGCAAGCACGGGTACAGAGTTTGACGGCAGTAAAGAGGTCACTGCACGTTTATTTGCCACGCCATTTAAAGACGAAACAAATGCATTGGCTGGTTTAGGCTTCGGTATTGCCGGCACCTACACAAATATTGATGGTGAAAGAAACCTGGATTTCACTAATACGTCCGCAGCAGATGCAACAAGAAATGGTTTGCCTAGCTACCTTAGCAATGGTCAACAAACCTTCTTCCGTTATGGTAGCGCAGCAGTGGCTGATGGCAAACGTACGCGCATTACACCGCAAGCAAACTACTACTACGGTCCGTTGGGATTAACTGCAGAATACGCACGCGTTAATCAAGACGTAAGTTTACTCACTAGCACCACCAGCAATGCGCCTACTGTATTTGTAGCGGGCTCAAACCAAAAACTTACTCATGATGCGTGGCAAATTGCTGCCAGCTACTTAATTACTGGCGAAGATGCATCATTCAAAGGTGTAAAACCGAAAAATGATTTCGACATTGATAAAGGTGGCTGGGGTGCTTGGGAGCTTGTAGCACGCTACAGCGAACTTAACCTGGACGAAGATACCTTTAAAAATAAAGCCGGTACGTCATTCTCAACGGGCACTTATGCCAACTTATCCGAGAGTGCCAAATCTGCAAAATCTTGGACAGCAGGTGTGAATTGGTATTTGAACTCAAACGCCAAAATCGCACTGAACTACGAACATACCAAGTTTGACGGTGGCGCTGGCATCGGCATCACACCAATTAATGCAAGTGGTAGCAATGTACGTGATCGCGAAAGTGAGAATGCATTACTCGCTAGATTACAGGTGGCTTTCTAACCTTAAGACCAATCAACAAAAACCTCATCCATTGCTTTGAACCACTTGGCAATGGATGAACTTCTAAGGAGCAAATACATGGAATGCCATTGTTTATAGAAGAAGAAATACTTAAAACTATTATTAATTAAGGATCAAAATGAAAAAATCTATTTTAACTATTGCGTTGCTAGCTGCAACGTTCGGCGTGGCGGCGCCAATTACTGCTTCTGCTAAGGACATTACTTTACTCAACGTGTCATATGACCCAACCCGTGAGCTATACCAAGACTTTAATGCGGCATTCAGCAAATACTGGTTGGCTAAAACTGGCGATAAAGTCACAGTGAAAGCCTCTCATGGCGGTTCTGGCAAACAAGCACGCGCCATTATTGATGGTTTAGATGCAGATGTGGCGACACTAGCACTTGCTTATGATGTGGATCAACTGTACGAAAAAGGTAAATTGATTCCTAAAGACTGGCAAAAACGCTTGCAACATAACAGCTCGCCTTACACTTCAACCATCGTATTACTGGTACGTAAGGGCAATCCAAAAGGCATTAAAGATTGGGATGATCTGGTGAAACCAGGCGTTTCTGTGATTACACCTAATCCTAAAACCTCTGGTGGTGCACGTTGGAATTACCTAGCGGCCTGGGCATTTGCACAGAAAAAATATGGTGGTGACGAAGCTAAAACCAAAGAGTTCGTGGGCAAGTTGTTGAAAAACGTGCCCGTATTGGATACCGGCGCACGAGGATCCACCACTACTTTCGTTGAGCGCGGTATTGGTGACGTATTGCTGACTTGGGAAAATGAAGCTTTCCTCGCGCAAAAAGAATTGGGTGTAGGCAAGTTCGAGATCGTTGTACCTTCACTTTCTATCTTGGCGGAACCGCCAGTGACAGTAGTCGATAAGTTCGCGAAGAAACATGGTACTGAGCAAGTAGCCAAAGCTTATCTTGAATATTTGTACACTGAAGAAGGCCATGAAATTGCAGCCAAAAATTACTATCGCCCAACCTTAGCATCTGTAGCGAAGAAATACGAAAGCCAATTCCCTAAAGTCAATTTAGTGAAAATTGATGCCGACTTCGGCG
>DATHXI010000113.1:0-4309 GCA_035459705.1 Methylotenera sp. | reverse complement strand
TCCACTGGCTGCCCATGACTATAAAGCGGAGCCTGCAGCACGTCCGTACAAAAAAGCGGCATGATAGTTTGCAAGCTATGTGATAAACCAGTAGTAAAATAACGTTTTTACTACTGGTTGGTTACTGATGCAGGTTAATTTAGCCGAGGCGATTGCATTACTTAAACGTGGCGATGTAGTCGCTATTCCTACCGAGACCGTGTATGGCTTGGCTGCGGACGCTGGAAACGATATTGCGTTGCAAAAGGTGTTTGCAACCAAACAGCGCCCAGCGGATCACCCTTTGATAGTGCATATTGGCGATATTAACCAAGTGAATGATTGGGCATCTGTGTTTCCTGAGACTGCAGTCAAGCTTGCCACAGCTTTTTGGCCGGGAGCGCTGACTTTGGTGTTGCCTGCACAAGAGCATGTATCCCGTGTGGTACGTGGTGGTGAGCCCACCATCGCTTTGCGCGTGCCAAACCATCCGGTTACACTTGATTTGCTTAAACAAGGCGGCTTAAGTGTAGCCGCACCATCTGCCAATCTATTCACCCAATTAAGCCCCACCACTGCGGCACACGTAGAAGCGGGTTTGGGTAAATCCATACCGGTGTTAGATGGCGGTGCATGCAGTGTAGGCATTGAATCCACTATCGTTAGTGTAACCGCAGATGGCCAATGGTTATTGTTGCGTCCAGGCATGATTAGCGAAGATGCAATTGCGCAAGTGGCAGGTATGCCGCAACAAACATATCAAGTAAAGTCGGCTGACACCACTATCCCCAAAGCCCCTGGCCAGCATGCTTTGCATTATTCACCACGTACGCCAATGCTGTTGTTTAGTAATAAAGCCACCTTGATGCATGAGTTTGCCGCTTTAACGCAAGCCCAAAAGCAGTGTGCGGCATTGCTTATAGGCGCAGGTGAAGCGCCCAATTGTGTTGTGATTCAATTACCCAACCAGCCAGAACTAGTGGCGGAGCGATTGTACAGCGCGCTGCATAGTTTGGATGACTTGAAAGTGGATTGCTTATTGGTTGAGTTACCGCCCAATACACCGGAATGGGCGGCGGTGTTAGATAGACTCAATCGCGCCGGTTACCAATAGTCTAATTAAATATCCCTAATTAAACATGTCGCCTAGTTTGGGGATTAGATTCTTCAACTCACTTGGTATCTGACCACCGGGTATCTTTGATGCGATTTCGCTATTCAGGCGATTCAGCGCTTCTTCCTGTAAGGCTTGCAGCAGGTTATCGTACTTACCATTAAAGAACACGTTAGGTACTTGTTTCAATAAACCAAATTGTTGTGCGATTTGCAGAGCGTTCGCGGGTGAGAATGCGGCTTGGTTCGGCCCAACTTCTACGCGATTGCCTTGATTGTTCTCAATATAAGTCGCGCCTTGAAACACCTTGTTATAAGTGCCCGCTTCAGCGTCTTTTTTGCTTTCTTCCAGTACGGCCACTTCAAAGTCTGTGCCTCGAATACCAATGGTGGCGGTGGGCGTGTTAAATTTGATTTTTTGCGGATTCTTTTTGCCTATGGCACCGGTGACGGTACGCAGGCCGCCTTTTACAAGCTTGATCAATAGATTGTCATTGCTACTGTCTTTGTTGTTAAAACGATATTCAGTCACCACCAGATTGGTATTGGGACGTACCGCTAACATGGTGCCATCCGTCAAGCGCAGCAATAATTCAGCATCACTCGCCGTGGTGATTTGGTCACCTTGAAATACTTCAGTTTTAACTGTTAAGGTTTTTTGACCGCTAGTGCTGATGATTTGGGCACTGCCTTGCATGCGCTCTACGATACCTGCGAGCTCAAGTGCAAACGCGCTGTTTGCGATAAAAAAAAGTGAGAAACTGAATACGAGAAACGCATATTTTCTGAACATAGCAATCCTATGAATTGTTAATCGACTTGGGGTTTGCACCTTGTGAATTTGTACCAGGTGAACTGAAATCAGGCTAAAGTGTATATTATCTCTGCAATATTGCCCATGTTTGCGGTTGTCGCCTATGGCATACACTGGCAAAATGAGCATCTACATCTTTAATGACACGGGCTAGAACATGACGATCAATCGTAATTCATTATTCCTTGCACTAGGCTTGCTGGTTTTGTTGCCATCATGTAGTTCTATGGGTATCTCTAATCCTTTTGGTTCTAAGAACAAAGAGCAATCGCGTACGCCAGCAGGTGCAACCGAGTATGTATGTGAGGGTAATAAGCGTTTTTACGTGCGCATGCTCAACAAGGGTAACGATGCATGGTTAATCTATCCTGACCATGAGGTGAACCTGACGAAAAATGCTGACAGCAATACACGCTTTACGAGTGGCGTCATTACATTGGATATCAGCGGTGCCGAAGCTACGCTGAATGATGGCGAAAAAATCGCCTACACGGCGTGCAAACCACAAGGCAAAAACTAGTGTGTCAAAGGCTGTATTAGTGCGTGTAGTCTAGTTCAGGGGCTTTTAACGCTTCGTTGAGAGCTTCCGCCAAATCAGTGTCCATCTCTTTGAGCGTTAATCGAATCTTTTCAACTTCCGCTTCATTACCTTGTTGATGTGCCATCAATGCCAGTGCCTGCAAGGTGGCTGGGTGGTTGGCATGTAGCGATAACGCCCTTTTGAAATCTTCATTAGCATTTACCTTGTCGCCTAATTGCTGTGCGGCCATGCCTAAGTAGTACCAGGCTTCTACGTTATTGGGCTCTTTTGCTGTCCAGTTTGATGCAATCTTTTGCACGTCCAGCCAGCGGTTGTTTTGAAAGGGTAAGACTACTTGCATGAAGAATGGGCGCATCTCATCGGGCGCGTCCCAAAATGGCAAGTCATGGGGGGCGTTCAGCTTGACCTCAGGTGCTTGCAATAGGGTTTTAACCCATTTAACCGACATGTTGTAGAAGTAAGCGCTGCGGCCCGGGCTTTTGAAGGTGCTAATACCAATCAGCTTGCCTTCATAATCAAACACCGGGCTACCACTGGCGCCGATTGAGAAAGCCGCTTCAGTGCGAATTACTTCACTATCATCCATCGGGTATAGTGCTTTTATTTTACTCAAAGCCACATAAGGTGCAGGTGAGTCGCTTGGCATAGAGATAGAAATCACAGATTGTTCATAAGTGAGAGACGTTGACTCGCCTAGCGGGACGGGTTTGAAATTTGCCCACTCAAATCTCAAAATGCACACATCGTGCTTCCAATCTGCTTGAAGTGCTACGGGCGCGAATTCTTCCCCCCATTTTGCAACGCTGATGCCATTGGCATTTTGAAGTACATGGCAATTAGTCACTACATGGTCTTTAGTAATCGCAATACCTGTACCAAAGCCGTGTCCGCCGGATCTGGTTGAGGTGTTTACTTTGACCAATGATTGTTTCAGTTCATAAATGAATGCGTCTGAGGGTTCGGCTTGCGTAGCTGCTTTTGCATTCACTACGCTCAAACACAAGCAAATGTTCAGTGATAAATTAAACACTTTTAGGTAGTGAAAGATCTTCATTTGCATAGCATACGCCCTAGCCAAGCAACAAAATGCAAATCCGATAGATTTGTAAAAGAATATTAAAAATAAAGTTCTAATCTATATAAGTTTTTAACAATTTAATTTGCTAAAAGTTCTATAATATTGCCTACCAAAAAACCCTTTCCACTAAACAACTCCAAAAGAGAAGATAGATGAGCACAAAAAACGCTGATATTGGCCTGGTAGGCCTCGCTGTTATGGGCCAAAACCTGGCCCTCAACATAGCCGATCATGGCTACACCATTGCGGTGTACAACCGTGATTCCAAAAAGATGGAAAACTTCATTGAAGAATGCAAAAAGAATGAGCCTTCACATGAGAATGTGGTGGGTCATGCTGATTTGGCTTCTTTCGTATTGAGTATCAAACGCCCACGCAAAATTATTCTGCTAGTTAAAGCGGGTAGCGCAACGGACGTGACGATTAATGCTTTATTGCCATTCCTAGAGCAAGGCGACATCATCATTGACGGCGGTAACTCACTATGGACAGACACAATCCGTCGCGAAAAAGAATTAACTGCTAAAGGTATTGATTTCATCGGTTCTGGCGTTTCAGGTGGTGAAACTGGCGCGCGTTTTGGCCCATCACTCATGCCATCTGGCACACGTAAAGCATGGGCTAGCTTAGAGCCAATCTGGCGTGACATTGCCGCTAAAGTGGACGCCATTACCGGCGAGCCTATGGAAGGCGGTACACCTGGTAAACCAGTTGAAGGCGGTTTTTCATGTGCAGAATATATCGGCCCAGACGGTGCTGGTCACTATGTGAAAATGGTGCACAA
>DATHXI010000112.1:0-16041 GCA_035459705.1 Methylotenera sp. | reverse complement strand
TCAGTAACAAAAAATTGGGTTTGGCAGGCTGGGCAATTAGTTATGGCGCGCATTTTTTAGTACCAGTGAGCAGCACCCAAGACTCCATAAATTGCGGAGGTTGCATATCGAACCATTCGGCATAGATTGCAGAAACATCAGCGGCTTGCTCACGTAAAATCCCAGATAATGCAATCTTACCACCAGCCTTGCATGATTTTGCAAGTGCAGGAGCCAGCACACTGAGCGCACTCGACAAAATGTTGGCAACGACGATATCAAACTCCTGTGTTTGATATTTACTGGCGTGGTAAAACTCGGCGATCACATTATTTTGTTCGGCGTTATATAAACTAGATTGAATCGCCTGTGCATCGATATCGGTACCTACCACACTATGTGCGCCTAGTTTTTTTGCCGCAATCGCTAAAATGCCAGAACCACAGCCATAATCTAGCACTGTATCTTGAGCAGAAACGGTTTGTGTGAGCCATGCCAGGCAAAGATGTGTCGTCGGGTGACTGCCAGTGCCGAAGGCGAGGCCAGGGTCTAAGACGATATTCAGTGCGTCTGGGTTAGGTGCGCTATGCCAGGTAGGCACGATCCACAAGTCATCAGTGATTCTGATAGGGTCGAACTGTGATTGCGTAGCACGCACCCAGTCTTGTTCTTGAATAGCTTCAGTAGTGTATTGCAGATTGCTTAACTTGGTTTGGAGTTGCAAATCAGTAATGATTTGCTCAATATCTACACTTTCGTCAAATAAGGCACTGACTAGATTCTGTTGCCAGATGCCCGGTGGCGGGTCACCAGGTTCGCCAAAGATAGGCTGTTCGTCAATCGTTTCAGCGTTAGCATCTTCAATAATGGCAGACAATGCGCCTAGTTCCATCAGGGTATCGCTAATCAGGTCAGCGGTATTATCCTGTGCTTCAATTTTCAACGACACCCAAGCCATGCTAGTACTGCCTATTTATTGTTATAGATACCAAGTTTTTGCTCAAGGTAATGAATGCTGGTGCCGCCTAAATGAAAGGCTGCGTCTGCCATTAGATCTGCATGCAAAGCCACGTTGGTACTGATACCGTCGATCATCATTTCTGATAAAGCAATACGCATACGTGCAATCGCCTGTTCGCGCGTATCACCATAAGTGATGAGCTTGCCTATCATAGAGTCGTAATGCGGTGGAACGATATAGCCAGAGTAAGCATGTGTATCAATACGTACGCCAGGGCCGCCAGGCATATGGAATTTATTGATTTTACCCGGTGAAGGTACGAAGTTGTACGGGTCTTCAGCGTTGATACGGCACTCAATAGCATGGCCGCGTAATTCGATATCTTTTTGGCGGAATTTAAGTTTTTCGCCAGCGGCGACAAATATCTGCTGCTGTACTAAATCGATACCGGTGATCATTTCGGTTACGGTGTGCTCAACTTGCAGACGTGTATTCATTTCAATGAAGTAAAACTCATTGTTTTCGTACAAGAATTCAAAGGTACCAGCGCCACGATATTTGATTTTGCGACAGGCTTCAGCACAGCGTTCGCCGATTTTGTCACGTAATTTTGTGTTTAATAAAGGTGCAGGTGCTTCTTCAATGATTTTCTGATGGCGACGTTGCATAGAGCAATCACGTTCGCCCAAGAATACGGCGTTGCCATGTTGGTCAGCAAGTACTTGAATTTCAATATGGCGTGGCTTCTCCAGGTATTTTTCCATGTAAACCATAGGGTTGCCAAACGCAGCTTGTGCTTCAGCTTTGGTCATGTTCACAGAGGTAAGTAGCGCTGCTTCGGTATGCACCACGCGCATACCACGCCCACCGCCACCGCCAGCCGCTTTAATAATGACTGGGTAACCGATTTTTTTGGCAGTACGCAATGTTTCAGCGGGGTCATCGGTCAGTGCGCCTTCAGAGCCAGGCACACAAGGTACACCGGCTTTTCTCATGGCATCTTTGGCGGAAACTTTATCACCCATCAAGCGAATCGTTTCAGCTTTAGGGCCAATAAATACAAAGCCACTTTGTTCTACGCGTTCTGCAAAGTCTGCATTTTCAGATAAAAAGCCGTAACCTGGGTGAATCGCTTGCGCATCCGTCACTTCAGCTGCACTAATCACAGCCGGCACATTTAAGTAACTTTGACTGGAAGGCGCAGGACCAATACAGACTGATTCGTCTGCTAATTTTACATATTTAGCTTCACGGTCAGCTTCTGAGTGCACGGCAACAGTTCTGATACCAAGCTCGCGGCAAGCACGTTGCACACGCAAGGCGATTTCACCTCGGTTTGCGATTAAGATTTTGTCAAACATAGCCATGTAATTAAAATCCTGTGCTTAAGCAATAATAAAGAGTGGTTCGCCGTATTCAATAGCTTGGCCATTATCCACCAGGATTTTCTTGATGACGCCGGCTTTATCTGACTCAATTTCATTGAGCAGCTTCATGGCTTCGATGATACATAGCGTGTCACCTACAGCAACGGTGTCGCCTACTTCAACAAAGGATTTTGCATCAGGTGATGGTGAGCGGTAGAACGTACCCACCATAGGTGATTTAACGGCATGACCTTCTTCTACAGGAGCGCTAGCCTCTATTGCGGCTACAGGCGCAGCTGCTGGTGCAGCATACTGCGGTTGCGGCGCGTAGTTAGCGTAGTGTTGCGCAGGTGCATTAGATGTGAAATTACGGCTGATGCGTACTTTTTCACCATCTTCTGTAAGTTCAAGTTCGGAAATACCTGACTCTTCTACGAGATCAATTAATTTTTTAAGTTTGCGTAAATCCATAATAAACCCCTACAAATCCAATGAGATAATGTTTTGAATGTGATGTTTTAAGAACGATTAAATTTTGCTGTTAATTTTCGCTATGGCGTAATCAAGAGCTAATTCATAGCCTTGTGCGCCTAAGCCGCTAATCACTCCCACTGCGATGTCAGTGAAATATGAATGGTGGCGGAATGCTTCTCTAGCGTAAACATTAGAGAGATGTACTTCAATAAACGGCACTCTAACTGCAGCAAGTGCATCACGCATGGCAACAGAAGTATGCGTGAATGCTGCAGGGTTAATAATGACAAAATCTACTTTATTCGTCGCTAATGTTTGAATTTTAGTGACAAGTTCGGCTTCAGCATTACTTTGAAAAGTCTCTAATGCAACATCAGCCAGTTTAGCTTTATCAACCAACGCTTGATTGATAGAGCTAAGGGTGGCATTGCCATAATGTTCGGGTTCGCGCAAACCTAGTAAATTCAGGTTTGGCCCATGCAGTACCAAAACCGACTTAGCAGGCATGGCAAACCACTTTTTTGGATGTTTTTGTGCGTAAATTGCTATTACTCATAAACGCAAGTTTGCCGAAGTTAGCGGGTTTTGTCTAGCTACATTCGCGAAATTAAACGAAATTAGCTCGCATGAAGAACATAAGCCATTGATATTATTAGCTTATGCTTTTTGCATAGAGGAAAAAGATTAATGCGGCAATAAAGGTCTTAAAGTGGTCTCTAAAAGCGCTTTGCTGATGCGACCAAAGTAGGTTTTTACGACCTTACCATTTGCATCAATGATGACGGTGTAAGGTAACACAGCTTTGTCATTACCTAAATCATTATATAGTGCCATGCCTTCTTCTTCAGCGGCAAACAGCGGGTAGCTGACAGGCGTCTCGCGAGTAAACTCTTTCACCAAACCAATTTCATCGATTGCGACACCTAATACCACCACATTTTTACTTTGATTTTCGCTATGCAGTTGAGAGAGTTCGGGCATCTCTTCACGGCACGGCGGGCACCAAGTCGCCCAAAAATTAAGCACGATTATTTTACCCTTATACTGGTTAAGCGCTTGGTTTACACCGTCCTCATTAGGTAAATTGGCAGCAAAAAAGCTGGCTGTAGATAGTTTGTCGTATTCATTACTTGAGTTATTGAGTGTGCTATTTGGGTTCAAGAAATAGTAATAAATAGCAAAACCTAAAACTAGCATCACGGCTAGATAGCCAGCAGCGGTAAGTATTCTCTTTAACATTTGAATCGTTGAAACCTTAAATTGGACAATTATAGTTGGCTAGCGCGTTTATTCAGTGTGGCAGTGAAACGTTCGGCATTTTGAAAACCCACAGTTTTAACAGATGTTATTTCTTGACCATTTTTATCAAAAAAGATGATGCCAGGCGGACCATACAAGGCAAAGCGTTTAAGTAATGCAACGTCTGCCTCAGAGTTGGCCGTGACATCCGCTTGTAGTAACACCGTATTTTTTAGTAATTGCTGTACTTTTTGATCGCTAAACGTGAATTCTTCAAATTCTTTACAGGCCACACACCAGTCTGCATAGAAATCTAACATCACAGGTTGGCCTTTGACCTCAGCCAGTTTTTTGTCCAATTCAGCGACACTGCTAACACGTGTGAAGTTGAGGGTGGGGACTGCTTGTTGCTGGGTGCTACTTGCAATAAAACTTAATGGCTGCAATGCTGATTTTGCACCTGAAAGGGCGCCAACCAATAATGCCACACCAAATACCAATAGGATGATTGCAATGCCTTTCCAGAATTTTGCGAAATGGTCATGATGCTCAGGTAAACGATCAAGTGCGTTTAAATAGATGGCAGTAACAATCAATAATGCTGCCCATAATGCCAGCCGAACCCCAACGGGAATCACCGGTGAAACCAACCAGATAGCCATACCTAACATTAATACACCGAAAAAATTGCGTACGGTATTCATCCAATTTCCGGTTTTAGGTAACAGGCTGCCTGCCGAGGCACCAATCAATAATAGTGGTACGCCCATGCCGAGTGAAAGTGCGAACAGTGCGGTAGCGCCTAAGATAACGTCTTGAGATTGGCTGATATAAATCAATGCGCCTGCTAATGGTGCTGCGACACAAGGGCTCACAATCAAGGCGGACAATACACCCATAACGAAAACGCCTAGAAATTTGCCACCTTTGAGTTTGTTACTGGCGCTCAGTACTTTATCTTCAAACGTGTCTGGCAATTTGATTTCGTAAAAACCAAACATGGAGCAAGCCAGGAGCACGAATACCAAGGCAGATGAACCAAGTACCCAAGGATTTTGTAATGATTGACTTAAGAGGTTGCCTGAGAGTCCAGCAGCTACGCCAGCCAGTGTGTAGCTGAGCGCCATGCCCAGTACATAGGCTACAGACAAGCTAAAGTTATGTAGCTTGCTGGCATGTGCTGTTTGAGACGGTTTGCCAACAATGATGCTCGACAAAATTGGGATCATCGGTAACACGCAAGGTGTCATGGATAAAAGCAGGCCTGCACCAAAGAAGCCTGCAATAATTAGCCAAAGATTGCCTGTTTTGAGTAAGCCAGTGGTGGCGTCATCGGTGTCATTTGTTTCTGCGCTGATATTGGCACCACTGGGCATAATTTCATTGAGGTTCACTGCAATGGTTTTTTTGATGGGTGCGTAGCACAAACCTTTTTCGCTGCAACCTTGATAGGTAGCGGCAACTATCACTTCATTGCCACTGATGTTGGCTAGTTTGATGTTGGCTTTAAAATCATGATGATAGACCTCTTGTTTGCCAAAGTTGGGGTCGTCTTTGATTTCACCGGCTGGCAAAGTAATAGTAGCTACTTGTGCTGTGCTAGGCTTGCCAGCATTGGCTGCTGGGATCACAAATTTGATACGTTCGCGGTATAGGTAATATCCTGGTGCGACGGTAAAAGTAGCTTGAATATTTTCAGCATCTAAGGCGTTCAAATTGAGTTTGAAGGCAACATCGGGCGGCAAGAACTCTTCAGCGGCGTTACCCTCTACTAATAGACTGAATATACTTTTATTTGCTTCGCCTGCATGTGCGTTGAGCAAAAACGCATTGAGTAAAAATCCAACGGAAATAACTGCAACAAAACGATAAAATAAACTTTTCAACTTAGATGTTCCATTTAGGTATTAGATTTTAATAAATTAAGCTATTGTAATTATAGACTTTAGGCACCATAGACTAGGAAAGTAATTGACACAATACGTTCAATTGATCGGAGATCACACATAAATGCGGTTAATATTCATACTGACTTTGCTAGCTTTCCCTATTGCCGAAATATGGCTATTGATTAACTTGGCTGACCAATACGGCTGGTGGGCCTTATTATACTTAGTCGTTGTTGCCGTGCTTGGCTTACGACTCATTCGTGACGAAAAGCTATTGTTTTCAGGGCGCATGATGCAAAGCCTGACCCAAGGCAATAATCCGGTCAAAGCGATGTTTGGTAGTGCGCGGAACATTATTGCGGGAATACTACTCATCATACCGGGTGTATTGACCGACATAATCGCTGCCATTTTGTTATTGATACCAATTAAGCATGCACCTGTGAATACATCGGCGTATCAAGCAAAACAAGCGGCAAATGATGATGTGATAGAGGGCGAGTTTCGCCGGGAAGATTAAATAAACACACAGGTTTATTAAGACAACAAGACCATACAATAAGAATTATTTAATCATTACAGCATCATTCAAAAACTTAGACACACTACTTAAAGAACTTACAGCATGAGTCATCAGATCACCATTCAACCCAGCGGACACAGTTATACGGCCAAAGTGTATGAAACTGTGCTGGAATCAGCCATTGATGCGGGCTTGAATCTTCCATACGGTTGCCGAAATGGCGCATGTGGTACCTGTAAAGGTAACATCTTGAGCGGTGAGGTAGATTATGGTGACTATGCTTCAGGTGCCTTAACCGATGCAGAAAAAGCTGCTGGAAAAGCGCTATTCTGTTGTGCACGACCACTGTCAGATTTAGTCATAGAGTGTCGCGAAATGAATGCGGGGGTAATTCCGCCGCGCATCATGCCGGCGCGGGTAGAGCGTAAAGAGCAGTTGTCACATGATGTGATGGCTTTGTTTTTGAAATTACCTAGTAGTGAGCACTTGCACTTTATGGCGGGTCAATATATCGAGTTCTTGCTTAAAGATGGTAAGCGTCGCGCTTTTTCACTTGCCAATGCGCCGCACGTAGATAATTTGCTAGAACTGCATCTACGTTTAATCCCAGACGGTCAGTTCACACAGTATGTGTTCAACGAGATGCCTGAGAAGGCCATTATGCGCATTGAAGGGCCATTCGGCAGTTTCTATCTGCGAGAAGATTCTAATAAACCCATCATCATGGTGGCAGGCGGTACTGGGTTTGCGCCGGTCAAGGGCATCATTGAGCATATATTGCACAAAGAGATAGATAGAAAAGTCACCTTGTACTGGGGGGCGCGTGCGAAAGAAGATCTTTACATGCCGGAACTGCCAGAGGCTTGGGCAGTGGAATATCCAAATATTGAATTTATCCCAGTGCTCTCGGATGCAAAACCTGAAGATCACTGGCAAGGTCGTACCGGCTTGGTACATCAGGCGGTATTGGATGATTTTGCCGTGTTAGGGCTAGCAGGTTATAGTCTAAAAGACTGTGAAGTGTATTGTTGTGGTGCGCCAGCGATGGTTGAAGTCGCGCATGCCAGCTTTTTACAACATGGCTTGGCGGAAGATGCGTTTTTCTCGGACGCTTTTACTTATGCAAAACCGGTAGTACCCGCTTAAAAACTATTTAAACAAAGTCTCTTGTTTATTTTTTTCTGCAGCTAGCGTTTCAATCAATCTCTCAAGATCCGCATGCTTAATCAATTCATGCGCACGTTTGGCAGCGACCTCGGCGGTTTTAGAATCACCTTCCACGAGCGCGTTCATCGCCTCAAGCAAAGCTTCGTTACCTGCTTTTAGCCATTGGGCTTCTCTTTTACTGCGCTTGTTGGCGGGGAAGCGCCGTAAGAAATGTACGAATCGCAAACAATAATGCACGCCTAAAAAGCCAATCACGATCAAGATCAGTAAGAAATTGAATGAAAATTGTAAGCGATACGGCGAGCGTACAATCAGCACATAACCCTCGTTATTACTGGCCAACCATACTACGGTGACGAGTAAAAAGAACATTAGTAACCACCAAAAGAATCCGCGGCGCATATATCTAATTATCCTGCTCAAGGCTCAGCTTATATCGACTCACAGCCGAAAGGCTTTCCGTCAGTTCCGGTAATTCAATACTGATATCTTTAGCTGAGATCTTTTTAAGAATGTTGAATGCTTTGATGGCATCAGGATGTTTGGCATCAAAATATTGACTGAGCCACAGGCTTACGGTTTTAAGATCAGCTCTATAAGTCGCTTCATCATGCTGTAGCAGGGCAATTCGTGCGGTAAGCAATCTAAGTTTTAGATTCTCGCGTAAATAAAAGGCATGGTCAGCAGAGAGGAGCGGCGGTTCAGGTTTATCGATACGCTCTACCGTGACCAGATTTTTGATGTCGCTCCACACGGAAAACCCAAATTTTTGTAAAGCATTCAAGTGTGCCGGTGGCATTGCATTCTTTTTAGCGGCATTCACATTAAGCGTAGGCTGGCCCTCACTAATTAACGGCAATGTGCTGCATAAGTCGGCCAGACTCTCTAATTGCGTGCTGATGCTGATGACATCAACTTGCGGTAATTTGCGCAAGTTTTCAATTTCTATGCGGAGTGTTTCGCGCAACTGAGTGGCGCGTGGTAGATCTAGAGGTTGCAGGCGTTTATCCGCTGCTTGCAGTGCCAATAAGGCAGACTTCACATTGCCTGCAAGTTGCAGTTGTTGATTGGCAATGGTTAAGAGCTGTTCAACTTCAGCAACGGCAGTCGCTTCACGATTTTCTGCAAGTTGGTCATACAAGGTTTGTAGTACCTCTTGCTGGTCACGCGACTCGTTCAGTTTTTGCTCTAACAGCACTGTACGTGCATTGGCTTGTGTACTGCGTTCTTCTGCTTGTCTTGCCAGGGCTAAGCTTTGTTGATTGAGTGCATTGTATTCATCAAGCTTTTGACTGAGTGATTTCTCCACTTCATTGAAGCGATGTCTGGTATTGAGCCATTGCCAGGCTAGTGTGAACAATGCCAGTAACACCAATACCAGTGTGGTCTTGGCGAAGAGTGAGGGCTTACGTACAGGCGCTGGTGTAGCTAAAGTTTGCGTATCGCTCATGGTCATTTTAATGTTTTAGATACAGCTTGTTGTATGCACGCTAGCATCGCTTCATCGCCTGGAGCATCGGCGATGGATAGATGTAAATCGGTGGCGCCAGTTAATAAAGCTTCTTCAGCGATACGTGCATGGTTCACGCAAATTGCTATATTGCGTATCCAGGTGTCGCTGCCGTTATTGGTCATTTCTAATAAATGGCGCATCGCTTCCGAGCTCGTCACCACAATGGCATGGCATTGCTTATTCTGCCATAGTTGTTCCAGTAGCAGGCAATCGCTTTGAGGGTTTACCCGCTGATAGCATTCTGCAAATGTAACTTGTGCGCCGCGTGCTTTGAGCGTGTCTGCTAGCACCTCACGCCCGCCAATACCGCGGAAGATCATCACGTGTTTACCTTGCATGGCCTGCATTTCAGGCAAGCTTAGCAGCGATTCACTATCAAACCGATGTTTGGGAATCAACACCTCAGGTGCCCCCATCTGCGTCAATTCGGCAGCGGTGGCTGGACCAATCGCAGCAAACTGTAGTTGAGGAGGCAAGGGGTTGAACTTGTTTAATAAACGCGGCATGCCGTTTTGCACGGCATTGCTACTGATAAAAATAGCCCAATCGCAATTATCAATCGTATTCAACGTGTTATCGAATTGGCTGTAATCAGTCAAAGGCACAATATCTATCAATGGAAAGCTGATAGCTACACCGCCTTGATGAGTGATTAATGCATTTAATTTCTTTGCTTGCTCAACAGGCCGCGTGATGGCTATGCCAATGTTGTTGAGGGCGTTATTCATGGATGTTTGAAAGGTGACTGGAAAGTCTCTGCATCTAATGTTGATCGAGCATGGCTAATATCTTATCCGCACCTTTAGCCAGTAACTGATTGGCTAACTTTTCCCCTAAAGCGTCTGCTTGGTTTCTATGGCCACTGGTGGTTTCAACCAGCATATGTTTGCCGTCCACACTCGCTACAAAGCCAGTGATATTAATATTATCGGCTACACAAGTGGCATAGGCGCCCAGTGGCACGGTGCAGCTGCCCGCTAGGGCACGGCTCATGCTGCGCTCTGCCTCTACACAGGCTTGGGTGTCTGCATGGTTGAGCGGTGCTAATACCGCGATTAAATCGGTTCGGTTGGCATTGATCTCAATGCCTAAAGCACCTTGTCCTACAGCGGGAATGCTATGTTCCGGGGAGATTACGCTACGAATGCGTGCAGAAAGACCAAGGCGAATCAGACCAGCCGCGGCAAGGATAATGGCGGCATATTGGCCTTCATCAAGTTTACGTAAGCGTGTTTGCAAATTGCCACGCAAGGACTCGATTTTTAAATGGGGGAAACGTGCTTGCAATTGGCTTTGACGTCGTAAACTAGAGGTGCCGACAATACTGCCGGCAGGTAAGTCTTCCAGCGACGCAAAGTCATTGGAAACAAAAGCATCACGCGGGTCTTCGCGTTCGCCAGTAGCGGTTAGGATAAAACCCTCAGGCAAATTCATGGGTACATCTTTCATGCTATGCACCGCCAAATCGGCACGACCATCCGCCAGCGCCATTTCCAGCTCTTTCACGAACAAACCTTTACCGCCCACTTTGGCTAGTGGTGTGTCCAGGATTTGGTCGCCGGTTGTGGTCATTCCTAAAATGCTCACTTCAGTTTGCGGATATAGCGCCTGCAAACGGCTTTGAATGTGCTTGGCTTGCCACATGGCGAGCGCACTTTCACGTGAAGCGATGACGAGTTTCTCAGGGGCAGCTTGTATGATTTTGTTCTCCATAACTCGAATTTTAGCACACGGCAAGTGACACGAAGTTAGAAGAAATAGGGTTTGTTAAATAGCGTTTGTTTGGGTTAAGCTAATATTTTCAAGGGTAGAAATTTTAGTCAAAAAGGGGTTAGTTTTTGCGTTAATGCTAGGTTTAACGCCATCATCAGGAGATCGTCATGCAATATCAAGTAGATGTTTTTATCAATTCGATGAATCAGTTTTGGATACAGCTGGTCAATTTTGTGCCTAAATTATTGGCTGTGATCGTGATTTTATTTTTTGGCTGGATATTAGCCAAATTAGCCAGGGTTGCAATAAAACGTTTACTGGAGTTGATGCACTTTGATAAATTTGCACAAAAGTCCGGACTCGAGGCTTTTATGAGTCATAGCAATCTTAATTTAAGCCTAAGCGGTATTATTAGCCAGGTCATTTATTGGCTAGTGATTATTTTATTCATCATCACTGGCGCTAATACATTGGGCTTGAGCGAAGTGGCTGTATTGTTACAACAGCTGGCCAATTACTTGCCACATATCATTGTGGCGATTCTGGTATTGATTTTTGGTACTTTGCTGGCACGATTTGTAAACCGTTTAGTGTTTACGTGGTTGCATAGTATTAAGTTCTCACGCGCCTTGGTAGTCAGTACTTCAGCCGAGTATGGCATACAAATACTGGCACTTTTTGTGGCTTTAGAGCAGTTGGGCGTTGGGCTGCAACTGATACATTCACTGTTTGTGATTGTGTTTGGCGCGATCTTTTTGGCGCTGGCGATTGCTTTTGGTTTGGGCGGCAGAGACTGGGCCGCTAAAGTAATTGAAGACTTTGACAGCAAGAGCGACCAGTAGAGGTGTTATACCTCACGTACTAAATGCTGCTGGCGACGACTAACACTAATGGTTTCGGGAATGTCCTTTAATAAGGCGACCCATTGTTTTTCACCATTGTCACCGTTGTCGCCACAGCGTTTTTCAAAGCCGAGAATGTAAGCATTAGCCACTAAACAGTTGCGGTGTAGGCGAATAAACATATTACCGAATTCTTGTTCTAAATGTGAGAGTGACTCTTCAAGCAAATATTCGCGTGTGGCAGTGCGCACGGTAATGTATTTAAGCTCAGCGCGTAAATAAATAATCTCATTGATAGGCACCAACAGAATGCGACCGCGTTCTGTAATGCTCAAATGTGATCTGTGCGGATTCAGTGAAGCAAGCGCCTCAAGTTGTTTAGGTAAGAGCGCCCGCGCCTTGTTGATAGCGGTTTGTAAGCGTTCGAAGCGAATTGGTTTTAATAGATAATCCACCGCGTTTATATCAAAAGCCTGCATGGCATAGCTATCAAAAGCAGTAGCAAAAATAATGGCAGGTGGTTTCGTCATTTTTTGCAAGTGTTGCGCAGCCTCTATGCCATCCATGCTGGGCATGCGGATGTCCAGCAACACAATGTCGGGTTGATGGTCGTTGGCTAAATCGAGTGCTTCCTTACCATTTTTGGCATCTGCCACCACGCTTACATGGGCGATATCGGCTAATAATTCACGCAGCCGATTGCGTGCTGGCGCTTCGTCATCTGCGATTAATAGTTTTAAATGGCTCGTAGTCATTAGTTAAGGCTTGGTCTGGTGTGGCAGGGTAATATGCACTTGGTATTCACCATTGGACTGCTTACTTTTTAGGTTAGCCTCAAGGTCAAAATGTAAGGTCAAACGCTCCTTAATATTTTTAAGCGCCATTTTATTGCCATTATGGTGATTATTTTGTGTGCTGTAGGGGTTGCTTAATACCACATGTACTTCGTTGCGCTTGGTGTAGATTTGAATGGTGATGGTGCCACCCGCTGCGAGTGGTTCAATACCGTGATATACCGCATTCTCCAGCAGTGGCTGTAGCACCAAGGGTGGTATCAGCGCGTCTGGCGGCATGTCGTCAATTTGCCATTGAATGATGAGTCGATCATCTAAGCGCAGTTTTTCCAATGCTAAATACTGCCGACATAGGGCGATTTCTTGGGCGAGCGGCACTAAATCTCGGTTATCCGCCATCAGCACACGAAACAAATCGGCCATATCTTCTAAAGCGGTTTCAGCTTGTTTGGGCTGACTGCGAATCAATGACAGCACGGCATTGATGCTGTTGAATAAGAAGTGCGGGCGAATACGCGCTTGTAAGGCTTGTAGCCTTGCCTCGACCACTGCGGGTGAATAGGCGCGCTGATGTAAGTTAAAATAATATAAGGTGATTGCTGTCAGCACGAATACAAAAAATAGCGTGCGTGCGTGCGTAGGTAAGTCATTAAATATCTGTAGCTGCGAAATTAGGCCGTGCATGCTACTGCAAGTGATTAGCACGATGAGCATGATGGCCAACAAACCTTGCCAATAGTGTAGCTTGGTCAATAAAGGGTAACTTACGTACAATAACAGCAAGCTTAGCAATAACATGGGTTGTGCCACAGCGGAGATGCTGGTGATAACGGTCATAAAGCCACTGAACGTATTACTTAATACCACGGCTGATAATGCTAATAAGCCATTAATGATGACCAAGATGCGTAAATTAACGCCCAAATTATGCATATTTGGTAGGCGGCTAGTTTTTCGCACGGACAAGATTCCCAGCGTTGTTCAAGGTCAGCAGCATCGTAAAGTTTGTGTTTTGCATTATACTAATCGCATAAGTATATTATTATTAAACAATATTTGTCGTGCATAAGCCAAATAATGGCACAAAATTAAGTCTGTAAAATACAGGCCACAGATTAAAGTTAAAAGAGAAAGATAAGTGAACGTGACAACACAAGAAGACTCACCGCAAAAACAAGGCTCACTCAATAAAAAAGACACCAGTTGGTCAGGTCGTTTTAATGAGCCTGTTGCCGAGTTGGTAAAGAAATATACGGCTTCGGTAGGTTTTGATCATCGTCTGGCCGTGTTTGATATTCAAGGCTCACTTGCCCATGCGCAAATGTTGGGCACACAAAAAATCATCAGTCTTAACGATGTAAAAGCGATTGAAAGTGGCTTAGGTGAGATTCTGCAAGAAATCGAAGCAGGTCAGTTTGAATGGCTGCTAGATCTGGAAGATGTACATCTTAATATTGAAAAACGCCTTACCGATAAGATTGGTGACGCAGGTAAGCGCTTACATACCGGCAGAAGCCGTAACGACCAAGTGGCGACCGATGTCCGGTTATGGTTGCGTACTACTACAGACCAAGTGATTGCAGGTTTGACCAAGTTGCAATTAAGTTTGCTGGATTTGGCAGAAGTACATTTTGATACAGTGATGCCAGGTTTTACGCACTTGCAAGTAGCACAACCTGTGACGTTCGGTCATCACTTGATGGCTTATGTTGAAATGCTGAAACGTGATGTGGAGCGCTTTGCCGATGCACGTCGCCGTATTAACCGTCTGCCGTTGGGTGCTGCTGCTTTGGCAGGTACTAGCTATCCGATAGACCGTGAAATGGTGGCTAAAACACTGGGTTTTGATGGCGTTTGCGAGAACTCATTAGACGCGGTTTCTGACCGTGACTTTGCCATTGAATTTACTTTTGCTTCGTCGCTAGTGATGACACACCTTTCAAGATTGTCTGAAGAATTAATCTTGTGGAGTTCGCCACGATTTGCCTTCATCGACATTGCTGATCGGTTCTGTACCGGTTCATCTATCATGCCGCAGAAAAAGAATCCTGATGTGCCGGAATTGGTACGCGGTAAAACCGGCAGAGTTTATGGGCACCTCACAGCATTGCTGACCTTGATGAAAGGCCAGCCGCTGGCTTACAACAAGGACAACCAAGAGGACAAAGAGCCGTTGTTTGATACTGCAGATACTTTATTGGTGACGTTAGAAATCTATGCGGACATGATGCGCGGTATCACCGTCAATAAAGACAACATGCGCCAAGCGGCGCGTGAAGGCTTTGCCACGGCCACAGATTTAGCGGATTATCTGGTGAAAAAAGGCATGCCATTCAGGGATGCGCATGAAGTGGTAGCACTTGCCGTACGTTTTGCTGTGGATAAAAAAGTAGATTTAAGCGATTTACCGTTGGCAACCTTGCAACAGTTTGCCGCTGAAATCGGCGAAGACGTCTATGCGGTGCTGACGCTGGAAGGTTCATTGCAAAGCCGTAATCACATTGGCGGTACAGCACCTGTGCAAGTGAAGGCGGCGATTGCGCGTGCCCGTAAAGCCATTACATGAGTGAGATCAAAATAACTTGAGTGATTGCAAGCGACAAAATACTAAGCTCGCACTGGCCTTAATGGTGGCGATGCATACTAATTTGTTACTTGCACAAACTACACCTTTAGAAACAGCTCCACTCCAAGTAGAGTCCGCTCAAGAAAACGCGCTGTTCCCGCCAGAGCAAATCGCTATGACTTGGCCGATGTTGCCGGGTGAGAGCGTTGAAAGTTTAGCGGTTTTATTTTATCCAAAAAATAAAAAGATGCAGCGGCGCTTCGTGGCGAAAACTTTGCAGTTAAGCCGTGAAATTCAGCCTAACCTAGACCCCGCCAATGTCTCGAACCAGGCAAGCTTGATTATTATCCCTGATATCAAGCTATTGTCTAGGCAAGGTAGCGCCATCAAGATTGCCGCTACAAACAATAGTCAGCAATCGTCACAACCAAAATTAAAAATGAGCTATGGTTTGAAAGATGCCGCTCAGTTTGTTGTGACGCCTAAAATACAGGCAGGCTACGATGATCTGGTCACAAGAAACGAGCGTCTTAAGCAAGAGTTGGAGAAACTTAACGCTAAATTAGCGCAGTTGCAGCAAGTATTTGTAGCGCTGACGGCAGAAGCTACTCGTGCAATCAGTCGTGCTCCAATACCTGGTTCAGAGTCTAGTTCAGTAGCCACTTCAGAACCCAGTACCTTATCTGTACCTGTGGCTACACCCGTGACTATACCTGAGCCCGCAGCAGTTGTGATTCAACAAAACAATCCGCCAGTTACTAAACCAGTATCTCTCAAGCAGATGGTTGTGGCAGACGTAGAAACAAAACAGGGTACATTCCTTGCGCGGTATCTATCATTATTCGTTTGGGCAGTGTTGATAGTGATTGGCTTTTTAATCGGCCTGACTTTTTACATGCGCAAACAAGCTAAAAAACTCTACCTTGCTTCTGCAGGTAACTTTAACCCACTAGGGAAGCAAATATTTATTGATGAAGATAATCAAGCCGTCCAAGTGGTATCAAGAGTTCACGA
>DATHXI010000111.1:0-32534 GCA_035459705.1 Methylotenera sp. | reverse complement strand
GCCTTGGTACACAGGCAACACCATGCTCGAAACCTTAGAAGCTGCTCCACCAGCACACTCTGAGCATTTGGAGCCGTTCCGGTTCCCAGTGCAATTCGTATGCCGCCCGCACGCTTCTGACAATCCAGAACTGCATGATTTCCGTGGCTTTATGGGCCGTATCGAATCTGGCGAAATTGCTGTGGGTGACGCAGTGACTGTGTTGCCGAATGGTTACCAATCAAAAGTTAAAGCGATTCAAATCGGTGAAGAGCAATTGCAATCTGCCACTACAGAGCAAAGCGTTACGCTACTTCTGGAAGATGAGATTGATACTTCACGCGGTGACATGATTGTAAAATCAGCGGAAGCTCAAGAGCCTGTAAAACAAATCGAAGCCTTTGTATGCTGGTTATCTGAAACGCCGATGTCGACCGCACGTACCTATGTGGTGCGTCACACCACACGCGAGTCTAAAGCTAAAGTCGGTACAATTTCTTACAAAATTGACGTCAACACATTGGAAGAGCTACCGAGTCAAGGTTTGCAAATGAACGATATTGCTCGTATTACGTTCAAACTTGCACAACCATTGATGATTGATAGTTATAGCGTAAATCGCGCTACAGGTGCTTTCATCCTAATTGATGAATCAACCAACAACACTGTTGGCGCGGGAATGATTGTTTAAATAGTTAATTTGATTTCTATCTGCATTTTAAATTGTAGATAAAATCAATTAAAATAATGTTTTGGCTTTAGACACTGTAAAGCCTATTAGTAAAAGGATAGTAAGATGACTTATGTCGTTACCGAAAACTGCATTCAATGTAAATTTACTGATTGCGTTGACGTGTGCCCAGTGGATTGCTTTGTTGAAGGTCCAAACTTTCTAGCAATCAACCCGGACGAGTGTATCGATTGCACATTGTGCGTTGCAGAGTGCCCTGCTGAAGCTATTTTTGCAGAAGATGATGTACCAGCCGACCAACAAGAGTTTATCGCCTTAAATGCGCGCCTAGCTGAGTTATGGCCGGTGATTACCTCACGTAAGGCTGCACTTCCAGATGCAGACGCAATGAATGGCGTACCAAACAAGCGTGAGCAGCTAATTGAATAATTTTTATAAAGTCTAATCACCTTTAAAAAGGAGGCCTATGCCTCCTTTTGCTTTAGTAGCGCCCTATTAATAGTGCTATATTAAAATTATATCTAATGACCCCAACACTCAAATACCTCCAACACTACCCTATTGCCCTGCAGGACAAAATTCGCCAGTTGCAATCACAGGGCTTACTTGGTGAGTATATTGAGCAACGCTATCCGCAAACGCACACCATACAAACCGATAAGGCGCTTTATCAATACGCTAACGAGATTAAACAAGAGTTCTTGCGCAACGCTCCACTGTTGGACAAAGTGCATTACGACAATAGATTAAGTATTGAACATCACGCGCTTGGGCTGAATACGGCAATCTCGCGCGTGCAAGGTGGAAAATTAAAGGCTAAGAAAGAGATTAGGGTTTCTCCATTCTTCAAACCAGCACCTGCCGATTTTTTACGGATGATTGTTGTGCACGAATTAGCGCACTTGAAAGAACGCAACCATGACAAAGCGTTTTATCAGCTATGCCAGCATATGGAACCAAACTACCATCAACTAGAGTTTGATTGCCGTGTGTATCTGCTATGGCAAAGTGAGAACTCTCCCAAGGCATTGGTATCCGAGCCTACACAAGCAGACTCGAATAAGTGAAATCCAGTGATCTAATCTAGTCTAATTAGATTTTTTGCAAAAAACGCTATCTACACTCAACTTACCGGCGCCGGCAAAAGCAAAGTATAAGAAGATAAAACTATATAGCGCAGCTAATTCGCCTTGGTTAAGTATCGGCAGAAAGCCATTTGGTGCATGTGCCATAAAGTAAGCCACTGCCATTTGACCAGATAAAATAAAGGCGACTGGTCGTGTGAACAAGCCAATCACTATTAGCCCGCCACCCACTAACTCCAAAATACCCGCCAGCCCCATCAGTGACATCAATTGCAAACCATCAAACATGGCAATATGTGGCATGCCTAATAGCTTTGCGGAACCATGTTGCAGGAAAAGAAAGCCTACAACGATTCGTAGTATGCCTAGAACATAGGGTGTCCATTTTTCACAAGATTGACTATTAAGCATTTGAGTTATCCTTTGTTGGTTATTGAATCTAGCACATACTAGCTGAATTACTTTGTAGCCGTCCATAATTTACTTTGAATGATCATTAACCAGCCAAATATTAAATATCCCGCCATTGCCATTGCCAAGCCTGATGGTGCATACCAAACCAGTGGTACGATTAAACCCGCTGAGACGGTAGAAAGCAACATTTGTATAAAAGCCTGACCCGAAGCAGCCGTGCCGCGAATTCTTGGATGACGATCTAAAGATGCAAGCGAAAGTACAGGCATTGCCAATGCCATACCCACATTAAACAAAGCGACCGGAACAATGTTATAAACTGGGTTGGCTGGTAGTAAAAAGCAAACCATTAAGTTCAGTATCACAATGATTGTCATCCAAATATAAGCGGCTTTGATGACTTGTTGATGTGAATATTTACCCGCAGCATGTTTTGCAAAATAAGAGCCGATAATCATACCGCACACGGTAGGAATAAACATCCAGCCGAATTGGTGTGCACTCAATCCCAAATGCTTGAGCAAGAAGATAGGGCTTGCCAACACATAAACGAAAAATGCTGAGAAATTAGCACCCGAAGCCAGTACGATATATCTGAATTCTTTATCGCCGAATATTTTTTGATAACTACTAATCACTTGCTTAGCAGATAAAGGCAAACGCTTTTCAACTGGCATGGTTTCAGGCAGGTACTTTACCGCAGCGAAAAGGCTGACCCCCGCGTATAAGGCTAAAAATAAAAAGATGCTCTGCCAATGTATGCCAAGTAGCAAACCACCAATAATAGGCGCCACAGCAGGTGCGATACCAAATAGCATTTGCACCGTAGCCATGACGCGCTGGGCTTGCGCGCCTTCAAACAGATCGCGTACCATAGCACGCGCCACAGTGTTACCCGCACCACCACTTGCGCCTTGCAGTGCTCTAAAGAACCATAAGGTTTCTACATTGGGCGCGAAAGCGCAGCCGATGCTTGCTAATACAAAAATGCCGAGCCCCCATTTAATTGTAGTAATACGCCCGATGGCATCAGAAATCGCCCCATGAAATAACGTCATGAAGGCATACGGCATCAAATAAAAGGTAAGACTTTGCTGAATATGCACTTCACTTGCAGCTAAATCAGCACTCATGGCATGGAACGCGGGTAAGTAAGTATCAATAGCAAATGGTGCCAATGCGGCCAACGAGGCAAGTACGATAGATAACACTAAAGGGGAAGATTCTTTTTGCATGCTTGATTGTACCAAAATAAAAAACGCGCCTCGTGGGCGCGCTTGATTTTCTCTATAAAACTTAAAAAATAATGTGGTTTATGGCAGCGCGTGAAATTCCTCTACACGCTCTGTAGATTCGCCACTGGCATATTTTTTAGAATTTTTATCGGTTCTGAAAATAATCGGTTGAGCAGCTAACACTGGATTTTTAGAATCCTCAATCGCTTTTTCAATCAAATGATGGTTAGGTGATAATGAGCATACAGGGTCAGCACTTTCAGCATCACCAGTCAGCAAGAAGGCCTGACAACGGCAGCCTGCCAAGTCATTATATTTTTCCGGGCAAGTAACACAAGGCCCTTTCATCCAATCTGTACCGCGGTATTTATTGAATGCTGGTGAATCTTTCCATGCCCATTCCAAGCCATTCTCACGGACATTCGGAAATTGCATATTTGGCAACACGCGTGCTGAGTGGCATGGCAATACATCACCGTTAGCCGTAACAATCATAAATACCTCGCCCCAACCGTTCATGCATTTTTTAGGACGATTTGAGAAATAATCTGGTACTACAAAAAAGATTTTCATCTTATTGCCGACTTTTTCGCGGAATTCATTGGTGATTTTTTCGGCGTAATCAATTTGCTCTTTAAGGGGCATCAATTGATTGCGGTTTACCAAAGACCAGCCATAATATTGCGTATTAGCTAACTCAACGTAATCAGCGCCCAGCGCTTCAGCCATCTCTAGAATTTCTTTGATATGACCAATATTGTAGCGGTGTATCACCACATTCAATACCATTGGATAACCATGATTTTTAATCATGGCAGCAACTTTTTTCTTCAATTCAAAAGTCTTGGTATTGGTAATGAAGTTGTTAATTTCTTCAGTAATATCGTGCATAGAGAGCTGAATGTGATCCAACCCGCCATCTTTAAACGCTTGAATACGTTTTTCAGTCAGTCCAACACCTGAAGTAATCAGATTGCTGTAATAGCCTAGTTTCTTCGCTTCAATGACGATATCTTCAATATCATCACGCAATAGTGGCTCACCGCCTGAAATACCTAATTGCAGAGCACCAAGTTTACGTGCATCACGTAAGGCCTGAATCCATTGCTCAGTCGTTAACTCATTTTGCGTATGCTTGTCGTAATCAGTTGGGTTATAGCAAAAAGCACAGTGCAATGGGCAACGATATGTCACCTCTGCCAACAACCATAGTGGCTGAGTATGTGTAATATTAGCCGCCACGCCATTATTTTGCGCTTGAATAACCTTTTGTACGACTGACTCACCTAATGATGTTTGTGTCATTTTGCTACTCCTAAATTTTGGCTTAGTTAACTTTACGTTTAGTTAATTTAATTAACTTTTCTAAGCCAAGCCTTGCCAACCGCCAAATCAAACATACCCATAATGTCATCTTCGATACCGACAGCATCCGGAAAAATTGCTTTTAAGTCCTCAACAATGTCACCCACAGTTGCCTTGCCATCCACACGCTTAATCACTTCACCTGCCCCACCATGAAGTTTGACCATACCTTCAGGGAAAAGTATCACATAACTTTGTTGCGCCTCTTCCCATTGAAAACGGTGATGCAGCGCAATCGCGTAAATGTCTGAATGTTGTATGTTATTTTCCATGTTCTGCTTACTCAAAATTTACCACTGGTTGACGCAAATAATCACGTCCTTCTACTTTAATATCAGTAGATGCCAGCATAATAGAATCTGCAATTACCCATAAAACATTGAGCTTGAATTGCAAAATATCTAATGCTTGTAGTTGTTTTTCACGCGTTTCACTAAAGTAATCTAGCGTTACGCTTAAACCTTGCTCTACATCACGCCTAGCCTCAGTCAAACGCTTTTTGAAGTAGCTCAAGCCCTCTTCTTTAATCCACGGATACATAGTCGGCCATGAGCTAATACGTTGCTGATGGATGTGTGGCGCAAACAATTCAGTCAAACTAGAACAGACTGATTCTTGCCATGAGCGCTGTTTCGCAAAATTGATGTAAGCATCTACAGCAAAGCGTACGCCTGGGCTCACCATCTCAAGCGATGTCACTCGCTCACGGGTCAAGCCTACAGCCTCACCCAGCTGAATCCATGCCTCAATACCGCCCACTTGATCACCGACACCATCATGGTCGGTGATACGCACTATCCACTCTTTACGAATCTCTTTTTCTGGACAATTAGAAAGAATTGCTGCGTCTTTCATTGGGATAGCAATTTGGTAGTAAAAACGGTTTGCCACCCAGCATTGCAATTGTTCTTTAGACAATTTACCTTCATACATCATCACATGAAACGGATGATAGATATGATAGCCACGACCTTTTTCGCGTAGCTTTTCTTCGAACTCTTCTCTAGACCATGGTTTTACTTGTGTAGTCATTTCTTATCTCGCTTAAAGAATGATATCCATGCCGTCATAAGCCACTTCAATTTTATGTTGGTTCAATATCTCACGCTCAGCTGAGTCTTCACGCAAGATAGGGTTAGTATTATTAATATGAATCAAAACTTTACGAACGTCACCAAACTCATTCAGTTTTTCAATCATGCCACCTTCACCTGATTGTGGGTTATGACCAATGCTACGTGCAGTTTTGGTCATCAAACCCATATCGATCATTTCGGTATTAGTCCAGAACGTACCATCGACCATGATGCAGTCGGCTTGGCTCATGAGTTCTGGTAGATGCGGTTCAATTTCACCTAAGCCAGGTGAATACCAGCATTTTTTACCTGTACTGATTTCTTCGATCAACACACCAATGGTGTCGCCAGGGTGCGGATCATTACGGTGTGGAGAATATGGTGGTGCTGCACTTTTTAATGCAACTGCAGTGAATTTTAAGTTTGGTACATTGGGGATGGTAAAGCTTTGTTTACCATCGATAGGTACATCGTGACGGTTGATACCGCAGTAATGGCCTAAGATATTCAATACTTGGTTACCTGATGTCAGGTCTTCGTAGACCATATCGGTACAGTAAATCTCGCGTTTCACTTGACCTTCGCGCAACATGAATAAGCCGGTTGTGTGGTCAATCTGCGCATCGATCAGGATAATGCCTTGAATGCCTGAGTCGCGGATATTGCGGCCTGGTTGTAACGGCGCGAAATCCTGAATTTGTTGTAGTACATCAGGTGATGCATTGAACAGCACCCAATTGATGCCATCTCCACTCACGCAGATGGAGGACTGTGTGCGTTTGGTAGCCTTGATTGTTTTTTTTCTTAAGCCATCACAATTGAAACAGTTACAGTTCCATTGTGGGAAGCCACCGCCTGCTGCGGCACCTAATACGTGTATATGCATGAGACTCTTTACCGAATTAACAAAAACTGAATTTTACTCTTGTTACACTTACTTTCTCGTATAAAAAAGCCTTAACTTATTTAATACAAAGACAGCTTTTTCTTATAAAAAAAGGCTGTCTTGCGGCAGCCTTTTTTCACATTAGCAATACTGCTAATTATTTGTTCATTACGTACATTGTTACTTCAAAGCCAAAACGCATTTCTGTAGCAGCTGGTTTAGTCCACATAATAATTTCCTTTAAGTAAGTTTTAGTAATTTCGTTGTTACCTTGGTATATAGCGTTACAACGTGAAACGAATTCTGCGCCCTATTCAGTTTAAGCAACACCGCAAAGATACCGAATAAGTACTAAGTAAATTCATGATGCCTGCATCACCAAAGCTGCTGCTAAATCTCGTCTCTCAGCCTTTTCTGACGACGCGCACGTACTGAGGCTGCCAAGTTTTCCAAAAGCTCAACCGTATCTTGCCAACCTATACAAGCATCTGTGATTGATTTTCCATACTCCAACTCACAACCTGGCGTATGTTCCTGACGACCTTCATTCAGGTGTGACTCTACCATTAAGCCCATAATGCGCGCTTCTCCGGCTGAAATCTGAGCGGCCACATCCTGCGCCACTTGCATTTGCAAACGATATTGCTTTTGGCTATTGGCATGACTGCAATCCACCATCAATCTAGGCGCAAGTCCAGCAGAGGCTAAATTCTCACATGCAGCTTCTATATTTGCAGCATCATAGTTAGGTGTTTTACCACCGCGCAGAATCACATGGCAGTCTTCGTTACCACTAGTGGAGAAAATAGCAGATTGGCCTTCTTTGGTCACTGACAGGAAGTGATGCGGGCTAGAAGCGGTTTTAATCGCATCAATTGCTACACGCACACTGCCATCTGTACCGTTCTTAAAGCCGACTGGGCAAGACAAACCGGAAGCTAGCTCTCGATGTATCTGCGACTCAGTCGTACGTGCGCCAATGGCACCCCAACTCACTAAATCAGCTGTGTATTGTGGCGTGATCACATCCAAGAACTCAATGCCGGCAGGCAGACCAAGCTCGTTCACATCCAATAAGAATTTACGCGCTATTTCCAAACCTTCATTGACATGATAGCTACCATCAAGATGTGGATCGTTAATCAAGCCCTTCCAACCAACCGTTGTACGTGGCTTTTCAAAATATACGCGCATAACAATCAACAAATCAGACGCTAATGCTTTTTTCACTTCCAACAACCGCTGCGCATACTCCATGCCAGCTTTAGTGTCATGTATGGAACAAGGCCCCACAATCACTAGCAAACGGTCATCTGCTTGATGCAAAATACTGTGAATAGCTGCGCGTGTATTAAGAATATTTTGTGTTGTTTCAGCGCTCTCTTTAAGGCGACCCAGTAAAGCTAATGGCGTAATCAACTCTTTGATTTCGCGAACGCGAACATCATCTGTTGCTAATTTCTCGTAGCCCATTTGCTGGGTAGATTGTTTTTCGTTGTTGTTCATTTTGTATTCAATATTTGTTCTAATACTTGAAGGAATCGAGCATTCTCACTAAATAGCCCAATACTTACCCGCAGATAATCGGGCATTTCATAGTTGGCAATAGGCCTAACAATCACGCCATTTTGTAGCAGCTTCTGATTAATAGCGGCTGCATTTGCAACTTTAAAGCTCACAAAATTTGCGTACGATGGAATATATTCCAAATTCAATTTTTGTAAGCCTTGTGTCAACTGTGCCATACCCGCTTGATTCAGCGCGTAACTACGCGCTACAAAATCATCGTCTGCCAGTGAAGCAACGGCAGCAGCCTGCGCAATAGAGTTCACATTAAACGGCTGACGCACGCGGTTCATCATATCAGCAATATCGGCATGCATCAGGCCAAAGCCAACGCGCAAACCCGCTAGACCATAAGCCTTAGAAAAAGTGCGAGAAATAATTAGGTTATCAAACTCACTCAACCAACCAATTGCTTCAGACTTATGCGCAGCTGAAAGGTATTCATCATAAGCTTCATCTAGCACCACCAAAACATTCTTGGGCACTTGTCCCAAAAAAGCTAATAACTCATCCTTATCAAGCAACGTACCTGTAGGGTTATTAGGGTTCGCCACGAATATCATACGTGTCTTAGCCGTGATTGCTGTGAGCATGGCGCGTAAATCGTGACCAAAATCTTTAGCAGGTATCACTACGCCAGTAGCACCAGTGGCTTGAGTAACCAGTGGGTACACCGCAAATGCATGTTGCGAATAAATCGTCTCACTGCCTGCCGTTAAAAACGCACGTGCCGCTAACTCTAAAATATCGTTAGAGCCATTACCAAAAACGATTTGCTCAGGCGCTACACCAAATTTCTTGCTCACGGCATCACGCAAAGCAAAGCTATTGCCATCCGGGTAACGTGCAATGTCCAGCAAAGCTTCTTGTATCGCGAACTCCGCTTTAGGGCTGATACCGAGCGGGTTTTCATTAGAAGCAAGCTTAACAATACTCTCTGGTTGCAAGCCCATTTCACGCGCGAGTTCGGTGATGGGCTTGCCGCCTTGATATGGAGCAATTGCACGAATGTAGTCAGGGGCTAAATTAGTCATCTTTGGTTAATGCAAATATATATTCAAAATAATTACTAAGGATTAAAATTAAATCAAATTTAAATAAAAAAAGCGGCTTACGCCGCAATACTCTTAAACATTTTAACATGTCTTTTATGATGACTATATGAATATAGCCACCATCACGGCACACTACTAAATAAGCGCTACAGGGTAAGAACCTAGCATTTTCAGGAATAATGCACGGCTTTCAAGTTCCTTAATAGCAGCCGCAACTTTAGGGCTTTGGTGATGGCCTTCAATATCGACAAAAAACACGTATTCCCACATGCCTATTTTGGATGGTCTTGTCTCTAACTTGGTCATGCTGACATCATGTTTCGCTAGTGGCTCTAGCAATGAAAGCATCGCACCGGGGATGTTCTTTGCCGTCATTACCAGCGAAGTTTTATCTTTACCGGATGGTGCAACATCATGTTGAGACAACACCAGGAATCGTGTCGTATTTTTTGGGTCATCTTCAATATTTTCATTCAGAATATTGAGCCCAAACAAATCTGCGGCACGCTTACTGGCAATCGCCACCGTATTTTCATTCAGTGACGCTAGTTTTGCAGCTTCAGCATTACTCACCACAGACTCTCGTGTTACATCCTGTAAATTCTTATTGAGCCACTCATGACACTGTGCAAGCGACTGTGCATGAGAATACACTTTGCTAACTTTACTTATATCAACTTGCTTGGATAACAAGTTGTGGTGCACTGCCAGTTCGATCTCACCACATATTTTAAGGTTAGTTTGCATTAACAAATCTAAAGTGCGGCCTACTGCACCTTCGGTCGAGTTTTCCACTGGCACAACACCATAGTTGGCTTGCCCAGTCTCTACTTGACGAAAAACTTCATCAATCGAACTACATTGGATAGGTGCTGATAAACCGCCAAATTGCTTATTCGCAGCCTCTTCACTGAAGGTACCAAGTGGTCCTAAAAAGGCAACTGAAAGCTCTTTCTCCAGTGCACGGCAATTAGACATGATGCTACGAAAGATATTGGTGACTGCCTCGGCAGAAAGCGGCCCGGCATTCAACTCGGTTAAACGTCTCAGCACTTGCGCTTCACGTTCTGGCCTATAAATCACGCCATCGTCTTTTAAGCCGCCTATTTCATGTGCCAATTGCGCACGACGACTCACGAGCTTTAACATCTCATTGTCTAGCGCATCGATTTCATCTCGACATGACTTTAATTTGTCTGATTTCATTTGACTAGGTTGTACCTGATCTGAATTTAAAGATTCATTCATAGCGGGTTAATGCCTGCTCTCAAAATCTTTCATATACGAAACCAAGGCTTGCACACCCTCAATTGGCATCGCGTTATAAATTGAAGCACGCATACCACCTACCATGCGGTGCCCCTTCAACTGCAACAATCCATTCGCTTCAGCGCCTTTTAGGAAGGCATCATTTAAGCTTTCATCACGCAAAATAAACGGTATATTCATGCGTGAACGATTATTGATAGCGATATTATTCGCATAAAAATCCGTACTATCGATGTAATCATAAAGCAATTTTGCTTTAGCGATATTTTTTTGTTCAATCGCAGCCACGCCGCCCTGTGCTAACAACCACTCAAATACTAGGCCAGCAATATAGATACTGTATGTTGGCGGCGTATTGATCATGGAGTGATTTTCTGCCTGGATCTTCCAGTTAAACACGGCTGGCGTCAGCCTAGATGCGCGGTCTAACAGGTCTTCACGCACGATGACGATACATAGACCTGCAGGGCCTATATTCTTTTGCGCACCGCCGTAAATCACACCATACTTGCTGACATCGATTGGTCTTGAAAGTATGTGTGAAGACATATCGGCAACAATAGGTACGTCACCTGCATCAGGTAAACCATCGAACTCAACACCATTAATCGTTTCGTTAGTGCAGATATGCAAATAAGCCGCGTTTTTACTTAACTTCCAGCTTGAATACGCGGGCACATGAGTGAATTTATCTGCCTCACTAGACGCAACAACGTTAATCTTGCCGTAAGCATTTGCGTCATCAACGCTACGTTTAGACCATGAGCCAGTCACTACATAATCAGCCTCACCACCATTAAGTAGATTCAGTGGAATAATCGCATTCTCTGCAATCGCCCCACCCTGCAAAAACAAGACTTTGTAATTGCTAGGGATACTCAACAAAGTGCGTAGATCCGCCTCAGTTTTTTCTAGAATGCTGGTGAACTCTTTGCCACGATGTGACATTTCCATCACGCTCATGCCAGAGCCATGCCAATCAAGCATCTCCGCTTGCGCACGTTCTAATACAGGTTTTGGCAACACTGCTGGGCCAGCAGAGAAGTTAAAAATTTGCGTCATACGTCTTAATTATTTTTCTATCTGGTTATTCTATTTTGGAAGTTCTTCTTGCTCATCTGTTTCAACGATTTTCTCAAGCCCAGAAAGTTTTTCACCTTCGCCCAAGTTAATCAAAGTCACGCCCTGTGTCGCACGGCCAAGCTCGCGTATCTCTTTCACACGTGTTCTAATCAGCACGCCACCGGTGGTGATGAGCATAATCTCATCTTCTTCATTGACCAGTTTTGCAGCAACGACCAAGCCATTACGCTCGCTAATCGCAATCGCTTTAACGCCTTGTGTACCACGGCCAGAATGACGGAAGTCTGCTAATACAGTACGTTTACCGTAACCATTTTCAGTCGCTACCAATACCGTTTGTTGGTCGCTATCAGCAATCAACAATGACAATACTTGCTGTTTCGCAGCCAGCTTCATGCCACGTACACCGCGCGTAGCACGGCCCATAGGGCGCACACCATTTTTCTCATCGTTTTCAGTAAACCAAACGGCTTTACCACCATTAGAAACCAGCACGATATCATTAGTACCATTAGTGATTTCAGCACCAATCAAATAGTCACCATCGTCCAAGTTAATGGCGATAATGCCTGATTTACGCGGGTTGGCAAATTCACTCAAGGCAGTTTTCTTCACGGTACCTTGCGCAGTAGCCATGAATACAAAGTGGTTCTCGTCGAACTCTTTTACTGACAGAATCGCATTGATTTTCTCGCCCTCTTCCAATGGGAACAGGTTCACAATCGGTTTACCGCGGCCGATACGGCTGCCTTGCGGCACTTCATATACTTTCAGCCAGTACACACGGCCACGACTAGAGAAGCACAAGATATAGTCATGGGTATTCGCCACGAACATCTTGTCGATAAAGTCATCTTCTTTAGTTGGTGCGGCTTGCTTGCCACGACCGCCGCGACGCTGTGCACGGTATTCATCTAACGGTTGAGATTTCACATAGCCGGTATGTGAAAGCGTCACCACTACGTCTTGCGGTGTGATGAGGTCTTCGAGTGATAAGTCTTGTGCGTTTACCACGATTTCACTGCGACGCTTGTCACCAAATTGTTTTCTGATTTCAGTGAGTTCATCCGTGATAATGGTCGTAACGCGTGATGGTGTCGCCAAAATGTTGAGCAAGTCCGCGATGATGTCCATGACTTCTTTATATTCTGTAACGATCTTATCTTGCTCAAGGCCGGTTAAGCGTTGCAGACGCATTTGCAGAATTTCTTGCGCTTGCACATCACTTAGTTTGTAGCCATTTGGTGTTAAGCCAAAATCTACACTTAAACCTTCTGGGCGTGACGCTTCCATCGCCGCACGCTTGAGCATCTCTTCCACCACTGGAGATTGCCAAATCTTGGCCATCAAATCTTTTTTCGCTTCCGGCGGTGTTGGTGCGGCTTTAATCAACGCAATCATTTCATCTACGTTGGCGAGCGCTACAGCTAAACCTTCCAACACATGACCACGGTCACGGGCTTTCTTCAACTCAAACACGGTACGACGTGTAATCACTTCACGACGATGACGTAAGAACGCCTCCAGCATTTGCTTGAGGTTAAGTAAACGTGGCTGGCCATCTAGTAGCGCCACCATGTTCATACCGAACGTATCTTGCAGCTGCGTTTGTTTGTATAAGTTATTTAAAATAACTTCCGGGATTTCGCCGCGTTTGAGCTCAATCACCACACGCATGCCAGATTTGTCTGACTCATCGCGCAGATCAGAAATACCTTCTATTTTCTTCTCGTTGACTAATTCAGCGATCTTTTCAACGAAAGTCTTTTTGTTTACCTGGTATGGTAATTCGTCCACGATCAAGGCTTGACGGCCACCGCGCTCCAAATCTTCCACATGGGTACGACCGCGCATCACCACGCGACCACGGCCTGTACGGTAGCCTTCTTTCACACCTACCGTGCCATAAATAATACCTGCTGTCGGAAAGTCTGGCGCAGGCACCAACTCGATCAACTCTTCGATGCCCGTGTCAGGGTTTTTAAGGAGGGTAAAGCATGCGTCCAGAACTTCATTCAGATTGTGTGGCGGGATATTCGTCGCCATACCCACGGCAATACCAGAACTACCGTTAATCAGCAGATTCGGAATACGTGCCGGCATGATGAGTGGCTCATGCTCAGAACCATCGTAGTTTGGACCAAAGTCAACGGTTTCTTTGTCAATATCGGCTAACAACTCGTGCGCGATTTTTGCCATACGGATTTCGGTATAACGCATTGCAGCCGCGTTATCGCCATCCACAGAGCCGAAGTTACCTTGACCATCGACCAACATGTAACGTAAGGAGAAGTCCTGCGCCATACGAACGATGGTGTCGTATACGGCTGTATCACCGTGCGGATGGTATTTACCAATCACATCACCGACGATACGCGCAGACTTTTTATAAGGCTTGTTGTAGTCATTTGAAAGCTCATGCATCGCGAATAAAACGCGACGATGTACCGGTTTCAAACCATCACGTACATCAGGTAACGCACGCCCAACAATCACGCTCATCGCATAATCAAGATACGAACGGCGCATCTCGTCTTCTAAGCTAATCGGCAGGGTTTCTTTAGCGAATTGGTTACTATCTTGACTCATGTTTTGACTGTCTTTAGTAGTTTTTATATCGGACAAATTCTAGCATGTTTAGCCTGCTAATGAGCAGATTTAATGAGCTTCTCAACCATGTTTTAATGGTTAAGAAGCCGCATTATTTTTACACCTATTTTGTTAGGTAAGCCAGGTCAGCTTTGATGTCTTCAATATGCTCCAGACCGACCGCGATACGCACCAAACCATCACCAATTCCAGCAGCCGCGCGTGCTTCAGCACTCACGCGACTGTGTGTCGTAGTGGCTGGATGCGTAATGGTACTTTTAGCATCACCTAAGTTTGCGGTTATTGAAATCATCTGCGTGGCATCAATCAATTGCCATGCGGCCTCTTTGCCGCCTTTCACATCAAAAGACACGATTGCCCCACCACTTTTTTGCTGCTTCATGGCTAACGCATGTTGCGGATGTGAAACCAAGCCAGGGTAATACACACGGCTCACCTTAGGTTGCTGCTCCAACCATTGCGCTAACTCTAGGGCGTTACGCGAATGCGCATCCATACGTACATACAAAGTTTCCAAACCTTTTAAAAATACCCAGGCATTGAATGCACTCATGGTTGGACCTGCTGTGCGCAAGAAACCATACACTGGTTCCAGCACATCTTTTTTACCAAGCACCGCGCCGCCTAAGCAGCGGCCATGGCCATCAATGTATTTAGTGGCTGAATGAATGATAATATCCGCACCTAAATCCAGTGGCTTCTGCAAAGCTGGTGTGCAAAAACAATTATCTACCGCCAACAAAGCACCTGATTGATGGGCAATCGCAGCAAGCTCGGCGATATCACCCACTTCAGTCAATGGATTTGACGGCGTTTCCACAAAGAACAGCTTAGTGTTTTTTTGCACTGCATTACGCCACGCGTCAGGCTCAGTCAGCGACACGAAAGTGACTTGCAAGCCCCAGCGTGCCAGGATATTGCTGAACAATTGCACACTCGTACCAAAAATACTGCGTGAAGCCACTACATGGTCGCCAGTTGAGCACAAACCCATGACGCAAGCCAAAATAGCCGACATACCACTGGAAGTCGCCACGCAAAACTCGGCGCCTTCAAGTGCTGCCAGTTTATTTTGGAACATCGTAACCGTCGGATTAGTGAAGCGCGAATAGATATTACCTGGCTCTTGGCCACCAAAACGCGCTGCTGCTTGAGCAGCATTCTCAAATACAAAACTGGAGGTTAGAAAAATGGCTTCTGAGTTCTCACCGAACTCGGTGTGCTCGCTACCTGCGCGTACAGAAAGTGTTTCAGGACGATATTGATATGTTGTTAATTGTTTTGTCATAAAAATTCCAATAAAAAACCCGTTATAGCGGTGTGGGCTAAAACGGGTTCTTTTTTACTCGCTTTAGCTGTGTTTATAATGCGCCCGCAAGCTGAGTGTGGCCTTGATTAATGTTGGCAAACTCAAATCAGCGCAAGTTCATATTATGCCTAACAGTACTAATCGTCAAGCCTCAACGACTTCATCTTCCTCATTAGCACCTACTAAATTCAGATCCATTTGCGTACTGGAATTGGCTGGTTTCTGCTTCTTATTCATGTCTCCACGGGCAGATTCAATGCGCGCCAAGTAAACATCATCGATGTCACCGGTCACATATTTGCCATCAAAACATGAACAGTCGAAGATTTCCATTTTAGGATTGCTCAAACGAATGTCGCTCACCAAAGCATCTAAGTCTTGATAAATTAACTCGTCAGCACCAATCTCTTTACAGATCTCTTCATCGGTACGGCCTGTTGCCAATAGTTCATCACGGCTAGGCATATCAATACCATAGACATTTGGGAAACGTACAGGAGGCGCTGCTGATGCAAAGTAAACCTTGTTTGCGCCTGCATCACGTGCCATCTGTACGATTTGCTGTGAAGTCGTGCCACGCACGATAGAATCATCTACCAGCAGCACATTCTTACCCTTGAACTCGATACCAATTGGATTCAGTTTCTGGCGTACTGACTTTTTACGTAACGCTTGGCCAGGCATAATAAATGTACGGCCGATATAACGATTTTTAATGAAGCCTTCACGGTAGTCTAAACCCAGTGCAATACCTAGTTGCAATGCACTTGGACGACTGGTATCAGGAATCGGTATCACAACATCGATATGTAGATGCGACCATTCACGCTTGATTTTTTCAGCGAGGCTAGTGCCCATATCCAAACGTGTTTGATACACAGAAACACCGTCAATCACTGAGTCTGGACGTGCCAGATAGACATACTCAAAGATACATGGCGTAAGTCTTGGGTTCTCAGCACATTGACGTGAATAAAAGTTACCATCCATGTCAATGAAAATAGCCTCGCCTGGCTCAACATCACGTACTAATTTAAAGCCAAGAACATCTAATGCAACGCTTTCAGATGCAACGATATACTCCGTACCTTTATCTGTTTCAGACTTACCAATCACCAAAGGACGAATGCCGTTGGGATCCCTGAAAGCAAGCAAACCAAAGTTCGCAATCATTGCTACGACTGCATAAGCACCTTTACAGCGTCTATGCACGGCTGATACGGCATCAAATGCCATATCTGTATTCAGCACTGCATTTTGTGAGGTTTTTTCGATTTCATGCGCCAATACATTCAACAATACTTCAGAATCAGATGAAGTATTGATATGACGCAAATCCTGTCTGAACATCTCAGACTTGAGTTGCTCAGAATTGGTCAGGTTACCGTTATGACCAAGTACGATACCGAATGGAGAATTTACATAGAAAGGTTGTGCTTCAGCAGCGCTAGATGAGCCAGCAGTAGGATAACGTACGTGGGCAATTCCTGCATTACCGATAAGACTACGCATGTGACGGGTTTGGAACACATCCTTCACCAAGCCATTGTTTTTATGCATAAAAAATGTATTACCATCACACGTTACAATACCCGCAGCATCCTGCCCACGATGTTGCAACACCAGCAACCCGTCATACAACAACTGGTTAACTGGGTTCTTACCTACAATGCCTATGATTCCGCACATGAATAAAGCCTTAAGTTATAAATTCTGTAATATAGATGCTTACTTCAGCGCAACAATTCAAGTATGAAGCGCTAATTTAATCGTATTTGACGTGCTTAGCAATGCTTGTTGGCAACCAAGGCAACATTGCGATAACCATCGCCTCAATTGGCGCGCTAAACATGGCATTACGCCAACGAGCATCTTTGGGAACATCTGTAAGTCCCGCCAAAAAAACGATAATGCATACGATGAGCACCCCACGGGCGACGCCAAAAAATACGCCTAATAGTCGATTTAGCCAGCCCAAACCAACTTTTTTCACAATTGCAGACAGTGCAATCGCTAATAAACTAGTGACTAATAATGTAGCTAAAAACAGCACCAAGAATGCAGCCATGATACGTAGAGGCTCCGTTGGAATATCTGTCGGCATCATCGGTAACAACTGGCTAGAATAGGTCATCGCTACGTAGAATGCTGCTATCCAACCTAATATTGCCAGCACCTCTCTTACCAAGCCGCGCATCACGCTCAATATGATAGAGAGACCAACTATTGTAAGTACTGCGTAATCAAAAACTGTCATTTATTTTATCGGCTGTCGTAATACTAATAAAATGACGAATAGGCTAACTGTGTCATTCGTGGCTGATGACCATGCCGGACAAACCAGCCGCTTGAATCTTGGTTAATGCATTGGCCGCTTCTTGTCTGGAAGGAAATTTCCCTGCTCTGAGGCGAATTTTTTCACCATTTGGCGTGCTGACTTTTTCAGTACGTGATGCATAACCCGCCTGTTTCAATTTTTCTTGCAATTGCTTCACATTGGCAATGTCTGAATAAACGCCGACTTGCACAGTGAAACTGTCAGAAGCTTTTGGCTGTGTTGATGTTGGTGCTGGCACAGCTTTAGGTTCAGTCACTTTAGGTTCAACTACCTTAGCCACCACTTCTTTTTCTACTTTAACAACAGGTTGTTGGTTCTCAGCATCTACTTTGGCTTCGCTAGTCTCATTCACCACTTCCGCTACTTGGGGGTTTACAGCAACCTCTGGTGCTTCACTTGATACTTCAGGCGCCACAGGTACAACACTAGAGCTAAAATTATCAGCCTGCTGCTCTGGCATTGTGATCTTAATGGCTTCCTGTGGTGCTAAATTAGCTCTGTCTTGCAGTATTCTGGGTAAGATGATGATCATCAGAAGTACTAGTGCAACTGCGCCGACCAAGCGGCGACGCGCTCTTTTTTTAAGTATCAATTCCTGTTCATTAGGTAAGTCAGGTGGCATTGCTGCTTCCTCGGAGATTAGTTTTTTGAGTGATCACTTAATGCTTGCATCACATTTGAAACAGTAAAGAATGAACCAAACACGACTATTTTATCATTTTCGCCTGCATCAATACAGGCTTGTTGATACGCAATAGCAGCATTATCAAATATCTTGTATTTGGCATTTGGATTGACTGCAGCAATCACAGATGCCAAATCCATTGCTGAGGCCCCGCGCACATTATCTATACTGGCGATATACCAAATATCAACCTGCTCTTTGACTGCTTCAACGACACCCTTAATATCTTTATCTGCCAACATTGCAAATACCGCGATGGTATTTGCTTCTGGTTCACTAAAAGCCCTAAGGTTTTCCGCAAGAGCGCGCGCTGCATGCGGGTTATGAGCTACATCGAGGATGACTCGAGGTGAATTAGAAACTGTCTGAAAACGCCCAGCGAGTGTGACTTGTCGCATCGCATCAGCGATTGCTTGGGTGGATACGGGCAAACTAGATTGTAAAGATTCAACAGCCGTAATTGCACATGCCGCATTGTTAAGTTGATAGTCGCCTTTCAATGCAGGTATTGGTAGCGTGTGCAAAACCTTACCATGCGACTGATATTGCCACTCATTTCCAATCACACTGTAGTCAAAGTCTTGATGTATGCACTTGAGATCAGCTTGAACTTGCTTGGCATGGCTGACTAAACTAGCTGGAGGGTTATTATCGCCACATATTGCCGGGATGGCCTTACGGTAAACCCCAGCTTTTTCGAAACCAATTTTCTCGCGTGTGTCACCTAAGAATTCAAGATGGTCTAGATCCACACTGGTAACGATCGCGCAATCAGGTTCAAACGCGTTGACCGCATCCAGCCTGCCTCCCAAGCCTATCTCCAATATCGCGACATCAATCTTAGTCTGCATAAAATGCCACACTGCGGCTAATGTACCCACTTCAAAATAGGTCAGTGCGATCGCGTTGTCGTCCGCATCCATTCTAGCCGCATCAACAGCCTCAAACGCCTTACAAAGGTCTGCATCGTTGACTTCACTGCCATTGACACGCACTCGCTCGTTATAGCGCAGCAAATGCGGTGATGTATAACAGCCGACTTGGTAGCCAGCCTGACGGTAGATATTCTCCAACATGGCACAAGTGGAGCCTTTGCCATTGGTGCCCGCCACGGTGATTATAGTAAATGCAGGCTCTAAATTTAAACGACTAATGATAAGTTTGATACGCTCTAAACCCATCGCAATGGATTTAGGATGCAGGCTCTCAATATAGTTTAGCCACGCACTTAAATCTTTGACCACTAACTCTTTGGGCATTGCATCAAATCTTTAAGTAAAAATGGCTCAACGCTTAGAACAATTACAGTGAGAATTAAATTGGGCGAATTAGGCAACCGCTGGTAACCGCATTAAATTGGCAAGTAAAGATGCTAATTTGTTACGCATTTCACGGCGGTCAATAATCACATCGATTGCGCCATGCTCAAGCAAAAACTCTGCCCGCTGGAAACCATCTGGCAAAGTTTCACGTACGGTTTGTTCAATTACACGTGGTCCTGCGAAGCCAATCAATGCCTGTGGTTCGGCGACAATCAAATCACCAAGCATGGCAAAACTGGCGGATACACCACCCATTGTTGGGTCTGTTAACACTGAGATATAAGGTAAACCCGCTTTACTTAATTGCGTCAATGCTGCGCTGGTTTTGGCCATCTGCATCAAAGAAAACAAACCTTCCTGCATGCGCGCCCCGCCACTGGCAGCTATACAAACGAATGCTGTTTTGTTATCAATTGCCGCTTGCACACCACGCACGAAACGCTCGCCAACGACTGAACCCATGGAGCCACCCATAAATTTAAACTCAAATACGGCAACCACGACCTGCACGCCTTTCATGCTGCCCTGCATCACTATCAATGCATCTTTTTCATCAACAGCTTTTTGTGATTCTTTGATGCGCTCTGCATAACTTTTACTGTCTTTGAATTTAAGTGGATCAATTGGCTCCACATTTGCGCCAATTTCAAACTGACCTTCTTTATCCAGCAATTGTGCCAAGCGTGCACGTGCGCCAATACGGTTGTGATAACCACATTTTGGGCAAACCTCAGCATTATCTTCAAGGTCTTTACGATACAAAACAGATTGGCATGATGAGCACTTGCTCCATAGCCCTTCAGGGACGGTCTTTTTATCAGTGCCGACTACTCGTTTAATCTTTTGCGGTATCTTATCTAACCAACTCATCGCTGTATCCTCTTTACTATTCGGCTTTTCAGTCACCGGATATTTTTAACAATTATGCAGCATCTACTGCTGTTTTAAGCTCAGTCATTAACGTAGCAACATTACTAAGCAAGTTGTCATCATTAGATGCTTCAATCGCTTGCACCATACGGCTACCCACCACAACCGCATCAGCGATTGCAGCTGTTGCTTTTGCAGTGGCCGCATCACGAATCCCAAAACCAACGCCTACAGGCAACTCTGTTTGTGTGCGAATTGATTTAACGCGCTGTGCAACCTCAACGATATCAAGGTTAGCAGCGCCGGTCACGCCTTTCAGCGACACATAGTACACAAAACCGCTAGCTTGACTCACAATCAGATCCACACGCTTAGGCTCGGTAGTCGGTGACAATAAAAACACAGGGTCAATATCACGTGCACGTAGCTCTTGCACGAATTCACCACACTCTTCTGGTGGATAATCAACGGTAATCACACCGTCCACATCAGCTGCTTTAGCACGGTCTGCGAATACCACAGGACCAATCGCCTCAATCGGATTCGCATAACCCATCAAAATAATTGGTGTTTTTTGATCAGTTTGTCTAAAGGTTTTCACCATCTCCAATACCGCAGTTAATCCTACATGGTGCACCAAAGCACGCTCGCTAGCACGCTGAATAACCGGACCATCTGCCATTGGGTCAGAAAAAGGCACCCCAAGCTCAATCATGTCAGCGCCATGTTTAACCAAAGTATGCATCAGATTCACAGTATGTTTAGGATGTGGGTCGCCAGCAGTGATGTAAGGAATTAAGGCTTTTTTACCTTGTTGTTTTAGAGCAGCGAAAGTTGATTGGATACGTGACATAGTTTAATTATTCAATTATTAAATACTAAATTAAAAAGCACTAAACAAGGCAAGGCGCGAACTAAAAATAGAAGCGCAGCATATATTAATATGTAAGCTTTTATTTTTTAGCGAGCAACACAGCATTGTGACGTGATTTTTGATTTAAAGGGTGATGTTAGCAAGCTTGGCTACCGTATTGATGTCTTTATCGCCACGACCAGACAAATTGACCAAGATGATTTCGTCTTTACTCATCGTTTTGGCCATCTTTTCAGCATGCGCTAACGCATGGCTAGATTCTAATGCAGGAATGATACCTTCCGTGCGGCACAGGCTATGGAATGCTGCCATTGCTTCATCATCGGTAATCGCCACATATTCTGCACGTTTGATATCTTTCAACCATGCGTGCTCAGGACCAACTCCTGGGTAATCCAAACCGGCTGAAACTGAATGCGTCTCGATGATTTGACCATCGGCATTTTGCATCAGGTAAGTACGGTTACCATGCAACACACCCACAGGGCTGTTTGCTGTCAATGGTGCTGCATGCATACCAGTTTCCAAGCCATGTCCAGCCGCTTCTACACCGATCAAACGTACATTCGGCACATCGATATATGGATAAAAAATACCCATCGCATTTGAGCCACCGCCCACACAAGCCACTACTGCATCTGGCTGACGACCGACCATCTCTTGCATCTGTTGTTTGGCTTCAACGCCAATCACCGCTTGAAAGTCACGTACCATCATTGGATATGGATGCGGGCCAGCCACCGTGCCGATGATGTAAAACGTGTTGTGCACGTTAGTCACCCAATCACGCATCGCCTCATTCAAGGCATCTTTAAGCGTTTTAGAGCCACTTTCTACTGGCACAACGGTTGCGCCTAACAGTTTCATTCTAAACACGTTTGGTGCCTGGCGTTTAACGTCCTCGGAACCCATGTACACTACGCATTCAAGACCCATACGTGCAGCAATGGTTGCTGTTGCTACACCATGTTGGCCTGCGCCGGTTTCTGCAATCACGCGTGGCTTACCCATGCGCTTAGCTAACAAAGCCTGACCAATAGTGTTATTTACTTTATGGGCACCTGTGTGGTTCAAATCCTCACGTTTTAGATAGATTTGTGCGCCACCCACTTTATCTGACCAGCGTTTAGCATGATAGATAGGGCTAGGACGACCAACGAAATGCTTTAAATCATAGGCATACTCAGCCAAGAACTCTGGATCATGCCTATATTTTTCGTACATGATACGCAACTCGTCGAGCGCCTCAATCAGAGTCTCTGCGACAAAAGTACCGCCAAATTGTCCAAAATGCCCACGTGAATCTGGCATATCATAAAGCTGCATGTTTAGTTCTCCGCTTAATACTTATTCTGCATAGCAATCACATTGCTATAGATTTTTACTGATTGACACCATAAACTTGTTGCATAAACGCAGCGATTTTTGCTGCGTCTTTGATTCCTTTTGCGGCTTCAACACCACCGCTGATATCTACTGCATATGGCTGTACTTGCTCAATCGCCTGCGCGACGTTATTCACATTTAATCCACCGGCCAATATCACAGGCTTAACCAGGTTTTTTGGAATTAGATTCCAATCAAACACATTGCCAGTGCCGCCTGCTACGCCCTCTGTGTAAGCATCTAATAACAATGCTTTAGCGGCCATAAACTTATCCGCATATTGTACCAAATTTGTGTCGATCTTAACGCGGATTGCCTTGATAAAAGGCAGTCTGTATTGAGCACACTCTTCAGGTGTTTCATCACCATGGAATTGCAACAAATCTAATTTTACTTGCGAGATCACTTCATTAACAAAGCCAGCTTCAGCATCAACAAACAAACCCACGACACTTACAAATGCCGGGACTTGATTCGCGATTTCCATTGCCTGTTGGATACTGACATTGCGCGGACTTGGCGCATAAAATACCAAGCCTATCGCATCAGCGCCAAGCTCCACCGCTTTCAAAGCATCTTCAACACGTGTAATGCCACAAATTTTGACTCTGGTTCTCAATTGAACAGCTTTCAAGTAAACCTATAATCTTGGTTAGCAATGACAAAGCGCTATTGTAACGCTTAAATGAGCACTTTTATGGTGTTAGCGCCTGATTGCGTTATTGGTAAGCCCCATTTTGCATCATAACCAACGCCTGTCAAATACAAGCCGTTAGGTGAGAATGTAGGGGGCGAAAGTGTACGATCGCGCTGCTCTAACAACGCCTTGATATATTCTGGAGGATAAGTGCCCTTCCCAACGTAAATCAGTGCACCTATCATATTGCGCACTTGGTGCTGTAAAAATGCATTGGCTGAAAAATTGAATATAAAGTATTTATCTACAACCTGCACTTCGGCTTTTTGTAGATGCTTGATGGGTGACTTTGCCTGACATTCAGAGGCTCTGAAGGCGCTAAAATCATGCTCACCCAGCAAGTAGTCTGCAGCCTCAGACATGGCAGAGAAATCCAGCGGCAAATGAAACCAACCTGCTTTGGTCGCCATTAAGGCAGAAGCAACGGGCGCGTTATAAAGCAAATACTGATAGCTACGGCTAAATGCTGAAAAGCGAGCATGAAACTCTTCATCGACCACATGCGCCCATTCCACGCGTACTGTAGCAGGTAAATGTGCATTCACGCCACGCACCCAAGCGGATAAAGGGCGTAAGCATTCAGTATCAAAATGTACTACCTGCGTTAATGCGTGTACGCCAGTATCAGTACGGCCTGCAGCATGCGCCCGAATAGCATGCTGCGCAATCGCAGCAATCGCAGATTCAAGCGCATCTTGTACGCCACAGCCATTGAGCTGACTTTGCCAGCCACAGAACTGTGAGCCATCGTAAGTTAAACCTAGTGCCACTCTCATGACCACACCCTAAAAAGCATAAAGCCAAACGGTTGAATTAATACCACATGATTTTTAAATATTTATACATGCATTTAACTCAATAACATATCAAATAAAAAAGCCGAGCAGCGAGCTCGGCTTTTCACTACTTATTAGCAAATGCTACGCAAGACCAGTAAGTAATTCTTGTGCTCGTTTTTGCTGTTGTGGGCCGCCCTCTTTGACCACTTCTTGCAATAATTCACGCGCGCCTTCTTTATCATCCATATCAATATAGGCTGCAACCAAATCAAGCTTGATGTCAACATCGGCCGATTCTGGTGCTGTATGCTCTAAAGAAACCTCTTCAAACGCTACTGACTCCAACTCAGCAGCAGGCTCACCCAGATCCAAACTGATTGATGATAAGTCAAACTCATTCGCCGCAGTCACTGAACTATCATTTGTGCTTGGCTCATCAATTTGTGGTAAATCAAATGAGATCTCAGAAATTGGCGTATCAGGTTGGATATCAAATTGACTTGCTTCTGCACCAATATCTAAATCAAATGAAATTTCTTCTGTAATATTGGTTGGTGCTTCTATCGTTTGGGTTGACGTAACAGTCTCAATATCTGGCAGATTAAAGTCCATACTGAAGCTCTCTACATTAGCTTCTTTGTTTTCAGTTGCTGTAGGTAGCTCAAAAGCTGGCGCTTCAAAATTATTCTTGCCTGGCATAGTTTCGCCGAATGCAGGCAAATTATCCATTGTCTTCATTAAATCGATATCTGCCTGTGACTCTGTATCGAGATTAAAGCTACCCAAATCAAAATCCATCGTATTGTCAGCGACATCTTGTTTAACTGATTGAGTAGTATTAGCATTTTCAGGAGGAATGCTATCGGCTACATCACCTTCCAAACTTCCCAAATCAAACGATAACTCTTGCTCTACATTCGCTGGGGCAGAGAAACTCTGCATCACCGCACTATTAGCATCATCCGCCTTGGCTGGAGCTGCAGCATCAGTATCAGTATCATCTGTGTCAAATGAAAAGTCTAAATCTGTATCAGTTGAGACCGCAACATCAGCAAAATCCGAGGCATCTAATTTTTGTGTAGCCAAAGATGATACTGCAACGACTTTACTTACGTCATACAATGGATTTTCCGGTTCCATGGTATGACCAATAGCAGCTACTTTCAACCAAGTTGGATCATCTGCACCTAAGGTTGTGTAAAGCTCGCCTGCTATGGCTTCAAAAGCTGAGGTATCTTTACGTGCCGCATACATTTCGAGCAGTTTTAAATGCAATTCATAGCGTTTTGGTTCTTTTGTGATGGCATCCTTCAATATTTCCTCAGCTTGCGCATCACGACCGTACGCCATGTAAACTTCAGCCTCAGCGATAGGGTCTACATCATTTGTATCGATCATACTGCCATCAGCACTTTGTGCGAAATCAGTCAAAAATGATGTATCTGAAGTGCTCGCAGTACCTGTGGTATTACCAAATACGGTATTAGCACGTAAGCCGCCCGATGTGAGAATACCTCGTTCGAAGCTATCCAAGTCTTTTCTACGTTTATTACGTAAGAACATCCAGCCAGCACCTAATAATGCTACAGCGCCAGCGCCCCCCAATATCGTCAGATCCACACCACCCATCAAACCGTCTAATAACCCTGCTTCAGGTTCTGGCTGAGGCTGTGGTGGTGGAACTATTTTTTTCGGCTTTTTCTTTTCCACAGGTGCTGCCGCAGCGGTATCCGTTGCAGCTGGTTCAACTTGTGGGGACTCTGGCGTAGCTACTGGTGCAGGCTCAGCTTTAACTTCTGGCGTTTGTACTACTGGCGCCGGACTTGTGACTGCTGCATCAGGTGCTTTTACAGCAGATTCAGCATTTTTCTGTACCTCTGTCATTGCCTGACTCTTCAGAGCCAGTAACTTTTGCATATCCTGAATTTGTTTCTCTAGCGCAGCACTACGTTCCTGAGCCTCTTTCAAAGACTTTTCACGCGAGGTCGTTTCTTCTTGCAATGCGGATATTTTGGCTTCAAATTCTTTTGCAGCTGACTTATCACCAGCTGACAATTTAACAACATCCTGCGGCCCAACTTTAGCTGGAGCAGCTTTGTCTTGTGCTGTACCTATTTTGCCTGAGGAAGCTTGCTTTTGTTCAATATCTGTTATTGCCGGTGCTTCTGCTACAACTCCAGCCAGATTGTTACGATATGCATTCCAGTTATCTGAATGCACTTTCACTGATTGTCGCGCGTCTTTCTTATCTACAGCGGTGAGACTTTCTTTAGCAGGCACTCTAATGATCTGGCCTACTTTTAGACGGTTCATGTTACCGCCGGAAAATGCTGATTTATTACTCTCGTATAGACCAATCAGCATCTGATCTAAGCTCACACCCTCAACTTGCATCTGCTTGGCAATCGTACTCAATGTGTCACCACGCTGAGTTGTAAGCTCGTCGGCACTAGGTGACGTTACTGACTCATCTTGCAAAGCTGGTGCAGAACGTTTCCCTGATTTCTTTGTTTTTTTGTTGCCAGTCTGAATTGAGTCACTGGAAGATAAGCTACTACCTGACATGCTCACCGATGGTGGCGATACTGCCATTGGTGCGGCATTTTCGGCTGGTTGCTGATATCCAGGCGGATCAAGCAGTACTGTATATTCACGCTGTAAACGACCTGATGCCCAATCTACTTGAATCAGCATATCCAAATAAGGATCACTGATTGGCTGGCTAGAACGCAGCTTTAATATAGGTGAGCCATTACTACTTTTAGTGACTTCTACTTGAATATTACTATGGATACCAAGACGCGTAACGCCTTGTGCTGCATATGCTTCTTCTGAAGCGATAGCTGCGACCAATGTTGAAAGTTCTTCAGGAGTTACTGATAAAAGCTCAATTTCAGCTTTGAGTGGCTCACCCAAACCTGAACTGACGTTTAACTTACCTAAACCAGCGGCATAGCCAGAAAATGGCATGAGAGCCAAACACACCGCCAATGTAATTTGCTTTATTTTTGATCTATGCACAATCCTACCCTTAATCAAACTTAACTTTGCATTATCAAATTAACATCAAATAGTTAGGTATGCAAGCTCATAATACACATTATATTCAACTGCTATGTATTTGTAGCGTTAGAGTGTTGTAATTTACACAACACGCTACTTATGCATACTGATTATTTTTCTATTAAAATCCGCAACATACGACGTAGCGGTTCTGCCGCACCCCAAAGCAGTTGATCACCTACAGTAAATGCAGATAAATAATCATTACCCATATTCAATTTGCGTAAACGGCCTACAGGCGTAGTTAATGTACCTGTCACGGCAGCCGGGGTGAGTTCACGCATGCTAGCATCGCGCTCATTCGGGATGACTTTCGCCCACTGATTAGCCTCAGCTAACATCTGACTGACTTCATCCAGCGGCACATCTTTTTTAAGTTTGATAGTTAATGCTTGGCTGTGGCAACGCATCGCACCGATACGTACACAGAGCCCATCGATATGGATAGGATTGGCTTCACGGCCTAATATCTTATTAGTCTCCACGCCGCCTTTCCATTCCTCTTTACTTTGACCATTTCCAAGGTCTTTGTCGATCCAAGGAATCAAGCTACCAGCGAGCGGCACGCCAAAGTGTGAAGTCGGGAAACCATTGTCACGTAAAGTGCCAGCAACTTCACGGTCGATATCCAAAATCGCAGATGAAGGGTCTGATAACAATTCATTCGCCACACGATGCGCTTCACCCATTTGCTTGAGTAGTTCACGCATATTCTGTGCGCCAGCACCAGATGCAGCTTGATAGGTCATGGAAGTAGCCCACTCAACCAGATCGGCTTTGAATAGACCATTCAATGCCATCAGCATCAAGGAGACAGTACAGTTGCCGCCCACCCAGTTATTATTGCCTTTGCTATAAGCATCTTGAATAACGTGCATATTCACGGGGTCAAGAATAATGACCGCATCTTTTTCCATACGCAATGTTGAAGCAGCGTCAATCCAGTGGCCTTTCCAGCCAGCTTGTCTTAATTGCGGGAAAATCTCGCTGGTATAATCACCACCTTGGCAAGAGATGATTGCGTCCATGGCTTTCAGGTCGGCAATGCTTTTTGCATCTTTTAATGGTGCAGAATCTTTACCAATATTAGGCGCTTTGCCGCCTACTTGAGACGTAGTAAAGAATTGCGGCTCGATGAGTGCAAAGTCATTCTCTTCCATCATGCGCTGCATGAGAACTGAACCCACCATACCGCGCCAACCTATAAAGCCAACTTTAAGCATTTTTCAACTTTCCAATAATTAATACCATATTCCATTGAATAAACCTAAATAACAAGGCGGAGCGTTGAAGACAGTACATTATGTACGGCAAACCGCGACAACAAAGTTAGTTCGGTTTAGTAATGGAATTTAAAGTGCAGCTACTACTGCATCTCCCATAGCACTACATCCTATTTTTTTGCAGCCTTCAGTTGCGATATCAGCTGTTCTATAACCTTGTGCCAAGGCTGCTTTAACTGCATTTTCAACTTTAAGCGCATTCGCTTCATCGTTGAACGTATAGCGCAACATCATGGCTACAGAAAGAATTGTGGCCAACGGATTGGCGATGTCTTTACCTGCGATATCTGGTGCAGAGCCATGGCTAGGCTCGTACATGCCTTTGTTATTGGCATCTAGTGAAGCTGATGGCAACATACCGATAGAACCAGTTAGCATAGAAGCTTCATCCGACAGAATATCGCCAAAGATATTACCAGTCACCATCACATCAAACTGTTTAGGTGCACGAATCAACTGCATCGCCGCGTTATCTACGTACATATGACTCAACTCGACTTCTGGGTATTCAGCTGATAATTCAATCATCACTTGGCGCCACAGTTCAGTCGTTTCCAGCACATTTGCCTTGTCTACTGAGCAAACTTTTTTGTTACGTTTCATGGCGATATCAAACGCTACTCGGCCGATACGGCGAATCTCTGATTCGTTGTAGCGCATAGTGTTAATACCTTCACGCTCGCCATTTTCTAATGTGCTGAGGCCACGTGGTTGACCAAAATAGATGTCGCCTGTCAGCTCACGAATAATCATTAAATCCAAACCTGAAACCACTTCAGGTTTTAGTGTAGATGCATCTGCAAGCTCAGGGTAGAGCAATGCTGGGCGTAAGTTCGCAAACAAGTTTAGCTCTTTACGGATGCGTAACAAACCACGTTCCGGACGCAAATGACGCTCTAATTTATCGTACTTCCAATCACCCACTGCGCCTAGCAATACCGCATCAGATTCTTTCGCTAATTTTAGCGTCGCATCAGGTAATGGATCACCTGCAGCTTCATAACCAGCACCACCGATAGGCGCTTCTGTCATGCTGATATTGAGATGCAACGCATTCAGGACTTTAACTGCCTGCGCAACGATTTCCGGCCCAATACCATCACCAGGCAATACTGCTATCTTCATGGAATTACTTTCTAATTTTTATATAGGCTTAATTGAAAAGCCAAGGCTGTATTTGTTTGTGTTTCGCTTCAAAAGCTTTAATCTTATCTTGCTGCTGCATGGTTAAACCAATATCGTCCAAGCCATTAAGCAAGTTATGCTTCCGTACTTCATCCACTTCAAATGAATAAGCTTTTCCACTTGGCGTTGTGACCGTTTGCGTAGCCAAATCCACATTTAGCTTATAACCTTCAATTGCTTCTACTTCATTGAATAGACTATCAACATCCTGCGCGCTTAGCACAATCGGTAACATGCCATTCTTGAAACAATTATTAAAGAAAATGTCAGCAAAGCTAGAGGCAATCACCACCTTGAAGCCAAAGTCTTCCAACGCCCACGGTGCATGCTCACGACTTGAGCCACAGCCAAAGTTTTCGCGCGTTAGCAAAACACTGGCACCCTGATAACGTGCTTGATTCAACACAAAATCAGGATTCAATGGACGTTTAGAATTATCCATACCAGGCTCGCCATGGTCGAGATAACGCCATTCATCAAATGCATTGGGGCCAAAGCCGCTACGCTTGATTGATTTTAGAAACTGCTTGGGAATAATAGCGTCGGTATCGACGTTAGCACGATCTAAAGGCGCGACTAACCCGTTTAATTTAGTAAATGGCTGCATTAGTTATTTGGTGAGTTTTGAATTTTATCACCAGCTTTTTCTAAATCTTTACCAAAGCCATGCCATGTGTTGCAACCGGTTAATACCAATGTAAAACCAAGTGCTGCTAATACAAATAATTTATTCATTTATTACTCCTAACTAATTGTTTATAAAAATCAAACAAACTGTCTAACATCAACAAAGTGCCCAGCCACTGCAGCGGCAGCGGCCATTTCTGGGCTTACCAAATGCGTACGGCCACCTTGGCCTTGCCTGCCTTCGAAATTACGATTTGAAGTAGAGGCACAACGCTCGCCCGGTTCTAAACGGTCAGCATTCATCGCTAAACACATAGAACACCCTGGTTCACGCCACTCAAAACCAGCCGCGATGAAAATCTTGTCTAAGCCCTCTTGTTCCGCTTGCGCTTTTACCAAGCCAGAACCCGGCACTACTAACGCCAACTTTACGTTAGGCGCAATGTGCTTACCTTTTGCCACAGCTGCGGCTGCACGCAAATCTTCGATACGCGAATTGGTACATGAGCCAATGAATACTTTATCAATGTTGATTTCATTGATAGGCGTATTCGCAGTTAAGCCCATGTAAGCATAAGCACGCTCCCAGTCACCGCGCTGCACTTCATTTTTTGCAAGGTCTAAGCTCGGCACTTTACCATCCACACCCACCACCATCTCAGGCGAAGTGCCCCAAGTGACTTGAGGTTGGATGTCTTCGGCTTTAAGCGTGACTACTGCATCAAATTTCGCACCTTCATCACTGTGCAGAGTACTCCAGTAACTAACTGCCGCGTCCCATTGTTCGGCTTTAGGTGAGAACGGACGACCTTTGACATAGTTAATGGTCGTATCATCCACCGCCACCATACCGGCACGGGCCCCAGCTTCAATCGCCATGTTGCATAAGGTCATACGGCCTTCCATGCTTAATGCACGTATCGCAGTTCCTGCAAATTCAATCGCATATCCATTACCACCGGCAGTACCGATCTTGCCGATAATTGCGAGGGCAATGTCTTTCGCCGTAACACCGTGGCCCAATTTTCCATTTACCTGCACTTGCATGGTTTTTGATTTTTTCTGCACCAAACATTGTGTAGCTAATACATGCTCGACTTCAGAAGTACCGATACCATGCGCCAATGCGCCAAATGCACCGTGTGTACTAGTGTGCGAATCGCCGCATACTACGGTCATACCGGGCAAGGTCGCTCCTTGCTCAGGGCCGATGACGTGTACGATACCTTGACGCAGATCATTCATTTTGAACTCTGTCACGCCATGTGTGGCACAGTTCTCATCTAGCGTTTGTACTTGCAAGCGAGAGATTGGATCACTAATACCGGCAACGCCTGTGCTTCTATCTGTCGTTGGTACATTATGGTCTGGCACCGCCAAGATTGAATTCACACGCCACACTTTACGATTAGCAAGCTTTAAACCCTCAAATGCTTGCGGGCTGGTCACCTCATGTACCAAATGACGGTCGATATAAATCAGCGCGGTGCCGTTTTCTTCATGCACAACGTGAGAATCGAACAATTTATCGTAAAGCGTTTTTGCAACCATCTTATGACCTAACTTTTAACTTCATTAATCTCTAAAATTACCAAACTGCAACGGAAAATCCGTCACACTTTTCTTCACAAACGCAATTGCGTCTTGCAGAAGATCTCTTTTAGCACCGTTCACACGCACCGTATCACCTTGAATACTCGCCTGCACTTTCATGCCGGAGTCTTTAATCAACTTAGTGATGCGTTTCGCCAAATCACTATCAATACCTGCGCGAATCTTAAGCTCTTGCTTTACCTTGTTAC
>DATHXI010000110.1:0-11000 GCA_035459705.1 Methylotenera sp. | reverse complement strand
GCGACCTTATCATTTAGGGGAACATCGATAGCCTTCAGAAACTTTTGATAATCAGAATCTGCATGTGTCTTGGTATATACATTGAGATGATAGACGGATTCTTTTTGAGCCTTAGACCAAAGACTCTCGCCACTTACAAACGCCCTCACAGCCGAGAGCGTATTCATGCTGACGATACCCAAAAAGAGCAGTAGCGTTACAATGAAACAGAATGGCCAAATAGTTTCTAGTAATTGTTTGTTTACGGAGAAAATGTCTAATTCCTCATCGTTAACTATCTATTTACAATCATTTGCTACCAAAAACTAGTTGGCATCTCTCAGCTAGATTTTGTTTTTATTATTACTGTCAATTTACAAAAATTTATACACTTGGGCAATAGTATTATTCGTTAAATATACATCCATGTATGATTATTTGCAGCTTTTTTATCAATGCAACTCTTTAAAAAATATGGTTAACTTCGACTATGCCCTCAGTAAAAATAAAAATCCAAGTTTCAAATAACCACCTCATCGCCTTTGGACCTGGCAAGGCCGAGTTGCTAGAAGCAATTAATCAGCACGGTTCAATTTCAGGCGCTGCAAAAAGTATGAAGATGTCTTATAAGCGCGCTTGGGAACTGGTCATGGTGATGAACAATAGCTTTAAAGAACCTCTAGTCACTACCATAGTGGGTGGCTCGCATGGCGGCGGCGCCACAATCACAACATTTGGCCTTGAAGTTTTACGTAAATACCAAGAAGTGTTAACCAAGTCGGAAAAGTTTGTTCTATCTGAAATGGATAGTTTTCTTGGAATGCTCGCTGCAGACACCTCTAACTAAAAAGCTAATCTGACCTCTTAGAACCAACTTTGAAATTTAATTGCTATGCCTCGTGATGTAGTTAATACCGCTATATTTCTGATAATATAACGGTATTAACACCAAAGACGGTCTTAGCCTCTGTAAACTCTGCCGAAGATGGCAACCCCAATATATTGCTCATAATAAACTAGGAGTCTTCCATGAAATTCTGCTTGTCAAAAAGTGCCCTACTTTCTTTAGTGATTGCAGCCACACTACCATTTTCAGCGCATGCTGCTGATAACGCTGAACTTGAAGCACGTATAGCGCAGCTAGAGAAAATCATTCGAGCCATGCAACAGCAACATACCGAGCAAAACAAACAGGTTGAAGTGATGACCAAAGAATTGGTTGGCGTTGAAAACCAAGTCAGCCAAGCCAAAATTGCAAAAGCTGAGGAAAAAGGTAGCAGCAAAGGTTCACCTATATATGGCAGCTTTAAAGATGGGCTGATATTTGAGGATGGTACAGGTAACTGGAAATTGCAGTTAAATGGTCGTTTACAAGCAGACTACAGAACTTATCAGCCAGATGAATGGAAAAATGACACTTTCAGTATTCGTCGAGCAAGATTTGGCGGCACTTTTTCTTTCCTGAAAGATTTTGCACTACGTGTGGAAGGCGAATACGCTAACGACAACGTGGGGGCAAGAGCAACAACCGCACTCACTTACGGTTATCTTGATTTTACCCGTTGGTCTGCAGCAAAAATCCGCGTAGGTCAGTTCAAACCATTTTTTGGTTTGGAGCGCTCACAAAGTACCAACTTTACCGATTTCACCGAACTTTCACTTGCAACCAACAATGGTTCGATTTTCAACTCAACTTATGACCGTGGCGCAATGGTATTTGGCGATCCGCTACCATGGCTGAATTACAATGTTTATGTGGTTAATGGCACCGGACAGAACAACGATGACGTCAGGGATAGCAAGGACGTAGGCGGTAGAGTCAATGCTAACTTTGCCGGTCTTACTGAAAACAAAGATTTAGTGCTACACGCTGGTGTATCTGCAAGCAAAGGCAACATTGGGTTCTCTACAGCAGCCGGTAATAGTATTGCACAAAGCACCGAGGGCAATGGTGCTCAGTTTTTTAGTGTAGCAAACGTTAGCTCGACTACATCAGGTACTACCGTAACGCCAGCAAAATTTACTTCTGATAGAGAACGCCTTGGCTTAGAAACAGCATTAGCCTATGGCCCTGTAAAACTGCAGGCAGAGTATATCAATGCCAACTTTGAGGGTAAGCGCGGTCCGACTGCCACTGGGGTAAGCTTTGATAATGACATTAAGGCGTGGTATGCAGATATAAACTGGCTGGTAACGGGTGAGTCCTATGCAGAAACTTACAAAAGTGGCGTATTTGGCAGATTGAAACCCAAGAATAATTTTGACTCCAACAATGGCTGGGGTGCCTTTGAGCTTGGTTTACGCTACAGCAAATTTGATGCATCTGATTTCAAAACGATTTTGCCCGCACCAACTGCTACAACCGAATTCACAAGTGAAGCTGATGCCTGGACAGCAGGTGCTAAGTGGATATTCAATCCAAATGCACGATTGTTACTCAACTATATTCACACAGAATTTGACAATGACATTCGCGTTAACGGCAAACTTGATGATACTGAAGAAGCTGTAGTGTTAAGAGCACAATACGACTTTTAATTAACAGAAAATCAAAGAATATTAGGGAATAATATGATTAAAAATAATTACACTAGATATCTGTTAAGTCTAGCGTTGCTCTTAACAAGCTCGCTTGCGTTTGCAGAAGACAAACTCACCGTGTTTGCCGCAGCAAGCTTGACCAACGCTTTATCAGAGATAAGTACTCAGTTTGAGAAAGAGAAAAATGCTAAGGTGACGCAATCTTTTGCCGCCTCATCTACTTTGGCTAAGCAAATTGAGAATGGCGCCCCTGCCGAAGTGTTTATTTCTGCTGACACTAAATGGATGAATTACCTGCAGGATAAGAAGCTTATCAATAGTGCATCACGTAAAGAGCTACTAGGTAACAAGCTGGTATTGATTGCGCCTAAAGGCCGCAGCTTTAATGTTAAGTTCGATAAGTCATTCGATCTATCAAAAGCATTTGATGGTCGGTTATGTACAGGTGATATCGAATCTGTGCCTGCTGGTATCTACGCCAAAGAATCGCTTACCAATCTAAAATGGTGGGATGGCATTAAAACGCGTATCGTCGGTGCGCAAGATGTACGTGGTGCACTCACGTTTGTAGAGCGCGGCGAATGTGCCGCAGGAATTGTGTATGAAACTGATGCTAAAATCTCCAGCAAGGTAGAAATTGTGGGGACTTTCCCGGAAGATAGCCATAAACCTATTGTGTATCCAATGGCAATGGTAGCAAATGCAAAAAACCCACAATTGAGTGGCGATTATTTGACCTATCTGCAATCAAACACTGCCTTGGATATATTTAAGAAATACGGCTTTAGCCTGATAAATCAACCTTAAAATAAGGCAATCAACATTTGGCCACTGATGCAATTTTCACACTAAGTCCTGCTGAGGTTGAAGCGCTCATACTTTCAACCAAGGTAGCGGTTTATTGCACGCTGGCCATCTGCATTCCCGGCGTAGCGGTTGCTTGGTTACTCGCAAAGAAATCATTCTTCGGTAAATCGTTTTTAGATAGCCTGGTACACCTGCCCTTAGTACTGCCACCCGTAGTACCAGGCTTTCTTTTGTTACTGCTACTTGGCAGCCAGGGCCTCATTGGTAAATGGCTATATCAAACCTTTGGCATCACCATTGCATTTACCTGGGTCGGCGCAGTGATTGCTTCCGCCGTCATGGCTTTCCCACTCATGGTACGTTCAGCGCGGTTAGCCATCAGCCAAGTAGATAGAGGGCTTGAAGCTGCCGCACAATCTTTAGGCGCACATCCATTAAGAGTGTTCTTTACCGTCACCCTGCCACTGGCAATGCCGGGTATCGTTACCGGATTGATTCTAGCGTTTAGCCGCAGTCTAGGCGAGTTTGGCGCCACCATTACTTTTGTCGGCAATATCGAGGGTGAGACACGCACACTGCCGCTAGCCATTTACACTTATACGCAAGTACCGGGTGGTGACATGGCCGCCATGCGTTTAGTCGTATTAAGCATGGCGATTGCTCTTGGTGCACTCATGATTAGCGACATTTTAGAACGTAAAGCGACGCAACGTATTGGTCGTGGTGTTTTACATGGAAAAGACACCGCATGATTGATATTGACCTCACTCGTACACAAGGCAATTTTAGTTTGCATGCAAAGTGCGTAATCTCAGAGCCTGTGGTAGGCCTATTTGGTCCTTCAGGCGCAGGGAAAAGTACGCTATTAGGATTGATTGCCGGCTTGATCAAACCTAACGCAGGACATCTGATACTGGATGGTGAAACACTATTCAATGACAAACAGGATATCAATGTTCCATTACATCAGCGCCGTATCGGTGTGGTGTTTCAAGACAGCAGATTATTCCCGCACCTGAATGTTCGCGATAATCTTGAATACGGATTCAACTTACTTGCCGTAAAAGATAGGCACTTAGGATTCAATCAAATTGTAGAACTACTGGAGATTGGTAAGCTGCTTACGCAAAAGCCACATCAACTCTCAGGTGGCGAAAAACAACGCGTCGCACTTGGTCGTGCATTGCTCACGTCACCACGACTATTACTGCTAGATGAGCCGCTCGCTTCATTAGATGTGCGTCTTAAACATCAGATACTGCCATTCTTGCGCCGCGTAAAAGATGAAATCAACATTCCCATGATTTATGTAAGTCATGCAATTGATGAGATTTTGTACCTCACCTCACATATTGCCATGTTAGACCATGGGAAAATTTTGGCAGTTGGTCAGTTCAACGAGGTCATTCACGATCAGCGTGTATTAACTTTAGCGCATTCCTTAGGCTTAGAAAATGTACTGCATGTACAAGTCCTGGAACACCACCCGGATGATGGCTTCACAGTCACTCGGCTTGCCTCACAGCAGATCAATATACCGCTAGTCAACTCAGCAATAGCTAGCACTGTATCGCTATCAGTTGCGGCCTCTAACATTGCGTTATCGACACATATAATCAAAGGCGTCACCATACAGAATCAACTGGTTGGCACCGTCACCAACATACAGCGCGTGGACACAAGAGTGCTAATCTCGGTAGATATAGGTCATGAAATAATCGCGGAAGTAACGGCAAAAGCGATACATGACATGCAAATCGAACAAGGCGCCACAGTATATTGCTTAATCAAAACGCAAAGCATTCATCCATTTTTCTCAAACGCATGAGTAAATAAACGAACAAATAAAAAAAGCCTAGTCATTTCTGACTAGGCTTTGTATTTGGTAGGGCGTGCGGGGATCGAACCCACGACAAACGGATTAAAAGTCCGCTGCTCTACCAGCTGAGCTAACGCCCCATTTTTTAATTGCTACTTAATGGGTAAATCTAATTACTGGTAAGTATTTTCGTGGTTGATTTACATCACTTACGAAAGGGCGCAATTATGCAAGAAACTAGCCTCTTGGTCAATGCAAAACTCGCAATTTAATTCATTTTTATACAGATTATTTTTACAGCAAGTATAAACATTTCAAAAGTCTAATATTGAGCCAGGTTTTGCATAGGAATTAACGCATGCCTGGCAATTTTCCGCCCATCATGCCACCCATGGTACGCATCATCTTCGCCATGCCACCTTTTGAGAACATCTTCATCATTTTTTGTGTTTCTTCAAACTGCTTCAGCAAACGATTCACCTCTTGCACTTGCACACCACTGCCATCGGCAATACGTTTTTTACGTGTCGCCTTAATTACCTCAGGCTTGCGACGTTCCAATGGCGTCATACTATTAATGATGCCTTCAATACGACGAATACTCTTATCTGCATCGTCCGGATTCACCTTGGCTGCCATGCCCGCCATTTGTGCTGGCATCTTATCCATGAGTGCACCCATGCCACCCATCTTACGCATTTGCGACATCTGTGCTTTAAAGTCATCCAGGTCAAAGTTCTTGCCCGATTTAACTTTATCGGCAAGTTTTTGCGCTTCGGCCATATCAACATTTTTATGCGCTTGCTCAATCAGGCTCAGCACATCGCCCATACCCAGTATGCGTGATGCCATACGGTCCGGATAGAATGGTTCCAAGCCATCGACCTTTTCACTCACGCCGATAAACTTGATCGGTTTGCCAGTAATGTGACGCACAGATAATGCCGCACCACCGCGTGCATCACCATCTAACTTGGTCAGTACGATACCGGTCAGCGGCAATGTATCACCAAATGCTTTGGCTGTATTCACCGCATCCTGGCCTTGCATGGCGTCGACCACGAACAAAGTCTCAATCGGATTTAGCAGCGTATGCAGCGCCTTGATCTCCGCCATCATCGCTTCGTCTATGCCCAAACGGCCTGCGGTATCGAATATCACCACATCGTAATAACCACGCTTAGCAAAATCTAATGCTGCGTTGGCAATATCGGCTGGCTTTTGATTGGCATTACTATCAAAGCACTCAATCTCTAATTGCTTTGCCAATGTTTTCAGTTGCTCAATCGCCGCTGGTCGATACACGTCAGCACTGGCCAGCAATACTTTCTTTTTCTGCTCTTTGAGCAGCTTGCCTAGCTTGGCGGAAGTTGTAGTCTTACCTGAACCTTGCAAGCCGGCCATTAGAATAATTGCAGGCGGCACAGCAGCTAAATTCAATCCTACGTTTGCTTGTCCCATCAAGGCGGTGAGTTCGTCGTTCACGACCTGTATCACTGCTTGGCCTGGGGTTAGGCTCTGCAATACGTCCTTGCCCTGCGCACGCTCTTTGACGCGCGCGATAAAATCTTTCACTACTGGCAGTGCGACGTCGGCCTCAAGTAAGGCCATACGCACTTCACGCATCGCGTCGGCGATGTTGTCTTCTGTTAACCGCGCTTGACCACGCAGATTTTTAATGACGCCCTGTAGGCGTCCTGTTAAGTTTTCTAGCATACCGCTCTCTTATTCAGGTCTTTCATTAAGATTTTGTACAAACTTACTTGTCTGCTATTTATAATCTCTAAGTATCGATTTTAACTCAGCCTATTATTTTTAGGCCATAATTAAGCTTATGCAGACATTGATTCCTTATATTGCCGTTGCTTTTATTTATTTATCAGTCGCCGCTGATTTTTGGCGCACCGCCAAAGTAACTGATCACAAATCTACTGCTGGCAATACCGCAAACGCTCAAAGCCAGAATCTACACTCAGCCATGATCGCTTTAGGGCTGCTGCTGCACGGATGGCTGTTATTCAACGGCTTGTTCGGCAATGGTTTCAATCTTGGCTTCTATAATGCGCTATCTGCCATCTTCTGGCTAACAGTGCTTATTTACTGGCTGAGCGACTTAAAACACGAACTACATAGCCTGCAAGCCTTTGTATTGCCACCAGCGGCTATCTTTGCCCTATTACCCGCCTTCACCACGCAAAATCATTATTTACCAGTGACTGAAGTGAATATGTTCTTAGTACATATCGGCATCGCCATATTGGCGTACAGCCTGTTTACCTTTGCAGCTCTACATGCGCTGCTGATGACGATAGCCGAACGTAGTTTGCACAACAGACCAACCCTCATAAAACTACCCAGCTTTCCACCTTTGATGGTGATGGAAAGACTATTGTTCAGAATCATTAGCCTGGGCTTTATCTTACTCACCGTCACGCTCATTAGCGGCATGCTGTTCTCGGAACAGATTTTTGCTAAACCGATGCAACTCAATCACAAAACCATCTTTTCAATTGCCAGCTGGTTGATTTATGGCGGGCTGCTGTTCGGTCGCTACAAATATGGCTGGCGCGGGCAAATAGCAATCAGGTGGACACTCGCGGGCTTTGCCTTGCTGCTACTCGCTTACATAGGCAGCAAGTTTGTTTTAGAAGTATTGCTGCACCGCTAAAAAAACCGAAAGTTTATCCCAACAGATTATCTCAGACTAATCTGCGGCCAACTGTGCTCATGTGCATAAGCACGCAAGGTAGCATCTGCATCTACCGCAATCGGATTAGTCACTAATTTCATCAATGGCAAATCATTGTGCGAATCGCTGTAAAAATAACTGACCTGGAAATCAGATAGTTGCTGGCCACGCGTTTCTAACCATTGATTCAAACGTGTTACTTTACCATCCTGAAAACTTGGCACACCTGCCACACCACCCGTGAATTGACCATCGGCTTCTTCCGGATCGGTACCAATGAGATGCTCAATTCCGTAAGCATTGGCAATTGGGCGCGTCACGAAGCTATTGGTAGCTGTAATCACCACACACAAATCGCCTTGTGCTTTATGATAATCGACCAAAGCCTGCGCTTTAGCCGTCATCATTGGCTTGATAGTACGCTGCATGTATTTTTGGTGCAGTTCATCTAAAAATTCTCGTGGATGCTGGCTCAGCGGCTTGAGCTGGAATTCCAGAAACTTATAAATATCCAGATTGCCGTTCTTATAATCCAAATAAAATTGTTCATTACGGTCGTGATGCGTTTTTGCATCCAGCAGGCCTTCCTCGATTAGGAACAGGCTCCAGTTGTAATCACTATCACCTGCCAGCAGGGTATTATCTAAATCAAATAACGCTAAATTCATTATGCCTAAAACCTATCCTAATTTAATTCTTCATCATTAAAGAGTACTAAACAAACACCCACCACAATTACGGCGAGTGCAATATATTCCAGTGCGCTTATTTTCTCATTGGCTAGCCAAATACCTAGTACAAATGCGACTACCGGATTAACAAAAGTATTACTGCTGGCAATCGCCGGGCGTACTGTTTTGAGCAGGTAGACATATGCGCTGTAAGCCACCATAGAGCCAAACACAAACAAAAAGCCGAACGCAAGCCATGACTTGGTAGAAATATGTTGCGGCCAAATTTCACCCTGAATCACACTAAAAATCAACAATACAACACCACCCACTAACATTTGGGTTGCACTTGCCATGAGCCCTTTAGGCATAGATAGATGCTTACCCCAGATTGACCCAAACGACCAAGTCGCAGCGGCAAATATCAACAATGCTGCATGCAACGGGTCACCCTGCAAGGTGTCACCCATGTTGAGCAATACGATGCCTATCATGCCTACGCCGATACCAATCCATTCCCACTTAGTAGGATGATGACCAAACATGGATGAAAAAATCGCCACCCACAACGGTGCAGTGGCAATCGACAAGGCTGCGACACTAGATGACACCGTTTGCTGTACATAAGTCACGGTACCATTACCAAGCGCTAATAACAAAACACCGACCGCTGCCGCACCCAGCCACTCTTTCCGACTAGGATTCGGGCTGCCACGCATACGCATAATGCCATACAGAAGTAAGCCGGCCATAGCGAAACGCGAGCCCGCCATCATAAAAGGCGGGAAACTCTCTACACCAAACCGAATGGCTAAATAAGTTGAACCCCAAATGAAATAGGTACAAAACAACGCTATGACAATTAGTAAACTTTGTTTCTTATAATTCATGCATTAGCATCTAAGGCATTTCAAGATTGTGCGAGAACACGGCGCCTGAACGCAGACAGTAAATATTTAGTACGGCAAGTTCAGGCAACAAAGTTATCGTGCAATCTTGTAATGACTACACCTGTGGGTGAGCACGCTCTGATTTCGACTGTATCTTATTCAACGCATTCAAATACGCCTTTGCCGATGCAATCACGATATCCGTATCAGCGCCCTGTCCATTAACGATACGCCCGCCCTTAGAAAGACGAACCGTCACTTCACCCTGCGCATCAGTACCACTTGTGATGTTGTTCACAGAATAAAGCTGCAATTCAGCACCGCTAGACACCATATTCTCAATCGCCTTAAATGTCGCATCTACCGGGCCACCGCCATCTGATTCTGCACGCATCTCAACGCCATTTTCTGACAAAGTGATAATGGCATGCGGCACTTCACCGGTAATAGATGCCACTTGCAAATAGACCAATTTAAAATGCTCGGTCGCCTCGGAAATGAATTCATCGCTCACCAAGGCATGCAAGTCTTCATCGAATATCTCGGATTTTTTATCAGCCAAATCCTTGAAGCGCGCAAATGCTGCATTCAATAAATCTTCAGAATCCAACTCAATGCCCAACTCTTTCAAGCGTGTTCTAAAAGCGTTGCGACCCGACAATTTACCCAAGGTCAATTTGTTCGCATTCCAGCCCACATCTTCGGCGCGCATGATCTCGTACGTTTCGCGATGTTTCAATACGCCATCTTGGTGAATACCAGACTCATGTGCAAACGCATTAGCGCCGACAATCGCTTTGTTAGGCTGCACGGGGTAACCGGTAATCGTTGAGACCAATTTGGAGGTCGGGACGATTTGCGTGGTATCGATGCGCGTAGATAAATTAAAAATATCACTACGGGTCTTAATCGCCATCACGATTTCTTCCAAACTCGCGTTACCGGCACGCTCGCCCAAACCGTTAATCGTACATTCCACTTGACGAGCACCGCCCATCACTGCGGCCAATGAGTTAGCTACTGCCATGCCCAAGTCGTTATGACAGTGCGTAGACCACACCACTTTATCGCTATTCGGCACACGCGCAATCAACTCACGCATGCGCTCACCCCAAGGTGCTGGGATTGAGTAACCCACGGTATCCGGTACGTTAATCGTTGTGGCCCCTGCTTTAATCACGGCATCAAATACGCGAATCAAGAAATCCATATCCGAGCGCACTGCATCTTCAGCTGAGAATTCAACATCATTGGTATATTCCAACGCCCATTTCACTGCTTGCACCGCACGCTCAACCACTTGGTCTTCGGTCATGCGAAGCTTGTTTTCCATGTGAATTTTGCTGGTCGCGATAAATGTGTGGATACGGCCACTGACTGCAGGTTTAATCGCTTCGCCGGCACGGCGCACATCATTCTCACTGGCACGAGCAAGTGAGCATACTGTTGAGTTCTTGATGATTTTTGCAATTTCGTGAATCGCATCAAAATCGCCTGGACTCGCTGCGGCAAAACCTGCCTCAATCACATTCACACCTAATTTTTCGAGCTGGCGTGCAATACGAATCTTCTCTTCTTTAGTCATTGACGCGCCCGGGCTCTGC
>DATHXI010000109.1:0-13458 GCA_035459705.1 Methylotenera sp. | reverse complement strand
GAACAGGGCCGTGAAACGAACCAGCGCCAATGATAGTATGCTTTTTGCATGCGAAAGTAGGTCACTGCCAAGCTATTTATACAAGAAACCCCGTAACGAAAGTTGCGGGGTTTTTTATTGCCTGAAAAAGCGCTTCAAGAAAGTAACCACAAGAAATAACAGTATTAAAAAAGCTCACTAAGGAGCCTTTTTTGTTCAGTACTAAGAGTTAGCCAGTTTTTCTAAAGCGCTACGATTAGTGATGTCTACCTGCCCTCGACCTAGCGAAACCGAACCTTTCTGTTCGAGCCGTTTCAATTGGCGACTGACCACTTCACGTGCAGTACCAAGTTCATCTGCGATTTGTTGATGAGTACGGCTAATTTTTGGTGAGTTTGCGTCAAGTAACACCTTGGCTAATCGGGCATTTAAACTATGGAATGCTACTTCATCTAGCAATACGATCAGGTCACTGATCAGTGCTCCATAATTGGTCATGACATATTTACGGAACACAGATGAATCTACCATTAGCTGATTAAATACGGCTGCGGGTATCAATACGTCGCGAATAGCCTCTTCTACGATTGTAGAGGCTGGGTAGTCACTATTACCCAAGAGGCAGGTTGTGGTAATGACGCATGTTTCACCCGCACCAACACGGTAAAGCAATATTTCACGGCCGCTAGCTGACATCTTATAGACGCGTGACCTGCCGGCTAGGCGCATCACATAAGCTCCGCAGGGCGTACCTTCACGATAGCCTATAGTGCCTATGGGGGCTTCTACAATTCGCGCATACTTGGTTAGTAAGTCTTTAGCTGGCTGATCCAAGCCGGATAGCTCTGGAAATAGTGTTAACCAAGCTAGATTACCATTCGTATATTGCATTACTGCTCCCTAGAATATCTTAAACGATTGTAACGCTGAAAGTTTCATATATCTAATTTTTGGTTCTGTTAAGTCGCAAATTTAGATTATGTAAGAAGCGAAGAATTCTTAATATTTGTTAAGACACCATACTTACAACCGTAAATTATAACGATATGAATTATTATATTAATATATTGTTAATTCCTATATATACTGGGTTTACTTAAGCAGTAATAATGTAACCAAATTAAAAGAGTTCTGAGGTAATAAGATGAATCAATCCGAACAAAACCAAGCATCATACGATATCGTAGTGGTAGGTGGTGGCGCTGCTGGCAGCGGAGTAGCGGCCAGCCTATTAAAGCGGCAGCCTAGGTTAAAAATCGCAATTATCGAACCAGCAGAGAAGCATTACTATCAGCCAGCATGGACGCTAGTTGGTGCCGGGGAGTTTGATAACACTAAAACCGAAAGGAATATGGGAGATTGTATTCCTAAGGGAGTGACTTGGATAAAAGATGCGGTAATCAGTTTTCAACCAGAAACGAATCAGGTGAGCACTAAGCAAGGGCAGGTCATTACATATCAGCAGTTGATAGTCGCTGCTGGATTAAAAATCAATTGGGATGCGATCCCTGGCTTGATTGAAACTTTAGGTAAAAATGGGGTGACTTCTAACTACCGATTTGACCTTGCGCCCTACACTTGGCAGTTGGTACAGCAATTGAAGTCAGGTAAGGCAATTTTTACACAACCGCCTATGCCAATTAAGTGCGCTGGAGCACCACAAAAAGCGCTGTATCTTTCTTGCTCGCATTGGGAAACAACAGGAGTGTTGAATAACATTGAGGTCGATTTTAATAATGCCGGTGGTGCGTTGTTTAGTGTTGCCGATTTTGTACCATCATTGATGAAATACATTGAGCGTTATCACGCCAAATTAAGTTTTAATTCAAATTTAGTAGAAGTGGACGGTGCTAATAAAACGGCCTGGTTCAATGTCAAAGATGCTGAAGGCAATGTTACAAAAGTCGCCAAGACTTTTGATATGTTACATGTAGTGCCGCCACAAACCGCACCAGACTTCATTAAACAATCACCGCTTGCTAATGCGGATGGTTGGGTAGATGTCAATCAAGCCACCTTGCAACATAATCGCTACAGTAATATTTTCAGTTTAGGCGATGTGTGTTCTTCGCCTAATGCTAAAACCGTAGCTGCAGTACGCAAACAAATAGTAGTGGTAGCCGAGAATGTATTGGCAGCCAGAACTAATAACGCTTTGACGACTGAGTATGATGGTTATGGCGCGTGTCCGCTGACAGTTGAAAAGGGCAAGATCATACTGGCAGAGTTTGGCTTTGGCGGGAAGTTGTTGCCTACTTTCCCTTTGAACCCATTAGTCCCACGTAAAATCAACTGGATACTTAAGAAATACATCTTGCCTTTGGTATATTGGAGTGCGATGTTGAAAGGTCGCGAATGGTTGGCTAGAACGTCAAAACCAAAAGCGTAAACTTAGTTAGACGAATTTCATCAGCATTAGCCTGATTAGACTATTTTTGAAGCATGCTCTTCAGCATATTCAAGCCAAAGCCAACACCGAAACCATTAGTATCACTCTGAACAGCACCTAGACCGCCTTTGCGATTGGCAGAGGATAGGTCAGTATGTAACCACGCCACATCATTTTCAATGAATCTACCTAAAAAGCGCGCGGCATGGATATGATCCGCGCCACCTTCCAGAGTGCATTGTTTGATATCAGCGATATCGCTATCTAAATCGCTTTCGTAATCCTCATCATAAGGAAAGGCGACGATGCGCTCGCCAGCTTCAGAACCGGCACTGATCGCCTTGCAAGCAAGTTCTGGACGGTTGCTGATAACGCCACTCATACGGTCGCCTAATGCTGTCATCATACTGCCAGTAAGTGTCGCGAAATCAATCATCACATCTGGCTTCTGACGTGATGCTAGCGTAAGCGTATCCGCTAATACCATGCGGCCTTCGGCATCTGTGTGAACAATTTCAATTGTGGTGCCATTGAGCGCAGTCACCACATCATTTTGTTTGTAAGCCAAAGGCCCTATATGATTCTGGGCGATTGCAAGCCAACAGTCTAATTTCACATTTAGTTTTTGCTTAGTGGCTGCAAGTAAAATGCCCAAGGCTACGGCTGAGCCATTCATATCTTCATGCATGCCCTGCATATATTTGGCTGGTTTGAGGTTGTGGCCGCCAGTATCAAAACAAATGCCTTTGCCAATTAAAGCGACATGTTTTTCTGCATTATTTGGTGTGTAGCTCAGATGTACAATCGCCGCATCCAGTGGTTCAGAGCCTTGACCAACCGCCACAAAAGCACCAGCGCCCATTTTTTTGAGTGCTGCCATGTCAAATTCTTCGTGCTGCCAACCATGTTCTTTAGCTAGCAGTTTTACTTTTTCACGATAGATGGTGGGTGTTAGCTCATTGGGTGGCGTGATGGTTAATTGGCGGCACAGTACATTGCCGGCCACACGCGCATTCACATTATGGTAATCATGGTCAGCTTGGCAGCCATGAATGCTGATATTTTTCAATGCATTAGGTTTTTTATCTTTTTTGTGGCTCGGCAGTTCAGCAGCGTTAACAGTTGTTACGTAATACGCGGCGTATGCATTTGCTTCGCGTGTAGCTTTGTCACCAAATACGCATACCGCAATGTTCTCTGCTTGTTCATCTAGTAGTGGTTTTACTGCTTTTCGTAGTAAAGTGTGCCGCTGAAATACATTCAGTTTTTCACTTAAGATCACAAAACTTACGACACCACCTTCAGGCAAATCGACCGTCATTGGAGACTTACTTAAGTCTTTGTACTCACTTTTTGTGCGCTGAAGCTTAGTTTGCAAAAGTTCACTAAAAGGCAGGCTTTTTTCTTCTTTCTCAGTCAATACAAAAAGTAGGTGTTTCGCTGAAGTTAGCAACTTTTTATCATTTATCGCAGCATTTTGTGCTAATTTTACCGACATTATTTATCCTTAAAGTCTTATATAAAATACATTGATTATGTATAAGATATAACTGTTAAATCCTTAAAAATCATTAGTAAACTTGACCAAAACCGCTAAAAAAGCCACACTACGGTTTTTATAAAAACGATATTTAAGTACGTTGCACTCAAGTGCGACGTATTTCAAACACGCTATATTAATTTAGTCTCTTATTATACCCATTGGTTATACCCACGTTGACTTAATAAGTTTCACAAATATAGTTACACGGAGCTCCAACTGAATGTCATTGATTCCTGATATTGATAGTCAAGAAACCCAAGAGTGGCTTGACGCACTTACCGCGGTTATTGAAAACGAAGGCACAGAACGTGCACACTTTTTACTTGAGGCGATGATCGATAAAGCTCGCCGTTCCGGTAGTAATTTACCTTATAACGCGACAACTGCTTATGTAAATACTATTCCTACGCATTTGCAACAACGCTTGCCAGGTAATCCAGAAATGGAAAGGCGCATTCGTGCACTGATTCGCTGGAATGCCATCATGACGGTATTACGTGCTAATGAGAAATCACCTGGCGTGGGTGGGCATATTGCGAGTTTCCAATCGGCGGCTACTTTATACGACACCGCATTTAACTATTTCTTCCGCGCTGCCAATGAGAACTTTGGCGGTGACTGCGTTTACTTCCAGGGTCACTCTTCACCTGGTGTGTATGCACGTGCGTTCTTAGAAGGCCGTATCACAGAAGAGCAAATGGATAATTTCCGTCAGGAAACCGGCGGTAACGGCTTATCCAGCTATCCACATCCATGGTTAATGCCGGATTTCTGGCAGTTCCCAACAGTATCAATGGGTTTAGGCCCAATCACCGGTATTTATCAAGCACGTTTCCTTAAGTACCTGCATGACCGTGGTATTGCAGATACGTCTGACCGTAAGGTTTGGGTGTTCTGTGGTGATGGTGAGATGGACGAACCTGAGTCATTGGGTGCGATTTCATTAGCCAGTCGTGAAAAATTAGACAACTTGATTTTTGTTATCAACTGTAACTTGCAGCGCCTAGATGGCCCTGTACGCGGTAACGGCAAGATCATCCAAGAGTTGGAATCAGATTTCCGTGGTTCTGGCTGGAACGTGTTGAAAGTTATCTGGGGTTCATATTGGGATCCACTGTTGGCGATGGACAAAGATGGCTTGCTCAAAAAACGCATGGAAGAGTGTGTGGATGGTGAGTACCAAAACTTCAAGGCTAAAGGTGGTGCGTACACGCGTGAGCACTTCTTTGGCAAATATCCTGAACTAAAAGAGATGGTTGCCGCGATGAGCGACCAGGACATTTGGCGCTTGAACCGCGGTGGACATGATCCGCATAAGGTTTATGCGGCATACCATGCAGCGGTAAACCATAAAGGTCAGCCGACAGTAATCCTTGCTAAAACCGTTAAAGGTTACGGCATGGGCGAGGCAGGCGAAGGCCAGAACATTACCCATCAACAGAAGAGCATGGATATCGAGTCACTCAAGAAATTCCGTGACCGCTTTGACTTGCCGATTAGTGATGAGCAAGTGGAAAGCCTTGGCTTCTATAAACCTGCAGAAGATTCGCCAGAAATGCTTTACATGTCAGAGCGTCGTGCAGCTATGGGTGGCTCAGTGCCAACCCGTCGTCGTAAAGGTAACGAGCTAACTATTCCGCCATTGAGTGCTTTTGAGAATATGTTGGTTTCAACTGGTGAGCGCGAGATTTCGACCACGATGGCGTTCGTGCGTATTCTCTCGACATTAGTACGGGATAAGCAAATCGGTAAATATGTGGTGCCTATCGTACCGGATGAAGCACGTACTTTTGGTATGGAAGGCATGTTCCGCCAGCTTGGTATTTACGCAAGCCAAGGCCAGTTGTATGAGCCTATGGATTCTGACCAAGTGATGTATTACAAAGAGTCTAAAGATGGCCAGATTCTTGAAGAAGGTATTAACGAGGCGGGCTCATTCTCCAGCTGGATGGCTGCTGCGACTTCTTATAGCGTCACCGGCGTGCAGATGATTCCGTTCTATATTTTCTACTCAATGTTCGGTTTCCAACGTATTGGTGACTTGGCTTGGGCGGCTGGCGACTCACGTGCACGTGGCTTCTTGCTTGGCGCTACGGCTGGCCGTACTACATTGAATGGTGAAGGTTTGCAGCATGAAGATGGCCACAGCCACTTGATGTCAGCGACTATCCCAAATTGTATTTCTTATGACCCAACGTTTGCTTACGAGTTGGCTGTTATTATCCAAGAAGGTTTGCGTCGTATGGTGCAAAACCAAGAGGATGTGTACTACTACATCACCTTGATGAACGAGAACTACACTCACCCTGAAATGCCAAAAGGCGCCGAAGCTGGCATCCTCAAAGGTATGTACAACTTTAGCAAGTCAAAAGCTAAAGGCGAAAAAGTACAGTTGATGGGGTCTGGGGTAATCCTGCGTGAAGTGATTGCAGCAGCTGAGTTACTCGAGAAAGACTGGGGCGTTTCTGCTGACGTATGGAGCGTAACTAGCTTCAATGAATTACGTCGTGAAGGCTTGGATATTGAGCGCTGGAACATGCTTAACCCTGAGAAAAAACAAAAGTTGACCTACGTTGCTGAGTGCTTGAAAGACGCACAAGGCCCGGTAATTGCTTCTACGGATTACATGAAGTCATTCGCTGAACAAATTGCAGGCTTTGTACCAGGCAAGTTTGTTGCTTTGGGTACTGATGGCTACGGCCGTTCAGATAGCCGTGAAGCGTTACGTAGCTTCTTTGAAGTTGATAGATATTATGTGGTACTCGCGACGCTGAAAGCTCTTGCTGATGAAGGTAAACTGCCAGCAAGCAAAGCGGCTGAAGCTATCAAGAAATACAAAATTGATGCTAACAAACCTAACCCAACCACAGTTTAAGGAGACGATAACATGGCAATTCAAGACGTAGTCGTCCCCGATATCGGTAATTTTGATAGTGTGGATGTGATTGAAGTATTAGTGAAGGCTGGTGACACCATCGCCAAGGAAGACTCACTGATTACTGTAGAGTCTGACAAGGCTTCTATGGATATCCCTGCGCCATTTGCTGGCGTAGTGAAAGAAGTCAAAATCAAAGTGGGTGATAAAGCCGCTCAAGGTGGCTTGATTTTGACGATGGATGTGAGTGATGTTGCAGCTAAGCCGGTAGAAGCCAAAGCAGCTGAAGCTAAACCTGCGCCAGCGGCAAATAAGCCTGCAGCAAAAGTTGCGATTCCTGAACCTACACGTCCTGCACCGGAACCACCAAAACCAATCGCTCCTGCGCACAAGCCTGTGCCGGTAGGTGAAAGTGTTGTGGCAGCAGCAGGCAAGCTATCGCATGCTAGCCCTTCAGTACGTAAGTTTGCACGCGAGTTGGGTGTGAACTTAGAGTTTGTTAAAGGCTCAGGGCCAAAAAGCCGCATTGTGCAAGCAGACGTACAAACCTATGTAAAAGGTGAGTTGGCAAAACCGCGTACTGAGAATATGGGCGCAGGCCTGGCTACATTGTCAATGCCAGTGATTGATTTCAGTCAGTTCGGTGAGATTGAATCCAAACCGTTATCACGCATCAAGAAGCTTTCAGGTGCTAACTTGCACCGTAACTGGGTCACTGCACCGCATGTCACTCAGTTCGATGAGGCGGATATCACGGACTTGGAAGACTTCCGTAAATCTATGCAAACGGATGCGGAAAAACGTGGTGTTAAATTGACCATGTTGGCTTTCTTGATTAAAGCATCGGTGAATGCGCTTAAAGCTTATCCGAATTTCAACTCATCACTTGCTCCTGATGGCGATAGCTTGATTTTGAAGAACTATTTCAATATCGGCTTTGCTTGCGATACGCCGGATGGTTTGGTTGTACCAGTGGTGCGTGATGTGCATCAAAAAGATGTGCTGGATATTGCACGTGATTTAGGCGAGCTCTCAGCCAAAGCGCGTGAGCGTAAGTTGAAAATGGAAGAGATGCAGGGCGGTTGCTTCACCATCTCTAGTTTAGGTGGTATTGGCGGTACTATGTTTACGCCTATCATCAATTGCCCGGAAGTGGCGATTTTAGGCGTTTCACGTTCATCTATGCAACCTGTATACGATGCTAAAACCAAGAGTTTTGAGCCGCGTTTGATCTTGCCGATGTCACTTTCATATGACCATCGCGTAATTGATGGTGCCGATGGCGCACGCTTTACCAGTCATATGCGGATGATGCTATCAGACGTGCGTAGATTGCTACTTTAGTTTTTTCGTTATGTAGTTCATCTAAGCGGATGTGCAAATTATTTGCATATCCGCTTTGTCATTTATGAGCCTCATTATTTGTACTTTGTTGTTTTGGTTACACTTAATTACAAATTTTATAGAGCTACTTGGTATATAACTTGCTAAGTTAATAATAAGCTCTAAATGTTTAATCTAATTTTTTTACGAGGTAGATTCACTGTGAACATGTAACTTTCAACGGGTAATTGGGAGGCTATGATGACAAGGCTTATCGTTGCTTTAAGTTGTTTTATGGTGGCAACTGCCAGTTTGGCAATGCCAACCGACGAGATAGTGCAGAAAGTCAGTGCTCATGTGGTTAAAGTGCAGGTTGCGCTGTCGAACGGTGGTTTCGGCTTAGGTTCGGGCGTTGTGATCGCCAAGGATCAGGTTGTGACCAATTGCCATGTGGTCGCGAACGCTCTTTCGGTGAGTATCAATGCCAATGGTGAAAATTATAATGCTACTTCCCTCAAGCCTGACTGGCATCATGATTTATGTATCTTGAGAGTGAGCGGTTTAGATGCACCAATCGCTCATATGGGTTCCAGCGAAAACCTTAAATATGAACAGCCTGTTTATTCAGTAGGCTTTGCAAGTTTATCCCCGCGGCCCAACGGTACTTTTGGATATATCAAAGGGTTATATCCAATGGACGACAGTGTCATTGTGCGAGCGAGTAATACATTTAGGTTAGGTGATAGTGGTGGAGGCCTGTTTGATGAAGTTGGTGACTTGGTTGGTATCATCACTGTAAAAAGCCCAGGGCACAATGCTTACTACTACAACATGCCTGTAGAGTGGGTGCAGCGTCTACTTAGCCAACCTGAACAAAGTCTGGCAAGCGCCAGTGAGTTGCCTTTCTGGGCTGAATCTGAAGATAAATGGCCATTCTTTATGCGGATTGTTCAACCGCTTAAAACTGAAAATTGGGAAGCACTCAATGCGATAGCGACTGCATGGAATGAGCGGGAACCTAATACTACAGAGGCCTTGTTTTATAGGGCATTAGCTGAGTACAGATTAAAAAATGAGATCAATGCAGAAGCATACTTTAACCAGGTGGTTGCCAAGAACGGGAAGAATAGTAGTGCACTTTATTACTTGGGTTTAATCGCTGAAAATAGTGGTAAGCACATGGAGGCATTAAATTTAGTTGCAATACTGGACAATTTAGATGCATCAACCGCACGAGATCTTAAGTTAGCCATGGGAATAACTGAATAGCGCTACTCTTTCTATGCTCGATGTTAAAGCGCAAACCAGTTTAATGCTAAAATTATGTAAATAAATAAAGTTTTAGCAAAGGGTTGGAATGAGTCAATTGGTTGAAGTATTAGTACCCGATATTGGTAATTTTGAGAGCGTCGATATCATTGAAGTGCTGGTAAAAGTAGGTGATGTGATTGCCAAAGAAGATTCACTGATTACAGTGGAATCTGACAAAGCTTCAATGGATATTCCTTCGTCACATGCTGGTACAGTGAAAGAAGTAAAAGTCAAAGTTGGCGACAAAGTTGCAAAAGGCACACTGATTTTGCAAGTGGAAGCTGAAGTCGCTGCAGAGACACCAGCCAAAAAAGAAGCCCCTGTTGCAGCACCAGTAGCTGCTGAAAATAAACCACTTGCAGCCCCGGCTGCTACAGTTGTTACAGTTGGCTCCTCTGATTTACACGCTGAGGTAGTGGTTTTGGGTAGTGGCCCTGGCGGTTATACCGCTGCTTTCCGTGCTGCCGATTTAGGTAAAAAAGTCGTATTGATTGAGCGTTACTCAACCTTGGGTGGCGTTTGTCTCAACGTAGGCTGTATCCCATCTAAAGCACTTTTACACACCGCAAAAGTCATTACCGAAGCTGCAGAGACTGCACATCATGGCGTGAGCTTTAGTGCGCCTAAAATTGATTTAGAGCAATTGCGTAATTGGAAAGCTAATGATGTAGTGGCAAAACTTACCGGCGGTTTAGCGCAAATGGCAAAACAGCGCCAAGTAACTACCGTTGAAGGTGTTGGTCAATTTACCAGCCCTAATCAAATCGCAGTAACTGCGGCTGGTGGCAAAGTGACAACGATCTCATTTGATAATGCGATTATCGCAGCTGGCTCACAAGCCACTAAATTCCCCGGCGCGCCAGAAGATGACCGTATCATGGACTCCACAGGCGCATTGGCGTTAGCTGATATTCCTAAAAAGCTATTAGTGATTGGCGGCGGTATTATCGGCCTAGAAATGGGTACGGTATACGACGCACTAGGCACCAAAGTCAGTGTTGTTGAGTTCATGGATGGCCTGATTCCAGGTTGCGACCGTGATTTGATTCGCCCCCTACAGAAGCGTATGGAAAAGCGTTTTGAAAAAATCATGCTCTCCACCAAAGTGACTAAAATCGATGCAAAAAAAGACGGTATCCATGTGAGTTTTGAAGGTGAAGATGCCCCTAAAGAAGCGCAAGTCTACGACCGCGTATTAGTCGCGATTGGCCGTCGTCCAAATGGCAAGAATATCGGTGCCGAGAACGCAGGCGTAGCAGTGGACGACCGTGGTTTTATCGCAGTCGATAAGCAAATGCGTACTAACGTGTCTCACATCTTTGCTATTGGCGATATCGTCGGCCAGCCAATGTTAGCGCACAAAGCAACCCATGAAGCTAAAGTGGCTGCAGAAGTAATTGCAGGTCATAAAGTCGAGTTCCAAGCATTGGCGATTCCTTCTGTTGCTTATACTGATCCAGAAGTGGCTTGGGCGGGTATCACCGAAACCGAAGCTAAAGCTAAAGGTATGGATATTGAAAAAGCTTCATTCCCGTGGGCAGCCAGCGGCCGTGCGCTTTCAATCGCACGTACTGAGGGTGCAACCAAATTGATTTTTGATAAAGAAACGCACAGATTAATCGGTGCCGGTATCGTTGGCGTGAACGCAGGCGAGTTGCTTGCCGAAGCGGTGTTAGCCATCGAGATGGGTGCTGATGCACACGATTTAGGCTTAACGATACACGCACATCCTACGTTGTCTGAAACGATCTGCTTCGCGGCAGAGATGAAAGAAGGTACGATTACGGACTTATATCTGAAGAAAAGATAAGCCGTAATGAGTACTGACTTTCTAGTCAAACTAAGCCAGCAATTCCCAAAAGATAGGGTCTACACTGACCCTGTCGATTGTTATGCTTACGCATACGATAATTCCCGTATTTTTCATGCACCAATCGCAGTCGTTTTCCCAGTCAATACTGAAGAAGTACAAGCAGTTATCAAACTGTGTAATGCGCACAAAATACCCGTAGTGCCGCGTGGACGTGGTACGGGTACAGCCGGCGGCAGCGTGCCAGAGCAGGGTGGCGTTGCGCTGTCACTAGAGCGCATGAACAATATCATCAGCGTGGATCCTGATAATCGCATGGCGATTATTGAGCCGGGTGTGCTGAACCAAGAACTGCAAGATGTGATTAAAAAAGTGGGCTTCTTTTGGCCACCAGATCCATCTAGCGCAGCGTATTGCAGCATAGGCGGCAACTTGGCTACTTGTGCCGCAGGGCCGCATGCCGTGAAGTACGGCGTGGCGCGTGACCATGTGCTTGGCTTAAAAGCCGTGACTGGTAACGGTGACATTATCAAGACCGGCTGTTACACCAGCAAAGGTGTGGTGGGTTATGACTTGACGCGCTTGCTAGTTGGCTCTGAAGGTACGCTGGCGGTGATTGTGGAAGCCACGCTCAAACTGACACCATTGCCGAAATATACCGGTGGTTTGACTGCTGAGTTTGCAGATACCGAAAGTTGTGCAAAAGCCATTGCAGCCATCATGGCACAACCTTATACACCTAGCGCTTTGGAATTTTTGGATAACGGTGCGCTGAATCTAATTCGTAGTCGTAATAAGAACCTGTTGCCTGAAAACGCCCGTGCATACTTGATGATAGAGGTAGATGGTTCACAGCAGGAGATTTTGGAAGCGACTGAAGCGATATTGCAAGCTTGTCAGGTTCCGGGCTTGATTGAGGCAAAACCTGCAGAAGATACCAAAGCCTTGTGGGCGGCGCGTAAAGCCTTGTCACCCTTGCTCAAGGATATCGCGCCGAAGAAAATCAATGAAGACATCGCCGTGCCTGTTTCGCATCTGCCTGAATTATTGACTGGCTTGGAAAAACTGGCCGCGCAATACCAAATCTCTAACGTGAATTTTGGCCATGCGGGTAACGGTAACATCCATGTGAACTTATTGGTGAATCCTGATAATGCCGATGAGATGAAACGCGCTTATGAATGTTTGGATGAAGTGTTTTCGCTAGTGCTTTCGCTGCAAGGTACGCTCTCTGGCGAGCATGGCGTGGGCATGGCTAAACGCCCGTTTGTGCCACGTGAGATTGATGAAACGACTATTAATTTGATGAAAGCTGTGAAGCTTACTTTTGATCCGAACAATATCTTAAATCCAGGTAAGTTATTCCCTTAAATATCAGGTATAGCTATTCCATCAAATAACTTCACTCAGCCGTAATTCCGTGCTTGACACGGAATCCAGTGACTTATCAGAAAAACTGATAATCAATGCTAAAGCCAGCATGCTCGCAAGCATTGCTAAAAGACACTAGATACCGACTTTCGTCGGTATGACGAGGTGAGGATTGAAGCTTTAAATCAATCAGATATAGTTAAGGGCAGCTTACTTCCTTTAGCTCAGTCTGTGGAAACTCTGGGTTTAATCTTCTTAGTGCAGCTACATCGGTATCTGTAAGCTTGTTAAGTAGCAGGCTTGCATGGCCTTTACCTTGGTTGCGCACGGCTTTTACTGCATCTTTCACACCTTTGGCTTTAAGCTCTTGTAGTAATTTAAGCGCTAACTTCTCATCCTCAAACACCCCAAATGAAATGGCGTTTTTCCATTTAGGCTCTTGTACTACAAATAACTCTTCTACGCCTAATGCCTTGAGTTCTTCAGCTTTTGCTTGTGCTTCTTCTATAGTTTTTAGCGGTGGTTTATACACCCAGAAACGTTTGGCCTCTTGTGAGGTTTGTTCTTTTACCGTGGCTTGTAACGATAAGCTCGCAATGGCACTTTGCGCGTTAGCAATGCTGGCTGTAGAGAATATGCCCCATTCGATGCACGTGACGGCAGGTGGTGGTGGAGCGGCAACTTCAACGGCTTTTTTTGGTAAAGCATCGATTTGCTTTTGGTTTAAAACGGTAATTTTTTCGGGGTTAATTTCAGCCTGCTTGAGTTGAGGTGTGGCTGGTAAAAAACGGTCTTGATTAAAGTAAGCCAATAAGCCCAAATTAAGTAGTAATAATAACCAAACCAACCATTTCATC
>DATHXI010000108.1:0-10037 GCA_035459705.1 Methylotenera sp. | reverse complement strand
CATGTTCTTGGATTTGGTCAGTGCTGTACGTAACCTGATGGGCCCATCGTACTTGTTATCAAAATTGCGCGGTTCCCATGCTGATCCGCTGCCGGTCTCTGATGCCGTCAAGGAAATTGGTTCATCCTCGATCATACTGGCAGGGGTAAAACCTTTCTCCAATGACGCTGAATAAATAAACGGTTTGAAGCTGGAACCAGGCTGGCGCCAGGCTTGGGTTACATGATTAAACTTGTTGCGGTTGAAATCGAAGCCACCTACCAGTGCACGAACGGCACCATTTTCAGGATCAAGCGCTACCAGGGCGGATTCAACTTCTGGTAACTGGACGATTTTCCAGCTATCACCATCTTTATTTTTGGTGCGCATCACTCTAATAATTGCACCAGCTTTCAACCTCTGTTTATCAACTGCTTTTTCATCTAATGCTTTTTGAACAAGCACTAAGCCGGGGCCGCTGATTTCAATATCATCACCCAATTTCGTATGTGCATGTACTGATTTTTGGTTGGCTTGAGTGACGATGGCGGGGATCAAAAGGCTATAGGCTTCAACGTCATCTAGCGCTCGGTCCATCCAGTTGGCACCTTCTTCAAGCGCCTCTTTGGTCGGCCTCACTATTTTCTCTGGACCGCGATAGCCGTGGCGCTGGTCGTAGTTCAACACGCCATCCAGCACGGCCTGGTTCGCCGCTTCCTGATTGCTCTTGAGCACTGTGGTGTAGACTTTCAGCCCACTGCTGTAGATTTCATCTTTGTAACGCGCGTACATCATCTGACGCACGATTTCTGCTACGTAATCAGCAGGCAGGTCACGCGATTGTTGCGAGGCCTTAAAGCGCAGTGGCATCGCCAGCGCATCTTTATAGGTGGCCTCGTCTATAAAGCCATAACGGTACATATCGTGCAGCACCTCTTTCTGCCTCGCGATGGCGCGCTTAGGCCGCACAAATGGATTGTAGCCAGAGGGGGCTTTTGGCAAACCAGCAAGCAAGGCTGTCTCCGCCAGGTTCAGCTTATCTAGCGGCTTACCAAAATAGACTTGGGATGCTGCTGCAAAACCGAATGCACGCTGCCCCAGGTAAATCTGGTTGATATAAAGCTCCAGGATTTTGTCTTTACTCAGGCTGTGCTCAATCTTGATGGCGAGCAGGGCTTCGTTGACCTTACGATTGAGGCTACGCTCACTGGAGAGGAAAAAGTTACGCGCGACTTGCATGGTGATGGTACTGGCGCCTTCTTTCGAGCCACCAGTCAGGTTATTAACAGCTGCACGCAGGATGCCGCGGGTATCAACACCGCCATGCTGGTAAAAGCGCCTGTCTTCAATAGCCAGCACCGCTGATTTCATGTTTTTTGGCACGTTTTCAATGGTAACAAACGCGCGTCGCTCCTCGCCAAACTCTCCAATCAGGTAGCCATCTTCCGAGTAAACGCGTAATGGCAACTTGGGCCGGTAATCGGTTAATGCTTCAAGCGATGGTAGTTGCGGGTAAATAAGCGTGGCAGCAAGTGCGATCAGTGCAGCAATCACTAATCCCAGTACTACTACAGACAGAATTAGAAATTGCCACCATTTTTTTGGAATCATGGGGAGTTTGTTCAATTAATCGAGAGAGAAGAGGCATTATAAGTGCCCTATTAAAGAAATTAAAAATAAAAATTTGCTTTACACTGTTTATAGTTGTTGCTAGCATTTAAGGTAATTTATGAGTATTGTGTGTAACTAACCAGAACAGAAAGGGAATTTCAGTTTGAAATTCGACTTTTTCACAGATCGTACTCCTCCCTTAATCGGGGTAGATATAAGCTCGACTTCCGTAAAAATGGTGGAATTGGCCGAGGGAAGTAGGGGTTTATATCGCCTCGAAGGGTACTCAATCGCTCCTATCGCAAAAGATGCGATAGTGGATGGCAATATTACCGGCCTTGAGCAGGTATCAGATGCAGTTTCTCGTGCCTGGAAAATGCTAGGCTCCCGCGAAAAAAGATTAGCCATGGCTTTGCCCGCCGCCGCTGTGATTAGCAAAAAAGTGCTCATGCAGGCGGGTTTACGTGAAGATGACATGGAGTTTCAGGTAGAAGCTGAAGCCAACCAGTACATCCCTTTCTCCCTTGATGAAGTCAATATTGATTTTCAGGTGCTGGGCCCTGCACCGAATAATCCTGACGATGTAGAAGTCCTGATTGCGGCATCACGCAAAGAAAAAATTGAAGATCGTGTCGCTGCTGCCGAAGGCGCTGGCCTCAAGGTTATCGTCATGGATGTGGAGACTTATGCCACTGAAGCTGCTTATGCACTCGTCGCTAACCAGTTGCCTAACAATGGCGCAGAGCAAACCGTGATGATTGTTGATATTGGCGCGCTGATGATGCATGTCAATGTCCTGCATGATAACAAGTCGGTCTATATCCGCGAACAAAGTTTCGGTGGTGGTCAGTTGACCCAGGAAATTCAGCGTCGTTTCGGACTTTCTACTGAAGAAGCTGAAATTGCCAAGCGCAAGGGTGGCCTGCCAGAAAGCTATGAGTCGGAAGTATTGCAGCCTTTTGTTCAGTCTTTGGCGCTAGAAGTCGCGCGCGCACTGCAATTCTTTACTAGCTCAACTCAATATAACCGTGTTGATCACATCGTCCTTGCCGGCGGCTGCGCCTCTATCGCTGGTGTTGATGTGGCCGTTCAGGAACGCGCTCAAGTCAATACTATCGTTATCAATCCATTCCATGCCATGGAAGTTAACCCTCGTATGAAACAGCAGCAAGTCATTGCGGATGCTCCAGCGCTGATGACGGCATGCGGTCTGGCCTTGAGGAGGTTTGACTAATGGTACGCATTAATTTACTACCACACAGGCAGATAAAGCGTGCCGAGCGGCAACGTGAATTCAGTTTAATGCTGGTTGGCGTAGCTATCGCTGCCGCCGCAATAGTATTTCTCGGGCAAACTTTTATTAACTCCAGTTTTGAGTCTCAGGCCAGCAGAAACAAGCGACTGGAAGATGCTATAGCTAGTCTTGATAAAGAGATTGATGAAATTAAAGAGCTGAAAACTAAAATAGGTGAAGTGCTGGAGCGCAAGCAGGTTGTAGAAAATCTGCAGACAAATCGCGGCCAGGCTGTTGTTTTGCTGGATGAGCTTGCACGCAAGCTGCCGGAAGGCGTTTACCTCAAGAGCATCAAGCAAGCAGGTACCTTGGTCACGTTAGAGGGGGTTGCAGACACGAATGCTCGTGTAGCAACTTTGGTACGTAACTTTTCGACCTCTGAAGCACTTGAATCTCCAGGGCTGGTAGAGATCAAAGCTGAGCTTATTAATAGCGTAAGGCGCAATAACTTTACTTTGAATGTAACGCAAAAGATTCAGAAGACTGAAGAAGTACCTGGGACAAAAAAGGCTCAAGGACAATAAGCCATGAAGCTCGAAGATTTTAATAACATAGATTTTAAAAATGCAGGGAACTTACCTTGGCCAGTGAAGGGCGTAATGCTAGGTGTTCTATTTGTACTTTTAGTCGCAGCTGGATACTGGTTCTTATGGAGCCCTTCACTAGATGAGCTTGATCAGGCAAAACATAAAGAAACTGAACTGAGGGAAGTTTTTCTCGGCAAAAAAAGTCAGGCCATTAATTTGGATGCGTATAAACAGCAAATGATTGACGTTGAAAAAACTTTTGGGGCCTTATTAAGGCAATTGCCAGATAAATCGCAGATGGATGGCCTGCTCACCGACATTAATCAGGCCGGTTTGTCACGCGGCTTGGATTTTGAATTATTCAAGCCTAATCCGGAAGTTATTTCGGAGTTTTATGCCGAAATGCCTATTACAATCAGGGTGGTAGGAAATTACAATGACTTGGGGGCTTTTGCAACTGAAATTTCCAAGCTCTCGCGCATCGTAACAATTAACGATATTTCAATCAGTGCTACCAATAAGGAAGCAAAAGATAACCGCTTGTCGATGGACGCAACTGCAAAAACCTATCGATATCTTGATGCAAGTGAAGTGGCTGCTAAAAAGAATGCGGATAAAAAGAATGTTGCCCAATAAATGTTCGGGATAGACACAAATATGGTTAAAAAACCTAATCCTTATGTCCGGTTGCAACAGCAGGCTAAGAAGCTGTTTGTTGGTACTCTCGCTCTTTTTGTGCTTGGTTGTAGCTCGGGTGTTGGCGATGATTTGGACCAATTTATGGCGGATGCAAGTAAAGATATGCGTACCAAGATTCCTGCTATTCCAGAAGTAAAGCCTTATGTGCCAATAGAGTACAACGTAGATGGGGCGTTGCATGACCCTTTCAAACCGCGAAAAGCACAGTCCAATCAATCCGGTGGAATCCAGCCAAATCTAAACAGGCCAAGAGATCCTTTGGAGGCTTTTCCGCTAGAGAGCTTGAAGTATGTCGGCATACTTTCTAAGCCTAAACTCAAATATGCTCTAATTCAGCCCCCTGATGCCGCTGTACAACAAGTAAAAATAGGCAGCTATATGGGGCAGAACTTTGGAATAGTGACAGATATTACTGAAAGCGCTGTAACGCTTAAAGAAATTGTTCAGGATGAGGTTTCAGGTGATTGGACTGAGCGTTCTTCGAGCATTAATTTGCAAGAATAAGGGTGGAATGATGAATATTAAAAATTGGGGAATACGACTTTTTGTAGCGATTTTAGCTGCTGGGGTTGCTTTTTGGGCAACAAGTACGCGAGCGGAGGATCAAAATGACCTCCCAAACAAAATAGAAAAGGTTGAATTCGTTGTTCTCTCGGCAGGGCGTGTGGCTGTAAGAATACAGACTACTGAGCCCGTATTAAATCCGCCAGCAGGATTTACACTAAACAATCCACCGAGAATTGCGCTTGATTTTCTCAAGGTAGGTAACGGACTTGTTAAAAATAGTTTAACTGCAAATCAGGGTGTGCTTAAAAGTGTAAATTTGGCGCAAGCTAAAGAGCGCACAAGAATGGTATTGAATCTCTCCAAGTCGGTTTCTTACAGCACGACTGTCAGTGGAAATGAAACTACCATTGTATTGCAGGGAGGGGAGGTCGCCGCGGCTGAAAACAATACTGTAACTCGCTTTGCAGAGGCTAAGATAGGAGACCAATTGCATAGCTTATCCAATGTTGATTTCATGCGTGGCAAAGGTGGTGAAGGGCGTATTTTGGTTGATTTGTCAGATGCAACTACCGGTATTGACCTAAAACAAAAGGGTAAAACCATTGTTGTTGATTTTATCAACACTGATATTCCTGCTAATTTGCAGCGACGGCTTAATGTGATTAATTTCAATACTCCAGTGTTGTACATAGATACCATGAAACAAGGTAAAAATACCCGTATGGTTATTGAGCCAAAGGGTAACTGGGAGCAGTCTGCCTATCAGGCAGATAAGCGCTTCATTATTGATGTTAGACCAGTGGTAGAAGACCCTAACAAGTTGGTACAAGGCAATAAGCCAGGTTATGCGGGTGAAAAGCTTTCATTGAATTTCCAGAACATCGATGTGCGTTCGGTGTTGCAGGTTATTGCAGACTTTACCGGATTTAATATTATTACGAGTGATACGGTTACCGGAAATATTACTTTGCGCTTAAAGGATGTGCCTTGGGATCAGGCTTTGGACATCATTATGCAAAGTAAAGGCCTTACTCAACGAAAAACAGGTAATGTCATTATTGTCGCGCCTGCTGAAGAAGTCGCGGCTAAAGAAAAGTTAGTATTGGAAGCGAATCAACAAATTGAAGACTTAGAGGCGATGCGTACCGAAGTCTTTACACTGAAGTACATGAAAGCAGAATCATTAAAAGATATTCTGACTGATGAAAAGCAAAAAATCCTTTCCAAACGAGGAAGTGCAGTATTGGATCCGCGTACTAATACAGTCTTTGTACAAGATATTAGTAAAAGGTTGGAGGATATTCAAAGAATTATTAATATTACCGATGTTCCTGTAAAGCAAGTGATGATTGAGTCCCGCCTTGTTATTGCGGATGAGAAGTTTGGTAAGAGCTTGGGTGCAAGATTTGGTGTAACTCAGAGGGGTACTGGCGGCCAAAACGTGATAACTACTAGTGGTACGTTGGGGAACAGAATTACAGAAATAACTCCTGGCACTGGCGGTGCTCCAGACACCATTACTCAAGGCGATCATAATGGTACGATTCAGACATCCCTGACTGGTAACCCATTAATAAGTTCAGATGGCCTGCCAGATTTGATGTCTAATTTGCCGGTATCAAATGCGGCTGGTAGCTTAGCCTTAAGTCTTTTTAGATTGCCAGCCGGATTCTTGTTAAACCTTGAATTGTCTGCGCTTGAGTCTGATAATCGAGGCAAGGTTGTATCCAGTCCGAGAGTAACAACCGCCAACCAACAAAAAGCGACTATTGAGCAAGGTACTGAAATTCCATACATTACCCCGGCATCCTCGGCTACCACGATTCCTGCGGTTGCATTTAAGAAGGCTGTGTTGAGCCTTGAAGTTACACCACAGATCACGCCTGATAATAAAATTATTATGGACTTGATAGTAAAAAAGGACCGTATCGGTCAGATATTTAACAATATACCCTCTATCGATACCCAAAACGTGAAGACACAAGTATTGGTAGACAATGGTGAAACTGCGGTACTTGGGGGTATTTACGAGCAGACTGAGAGAAACGATGTAAGTAAGGTGCCACTGTTTGGTAACCTCCCTTTCGTTGGCAATCTGTTCAAGCGTACAATTAAGCAGAACGACAAGATTGAGTTGTTGATTTTTGTGACACCTAAAGTCATGGACGACAATATGTCAATCCGATAGTCATATCTGACAGCAGGTTCGGATTAACTTAAAATGCCTATCATGTAAGTGATAGGCATTTTTTATGGTAGGGATAATGTGTGGGTAATATTTTCTTTGTGGGCTTGATGGGCGCTGGTAAAACAACAGTTGGGCGCATCTTGGCAAAGAGTCTCGATAAGGTGTTTTATGATACCGATCATGAAATTGAGCGGCGTACTGGTGTTCGTATTCCCGTCATATTTGAAGTGGAAGGCGAAGCCGGATTTAGGAAGCGTGAAATGGCCATGATAGAAGAACTCAGCCAAATGCCCAATATCGTACTCGCCACAGGTGGTGGTGCAGTATTGATGCAGGAAAATCGAGATAATCTAAAACGTAATGGCACTGTAATTTACCTGCGCGCTAATGTGCATGAATTATGGTTGCGCACCCGTAATGATAAGAATCGCCCTCTTCTGCAAAATGCAGATCCTCGCAGTAGCTTAGAGCAGCTTTTTGCAACGCGAGACCCTTTATATCGTGAAATCGCTACCCATATAGTTGATACCGGCGGTCAGCCAGTAAGCCAAATTTTGCATCAAATTGAATCACTATTTAAATTAAATCACGAAAAATCCTTTAATAGGCTGGCCTAAAGAATCATGCAAACATTAAAAGTAGAGTTAGGCAATCGTGCTTATCCTATCCATATAGGGCAAGGATTGCTGAGTCAGGCAGAGTTGATACTGCCGCATCTAAAGCGCAAGCAAGTTGCGATTGTCACTAATACTACTGTTGCACCCTTGTACCTGGAAAAGCTGGCACAGCAATTACGTGAGGCTGGTGTGAGTGTTATTCCAATTATCCTGCCAGATGGTGAAGCCCACAAAAATACCGAAACGTTAAATCTGATTTATGACGCCCTACTTAAAAGTAGATGCGAGCGTAGTACCACATTGATTGCGCTAGGTGGCGGGGTGATCGGCGATTTGACTGGATATGCTGCGGCAACCTATTTGCGTGGGGTGCCATTTATACAGGTACCTACTACATTGTTATCACAAGTAGACTCTTCAGTCGGTGGAAAAACGGGTATCAACCATCCGTTGGGCAAGAATATGATTGGCGCATTTTATCAGCCACAATTGGTACTTGCTGATATAGACACGTTAAATACATTGCCAGCACGGGAGCTATCCGCAGGCCTGGCCGAAGTCATCAAGTATGGCTTGATTCGTGATGCGGATTTCTTTTTATGGCTAGAACGCAATATGCAAAACCTGGTCGATTTAGATGCGCCTGCGTTGAGCTACGCCATATATCGCTCATGTCAGAACAAGGCAGAAGTTGTTGCAGCCGATGAACGAGAAAGCGGTGAGCGCGCTTTATTGAACCTTGGTCATACTTTTGGCCATGCTATCGAGAACGCGATGGGTTATGGTGTGTGGCTGCATGGTGAAGCGGTAGCGGCAGGCACTATGATGGCGGCCGATCTTTCTTACCGCATGGGTTGGCTAAGTGATGAAGATATCAAGCGTATTACTGATATATTCACTGCAGCCAATTTACCTGTAAATGCGCCTGACCTTGGGCTGGAGCGCTATCTAGATTTGATGGGTCTCGATAAAAAAGTGGTGGACGGAAAAATTCACTTTGTCTTGCAACAGGCTATAGGCAAGTCTGTCATCACAAGTAATTACGATACTGAACTACTAGAACAAACCCTCTCTCTGGGCAAAGTATGAGCGAATTAGCTTCTTATGCGGCTGCCCCATCGCAAAGCCGTGGCAGAAAATATGATGAACCTTTGCCCCAGGGACGAAATCAATTTCAGCGCGATCGTGACCGTATCATCCATTCCAGTGCGTTTCGAAGGCTAGAGTATAAAACTCAGGTATTTGTGAATCATGAAGGTGATTTATTCCGCACTCGTCTTACACATAGCCTAGAAGTTGCCCAGATTGGCAGGGCTATTGCACGCAATCTCAGCTTGCATGAAGATTTAGTAGAAGCTATCGCGCTCGCCCATGATTTGGGCCACACCCCATTTGGCCATGCAGGGCAGGATGCACTGAATGCATGCATGAAAGCTAATGGTGGTTTTGAGCACAACCTCCAATCGCTACGCGTAGTCGATCATTTGGAACAACGCTATGCCGAGTTCGATGGGCTCAACCTGACATTTGAGTTGCGTGAAGGCATACTGAAGCATTGTTCCGTCAAGAATGCCAAATTGCTGGGAGATGTAGGCGAGCGCTTTATAAAAAAGGAACAGCCATCACTTGAAGCGCAAGTGACAAACCTGGCAGATGAAATTGCCTACAATAATCATGATGTGGATGATGGCTTGCGCTCAGGTTTAATTACGCTGGATCAGCTGGAAAAGGTGCAGATATTTGCCGAGCATTTGCAAGTGGTCCGATCTAAATATCCTGATCTGAATGGTCGTCGCCTAATACACGAAACAGTACGACGAATGATTAATTCGTTGGTGGTCGATTTATGTAAGCATAGTAATCAGAACATTGCTGAAGCAAACCCACAAAATATAGAGGAAATTCGTCATTTGCCTATGCTTATAGGGTTCAGCGAGGCAATGCGCAAGCAACAAGCAGAACTTAAAACTTTCCTGCGCAATAATCTTTATAAACACTATCGGGTTAACCGCATGAGTGCAAAAGCACATCGTATTATCACCGAATTATTTAATGTCTTTATAAATGATGTTGCCCTGATGCCGGATGAATTTCAACAACGTGCAGCAATGGATGGTATCGAAAGCAGTCGAGCCAGAGCAGTGGCGGATTACATCGCTGGCATGACAGATCGTTATGCAATTCGTGAATATCAAAGACTATTTACAGTCTCGGAAAAAGAGCTTTAAAGGCTCAAAAACAATAGCAATATGACAAATAGGCCGATAAAATCAGCCCAAGTATCAACTTATAATATGTTTTAAATCAACAGTATAAAAAGTGTTGTAAATATTCGTGTTGCATATTTACAACAGACATTACTTTTTGTTACAAAAAGCAAAGACTTTACTTGCGAAAACCTAATGTGCTTTGGCATACTGCTTCTACCTTCTCGCTGATACAAATCAATGAGGGAGCTCGCGAACTCTTTTATATGCTTGTAAAAGCAACTTAAAAGTTAAATTAGAAACGCAATAGGAGATTTATATGAATAAGAAACTGAGTATGGCAGTTGCCGGTGCTGTAATGGCATTTGGCGCTTCTGCTGCAAACGCTGGTATCACAATCCCAGCTGG
>DATHXI010000107.1:0-5845 GCA_035459705.1 Methylotenera sp. | reverse complement strand
ATGCTTTGTAAAGGCATGAGCGCCAATAGCAAATATACAAATATATGTGAAAAATGCTTGAACATAAGTTTACGATTCTTCGAACAGTGCTTTAGTTCGATATCACCTTTAAATTAGCGCGCTTCTAACGTTTATCGATAGAGACGAAATCTCTGCGCTCACTGCCGGTGTAGAGTTGGCGTGGGCGTCCAATTTTGTGTTCTGGGTCTGAATTCATCTCAGACCACTGCGCTATCCAGCCTGCGGTTCTAGCCAGTGCAAAAATTGCAGTGAACATCGAGTTGGGGATGCCCATGGCACGCATGACGATGCCGCTATAGAAGTCGACATTCGGGTATAGTTTGCGTGACACGAAATATTCATCTTCCAGCGCGATTTTTTCTAGCTCCATGGCTAGCTTGAACATTGGGTCGTCATGCAGGCCGAGTTCATTCAGCACTTCATGGCAAGTGTTGCGCATAATAGCGGCGCGCGGATCCATATTGCGATACACGCGGTGACCGAAACCCATCAGGCGGAAATTATCGGTTTTATCTTTGGCGCGCTTGATGAATTCGCCGATGCGGGAAATATCGCCGATCTCTTCCAGCATTTTAAGCGTCGCTTCATTCGCGCCGCCGTGCGCGGGGCCCCATAGTGAAGCGATACCGGCTGAAATACAGGCGTAGGGGTTTGCACCACTAGAGCCAACCAATCTAACGGTCGAAGTCGAGGCATTTTGTTCATGGTCTGCATGCAGAATCAAGATGCGTTCAAATGCTTTTGCCAGAATAGGGTTAGGCACATATTTTTCACATGGTGTGGCAAACATCATATGCATGAAATTTTCAGCATAATTAAGATTGTTTTGCGGATACATGAAAGGCTGACCTAGGTTGTATTTATAACTCCAGGCGGCAATTGTCGGTACTTTTGCTAACAAACGATGTGCAGATAAAATACGATGTTCTGCATCACGAATATCCATTGAATCAAAATAGAATGCAGAAAGAGAGCCCACCACGCCCACCATAACTGCCATCGGGTGTGCATCACGTCTAAAGCCGCGGAAAATGTTATTGAGCTGGTCATGCAGCATGGTGCTGCCACTGATGGTGTCGGTGAATTGCTGCTTTTGTTCGGCATTTGGAAGTTCGCCATGCAAAAGCAGGTAAGACACTTCCATAAAGTTACAGTGTTCAGCTAACTGTTCAATTGGGTAGCCACGATAGTAGAGCAGGCCTTTTTCGCCATCAATAAAAGTAATGTTGGAATTACACGCGGCGGTAGACATAAAGCCTGGATCGTAAGTAAATACGCCATGCTTACCGAGATTGCGTATATCAATGACGTCGTTACCCAAGCTGCCAGAAAGTACTGGCAATTCAATAGGTGCTGCACCATTATCAAAAGTAAGCGTGGCTTTAGTCGGTTTATTCTTCATAGCTGATATCTATAGTCTTATAGGTTTTAGTCTTTATTACTAGCAATTATACTTTAATGAGGTCACCAAATGCTCAATGAGCAACGGCGGGCGTTAGTGTTGGTAGATAGCACCCAATATGCGTGCACCCTTGGCGCCGGTAACTGCAGGTAAGTTTGCAGTCCGTTGGTGCAGGCATTGTCTGGCCAGCCAGGCAAATGCAATGGCTTCCAGCCAATCTACGCCAATACCTAGAGTGTCGGTAGTATCTACTTTTACCTTACCGAGTAATATTTGCAGGCTATTCTTAAGCAAGCTGTTGTGAGCTCCGCCACCACATAAATAAATTTCATCTACATGACCACAATGTTGTATTAGTGCTTCGTGAATACTATGCGTCGTGAGCGCTACCAAAGTGCATGCCACATCTTGCGGGAGATAGTCTGTACCTGCTAGGTGTTGGGCTAGCCAAGCGTCGTTAAACAAGTCGCGTCCGGTACTTTTGGGTGGCGCCAGTTTGAAATAGGGTTCGGCAAGCATCTTGGTTAATAAAGGAGCAATGACCTTGCCTGTACTTGCCCAAGCGCCGTTGGCATCGTAATCTAGGTTTTTGTGTTGTTTGATCCAAGCGTCTAGCAGCATATTGCCAGGCCCAGAGTCAAAGCCAAACACATCACCGTGTTTAGATAGATAGGTGATGTTAGCGATACCGCCAACATTTACTAGGGCGCGGCTGACTTGAGAGTCAGAGAATATTGCTTGGTGAAATGCCGGTACCAGTGGTGCACCTTGGCCGCCAGCAGCGATGTCGCGACTTCTAAAGTCTGCGACCACAGTAATATTGGTAAGCTCAGCTAGTAGTGCAGGGTTGCCAATCTGTAAGGTAAAGCCCAGTTCTGGGCGGTGCCGTATCGTTTGACCATGGCACCCAATCGCGACAATCTTATCAGCTGCTATCGAAGTCTTATTAAGCAACTGATTTACGGCATCAGCATAAATCCGTGCTAATAGATTACCAATCAGCGCGGTAGTTTCAAGTTCGTTGCTAGTAGGGTGTTGTAGCGCGAGAATCGCTGAGCGTAAATCTGCGGGGTAAGCTAAGAAATGTGTATGGAGTACGTTTGGTTGGTGTGCATCTTGAACTGAATTGAATTCAGCATTGAATTCAACTAGTACAACATCCACACCATCTAGGCTGGTGCCCGACATCAGTCCGATGAAAAGCTCGCCAGCCATTATGAGAGTGTCTTAGTCTTTTAAGTTAAATTAATCTAGTGCAGCGATGTTGCTCACGCCCAATAGGTTGAGCTGCGCAGTCATTTGCTGGCTGATTGCATCAAATTGCGCTTGATTCTGTACTGCAATCGGATTGGCTTTTGGCAAAGCGACCTTCATCGGGTCTCGGTGCTGGCCGTTCAGTAAGAACTCATAGTGCAGATGCGGGCCTGTGGCTAAACCTGTCATGCCAACAAAGCCGATAATTTCGCCCTGGGCTACTTTGGCGCCACGACGTAAACCGGCAGCAAAGCGTGAGAGATGGCCATAAACCGTGCTGACACCGTTTGCATGTTTAAGCACGATGACATTGCCATAGCCACCTTTTCTACCAACAAAATCCACCACTGCATCGCCAGAGGCCTTAATACGCGTGCCTGTTGGCGCTGCCATATCGACACCTTTATGTGCTTTTAAGCGTTGCAGAATCGGATGAAAACGACCTAAACTGAACCCGGAGCTGATACGTGTGAATTCAAGCGGTGAACGTAGGAATGATTTGTGTAGGCTTTTGCCATCTGGCGTGTAGTACTGCATCTCATTGTTCGCATCCCTAAAACCTACGGCTCGATAAACTTTGCCATTGTTGACGAATTCAGCTGCCAGTACATCACCGGTTTTCAATAGTTCGCCCTCATCATAGCTGCCTTCATAGATGACGTTAAATTGGTCGCCACGACGTAAATCCGTATGAAAGTCAATTTCACTTTCGAACATTTCCGCTACTTGAATGGCGATACTGTCTGGAATGTTGGCATCATCGGTTGCGCCAAACAATGAACTTTTGATCTCCGCTGATTTTAATATAGGGCGTTTTTCAAGCTGATGTACTATTTTGTTGGCTTCGTAACCAGTAGGCGTCTGGCTGATAGCAATAAATTGCTCAGCGTCTAATTGATATTCAAGTGACACCAGATTGCCATCGGCATCTGTTTGCGCTTCAATTTGATGGCCAGGCTTTAATGCATTAGCAATTTCACTGGCAATGTTGTCATTGCGAATGTAGTCAATCGCATCGCGGTTACGAATGTTTAAGCGAGAGAGCACGCTATTTAAAGTGTCGTCGCGGCGTACATGTTCTTTGTACCAAAAGTGTTGTTCGCTAAGGCTTGCTGAAGTTTCATTAACTTCAGGCATAGCGATTTCTTCTATCACAGCAGATGTTGGCACTGTACCTGTCAGCGTTTGTGGCGCGATACCAAAAGCGGTATAGATGCCAAATAGTGGCAAGCAAGAAATCGCCAAGATCCAGCGTAGCTTGAACTTACGTTCAGCTTTCTCAGTGTTTTGCGCTAAAATAGCGTTTTGCTGTGATGTATTTAAACTATATTCGGTGTTCAGGTGATTAGAGGTTATGGGGTGTTGATTATGCTCGTTATTTTCCACGGGCTGACCTTCATAAATATTTAATACGGGTTCAGATACTAACAGAATAATCAATTAAAACAAGTAAATGAAAAGTATTTTACAAATATTTTCACCACTTGAAAGTTCAAGGATGCAAAGACGTGAATACTGATATCAACCAGCAACTGGCCGTCATCAAGCGAGGCGCGTATGAGCTTTTAATCGAAGCTGAATTGGTCGAGAAGCTTAAAAAAGGGGTGCCGCTCAGAATTAAAGCGGGATTTGACCCTACTGCGCCAGATTTGCATTTAGGTCATACGGTACTTATTAATAAGCTACGTCAATTCCAAGAGCTTGGTCATCAGGTGCTTTTTTTGATTGGCGATTTCACCGGCATGATCGGCGACCCCACTGGCAAGAGCGCGACGCGCCCACCATTAACTGCCGAGCAAGTGCAGGAAAATGCCAAGTCTTACACCGCGCAAGTATTCAAAATCCTTAAGCCGGAACAAACAGAAGTCGTGTTCAATTCTAAGTGGCTCAACGATCTGGGTGCGGCAGGCATGCTAAAACTGGCTGCTAGCCACACCGTAGCGCGCATGTTAGAGCGTGATGATTTTGCCAAGCGTTATAAAGGTAATCAGCCGATTGCTATTCATGAATTCTTGTATCCTTTATTACAAGGCTATGACTCTGTTGCATTAAAAGCTGATGTCGAGCTGGGCGGTACTGACCAGAAATTCAATCTATTAATGGGCCGTGAATTGCAGAAACAAGCAGGGCAGAGCCAGCAATGCGTATTGACCATGCCTTTGTTGGAGGGTTTGGATGGCGTCAATAAGATGTCTAAATCTTTGGGTAACTATATAGGTATCGCTGAAGCGCCAGAAATCATCTTTGCCAAAATCATGTCTATCTCTGATGAATTGATGTGGCGTTATATAGAGTTGTTGTCTTTTGAAACATTGGAAACCATCGCTAAGTGGAAAGCCGATGTTGCCGCAGGTAATAACCCGCGTGATATTAAAGTAGGCTTCGCACAAGAAATCGTCGCACGCTTCCATAGCCAGGCCGATGCAGAAAAAGCCTTGGCAGATTTCCAGACGCGTTCCAAAGGGGGCATCCCTGACGACGTACCAGAAGTAACCGTAACAATAGATGCTGACAATATAGGTGTTGCGCAATTACTCAAATTGGCGGGCTTGGTCGCTAGCACCTCAGAAGCCTTTAGGGCTATTGAGCAGGGCGGCATTAAATTGGATGGTGAAAAGGTGTCTGATAAAGCCGTTATGCTTAATAAAGGTACTAGCGTCGTTGCGCAAGTTGGTAAGCGTAAATTTGCAAATGTAACAATTTTGTAACAGCTTGAATTTGGGGTTGACCAAATTGTTTGGCCCTGTAGAATGCGCGCCTTCGCTAACGAAACACTGTTAACGAGCGGTAGCAAAAAGCAAGAAATGCAGTAAAAAGCAAGAGATAAAGTGCCGTGAAAACTATATTCAATATTAATTAGATTTATTTCAAAATTAGTGTTGACGAGATTTAAAACCTCTGTAGAATGCGCGCCTTCGCTAACGAAATAACGGTAGCGAAAAGCAGTAAAAAAGTAATAGCAAAGTAATAATTAAGTGCAGCAAGAAATACAATCAATAATAATTAAGAAATCTTTCAGAATTAGTATTGACGGCCTTCAAAAGCTCTGTATAATGCGCACCTCGTTAACGCAAAGCGGTAACGAGCTACTGAAAAGTGATTCACTTTTAACGGTAGTAAAAAAGCTCTTTAACAATATAACAACTGATAAGTGTGGGTGCTTGTGGA
>DATHXI010000106.1:0-2864 GCA_035459705.1 Methylotenera sp. | reverse complement strand
GCCATGGTAAGTCATCATTCACACTCATGGGTCCACCCATGAACACAAGCCCGCTAAATTCCTTGGCAGAGGCAGGCATGGTATCGCCCTGGTCGATCTTGACCAGTTGCCACGGGATATGATTTTCATCCAAAAAAGCTGATAAATATCCGGCACCTTCTGTGAGCGCATGCCGAAAAATCACAACTGGCTTCATTACTTGTACTCCATTAAATTAATCTGAATTTATGCTTAACGCTAGCTCAAGTTTTATGACTGATTTCTCTCCAAGTCCCGAGCGTCAATCCATCTAAAGTATGATCACCTATCGCGTAACGCACGAGGCGTAATGTTGGATAACCAATTTTAGCGGTCATCCTCCGCACCTGGCGATTTTTACCTTCACTGATTTTTATTTCCAGCCAGGCAGTAGGAATCGCTTTACGTTCCCGTATCGGTGGATTGCGCGGCCATAGCATTGCAGGCTCATCAATAGTGCGCACTTTGGCGGGCTGCGCTACAAAATCACCCAGATCAACCCCGCGCCTCAAGTCATCCAAATGCGCGTCTATAGGGCTTCCTTCAACCTGGGCCCAGTAAGTTTTAACTTCTTTATGCCTGGGATGTGCAATCTGGTGCTGCAAGCGCCCATCATCAGTTAAAATGAGCAGGCCTTCACTATCTGTATCAAGTCGCCCTGCTGCGTAAACATTTGGTACTGCAATATAGTCTTTAAGCGTCGGGCATGTATCATGCTTGCTGAATTGGCAAACCACACCATAAGGCTTGTTGAAGAGTATTAGCAATTTATTTAACTGGAATGAACACTATGTCTACAAAAATTGTTGTGCCATCTACTGGCGAAAAAATCACTGTGAATGCTGATAATTCGCTCAATGTTCCCGATCACCCGATTATCCCGTTTATCGAAGGCGATGGCATCGGTATAGATATTACCCCGCCCATGATAAAAGTTGTTGATGCAGCAGTAAATAAAGCTTATGGCGGTAAGCGCTCGATTGCCTGGATGGAAGTATATGCAGGCGAAAAAGCGACCAAACTTTACGATAAAGATACATGGTTGCCAGAAGAAACCATGCAGGCAATTAAGGACTATGTGATTTCCATTAAAGGTCCCCTGACAACGCCAGTGGGTGGCGGCATACGCTCACTAAATGTAACGCTGCGCCAGGAACTCGATTTATATGTATGCCTGCGGCCTATCCAATACTTCACTGGCGTGCCTAGCCCAGTAAAGGCGCCGGAAAAAACCGATATGGTGATTTTCCGTGAAAACACAGAAGACATTTACGCTGGGATCGAATGGGCTGCTGGTACGGATGAAGTCAAAAAAGTCATCGACTTTTTAAGTGACATGGGTGTGCGCAAGAAAATCCGCTTCCCTGAGTCTTCTGCAATCGGCATCAAGCCAGTTTCAATTGATGGCAGCAAGCGCCTGATCCGCAAGGCCATTCAATACGCGATTGATAATAACCGCAAGTCAGTAACAATCACCCACAAGGGCAATATCATGAAGTTCACCGAAGGTGGCTTTAAGACATGGGGTTACGAACTAGCTAAAGAAGAATTCGGCGCTGTTGAGATTGATGGCGGCCCTTGGTGTAAGCTGCCTAACGGCATCATCATCAAAGACTGTATCGCAGACGCATTTTTGCAAGAGATTCTATTGCACCCGCAAGAGTACGATGTTGTGACCGCGCTCAACCTGAATGGCGATTACATGTCAGACGCGCTGGCAGCACAGGTTGGTGGCATAGGCATTGCACCTGGTGCAAACCTGTCAGACACCACCGCCATGTTCGAAGCCACGCACGGTACAGCGCCAAAAATTGCTGGTAAGGATATGGCAAACCCGAGCTCACTAATACTTTCAGCCGAGATGATGCTACGCCATCTAGGCTGGGTTGAAGCGGCTGACTTGGTACTGCAAGGCGTAGGAAAAGCGATTGAATCGAAACGCGTGACGATCGACTTCTCATCACAGATGGATGGCGCGACGCAGGTAGGCAGCTCACAATTTGGGACTGAAATTGTGAATAATATGTGATCTACTGTATGACGAATTACTGTGATGTTTCGATAGATAAAGCCAACAATGCAAACGGCTCGCAGTTCATTAAACTGCGAGCCGTTTGCATTTCATCAAGCAGACATTACCAAAACCTAATAATAAACTTAGGCCTTTTGAATGTTGGAAGCTTGCTTGCCTTTTGGTCCTTCAGTCACATCAAAGCTTACGCGCTGCCCTTCTTTCAGGCTTTTATAGCCTGCCTCTACAATCGCGGAAAAGTGTGCAAACAAGTCATCACCACCATCATCCGGAGTAATAAAGCCAAAACCCTTAGAATCATTAAACCATTTTACGGTACCAGTTGCCATTTCATACTTCCTTGCTAAAACATTAAGGGAGGCGCCCCCAAAAGTTTGTATTTCAAGAACTTAAGTCGGTATTGCCGGCTACAATGAGCTCGAATTCAAACGCCTGTTCGCGTTTTTACTTGCGATATAAAAATAAGTCAAGAGTTATTTTTATATTTTATAGAACTTAAATGAGCTCAATGAGTTAAGTTAATTTTCACCAAGGCGAGCAGTCGCCTTTACAAAAAAAATACTAACGTGCATTATTAGTATGTGCTCGTATAATAATGATTCAGGTGAAATAATTGTGCCTGAGTGAAACACTTCTGAATTCATTGAAAAGTTAAATGGCTGCCACAACACTACCAAGCAAACTCGGCGGACTTGCCCGACTTTTGGTGCAAGACAAGCTCTTATCAGAAGATGAGGCAATTGCTGTTCAAACAGCTGCCGTCACTCAAAAAATTTCCTTTATTACTCAGTTAGTCCATAGCAAAAAACTACCA
>DATHXI010000105.1:0-15003 GCA_035459705.1 Methylotenera sp. | reverse complement strand
TTACTACGCATCAGGATGTGGCTATAGACGCACAATTCACGCAAACTTTGAGGCTTAATTCTTGAACGATGCTTGGCTAACGGTATTAAAACGCGATCTTTTGCTGGCGTTTCGAAGACGCTCAGATGTTGCCACAACATTGTTCTTCTTTCTAATAGTGTCTAGCCTATTTCCCTTAGGTATTGGGCCAGAGCCGGCGGTGTTGAGCAGTATTGCACCAGGTGTGCTATGGGTGGCGGCTTTGTTGGCTGGCATGCTCTCGCTCTCGCGTTTATTCGCGGCCGATTTTACAGACGGTAGCTTAGAGCAGATGCTGCTGGCGCCACAACCGTTGGCTTTATTGGTAACAGCTAAAATTTTGGCACATTGGATTGTATGTGGTTTACCAGTAGTCTTACTGGCGCCGATTATTGGTCTGCAGTATGCGTTGCCTAATGATGTATTGCTGGTGCTGGTGCTGGCTTTGTTGCTGGGTACGCCCGCGTTAAGTCTCATTGGAGCAATAGGCGCGGCGCTTACGCTTGGCGTGCGAGGAAGTGGTCTGTTAATCGCTTTGTTGGTGCTGCCTTTGTATATTCCGGTACTGATTTTTGGTGCAGGTGCCGTAGCAGCCAGTCAGCATGGCATGAGTGCCCAAGCTCATCTTTCATTGCTGGCGGCGTGCTCATTACTTTCTTTAGTGTTGGCACCTTTGGCAACCGCAGCTGCCTTACGTATATCTGTTGAATAAATACAGACCGAGTAAAAATTAATATGAACATTAATTGGTTTAAATATTCTACTCCGCAAACCTTTTACCCGCTGGCTGGGCGCATGATTCCTTGGTTTGCATGGTCAGCTGTTGTGTTTGCAGTGGTCGGCCTTTATATCAGTTTCGCAATAGCCCCTACTGATTTTCAACAGGGTGAGGCATATCGAATCATTTTTGTGCATGTGCCTGCGGCCTGGATGTCGATGTTTATTTATATCGTGATGGCAGTGTGGGCGGCGATTGGGCTAATACTCAATGCACGATTATCCGCAATGATGGCGCAGGCGTTAGCACCTACTGGCGCAATATTTACTTTACTGGCGCTGGTGACAGGCTCCTTATGGGGTAAGCCAACGTGGGGCACATGGTGGGTGTGGGATGCACGCTTAACGTCAGAGCTTATCTTGTTGTTCCTCTACCTGGGTTTCATTGCATTACAAGCTGCAATTGATGATCCGCGCCGTGCAGACCGTGCGGGTGCGTTGCTGGCTTTGGTTGGTATAGTCAACATTCCTATTATTTATTTCTCTGTGAAGTGGTGGAATACCTTACATCAGGGGTCAACCATTAACATGGGTGCCGCGCCGAAAATGGTCGCTACCATGCTTATTGCCATGCTGCTGATGGCGTTGGCTTTCTGGATGTATACCATTGCTGTTGCACTGATGCGTGTGCGATGCATTATGCTGGAACGCGAGCGCACAGCCGATTGGGTGAAAGAACTATTGGGAATTAAATCGCCGGAGGGAAAATCATAATGCAGTGGGCGAGTTGGACAGAATTTTTTAATATGGGTGGCTATGCAATATATGTATGGCCTTCCTTCGGGCTTACGGCACTTTGCGTGGTGTGGGAAGTCACAGCTTTACATAGGCGCAGTAAAGAAGCTTTGCGTCTAGCTAGATTATTGGCACAGGAGTGATATGGTCATAAAAGCACGACATAAACGTTTTATACTCATCGGCATCGGTTTGGTTTTGCTAGGCCTAGCCGCGATGCTGATTTTGAATGCATTTCGAAGCAATATGGTATTTTTTTACACCCCAACACAAGTTGAAAAAGGTGAAGTGCCTAAAAACACGGGTTTTCGAATTGGTGGCTTGGTTGAAGCTGGCAGCTTGAAACGAGAAGACGATGGTTTAACGGTACGTTTTGTAATTACCGACACCGCTAAAAGCGTACCCGCAGTCTACAAAGGCGTTCTGCCTGATCTGTTTAAAGAAGGTAAAGGTGTGGTTGCGCAAGGTAAAGTGGGTGCTGATGGTGTTTTCGTAGCCAGTGAAGTACTTGCCAAGCATGATGAAAACTACATGCCGCCTGAAGCTGCTGAAGCCTTGAAGCGTGCTAAAGAGCAAGGTAAAACTTTGGTGATGCCCAAGTAATATGAACTAGTAATATCAATGTAACCCAGCAGTATTGATATGCCCGGAATGATTTATTAAAAGGATATTCATGTGATTCCTGAAATTGGCCATTTTGCACTTATCTTAGCTTTACTGGTTGCATTGGTTCAGGGAAGCTTCCCTATCATTGGAGCTGCACGAGGTAATGCGGTATGGATGGGCTTAGCTAGGCCGGCAGCGCGCGCGCAGTTCTTTTTAATTGTGGTCGCTTTTGTCTGCCTGGCATACACATTTGCGATTATGGATTATTCCGTGACCTATGTTGCGACTAACTCCAACTCCAAATTACCGTTGCAATACCGCATTGCCGCCGTATGGGGCGGACATGAAGGTTCGCTATTACTGTGGGCTTTGATATTGAGTATCTGGACGGTGGCGGTAAGCCTTTTCTCCAAACATCTGCCGGATGCCATGCGTGCGCGAATTTTGGGTGTGATGGGCTTGATCAGTATCGGCTTTTTGCTGTTCATGCTGACAGTTTCTAATCCTTTCGAACGTTTGATTCCAGCTGCCGTGGATGGCCTTGATCTTAATCCGCTGCTGCAAGATCCGGGCATGGTGTTTCATCCACCGATGCTCTATATGGGCTATGTTGGGTTTTCGGTAGCTTTTGCTTTTGCAATTGCTGCACTACTGGGTGGACAGTTAGATGCGGCATGGGCGCGCTGGTCACGTCCGTGGACGACGATGGCATGGGTATTCCTCACTATTGGTATTATGGCTGGTAGCAACTGGGCGTATTACGAATTGGGCTGGGGTGGCTGGTGGTTCTGGGATGCTGTAGAAAACGCCTCCTTCATGCCGTGGCTGGTAGGGACAGCACTTATCCATTCCTTAGCCGTGACAGAAAAACGTGGCAGCTTCAAGGCCTGGACGGTGTTACTTGCGATTTGTGCATTCTCTTTGAGTTTGCTCGGTACTTTCCTTGTACGCTCTGGCGTGCTTACTTCGGTGCATGCCTTTGCCACCGACCCTAAGCGCGGTTTGTATATATTGATATTTCTTGTAATAGTTATTGGCGGCTCGCTGGCACTGTTTGCCTGGCGTGCGCCTACGGTTGGGCGCGGTGGCAAGTTTTCTGTCATTTCACGAGAAAGTTTTCTCCTGTCAAATAATGTACTACTGGCAGTGGCAGCTATTTCTGTCTTGCTGGGTACACTATATCCACTGTTTTTGGATGCGCTCGGGCTTGGGAAAATCTCCGTAGGGCCACCATATTTCGATACGGTATTTGCACCACTGATGACACCCGCATTATTCCTTATGGGCATCGGACCTGTCGCGCGTTGGAAGAATGCTTCATTACCTGAGCTGGCACTGCGCTTGCGCTGGGCTTTTGGTGTAAGTGTAGCGACTGCGATAGCGTTGCCTTTGCTGCTCGGGCATTGGACACCCATGATAGGTTTGGGTCTGTTTTTAGCATTTTGGATTGTTGCGACCACAGTCAATATGGTTTATCAGCGCTTGCGAGGTCGTGAACAATCACTCATTACTCGTATAAGGGCAATACCACGCTCATGGTGGGGTATGGTCGTGGCGCATCTTGGCATTGCAGTGTTTACTTTAGGGGTCACTATTGTCAAAGGGTATGAATCTGAGATCGCCGTGCGCATGCTTCCCGGAGATGTCGCCCACCTGGCCGGTTTTGATTTTACTTTTGATGGCGTGAAAGAAACGCAAGGCCCTAATTACCTGGCTGACAGAGGTCAGTTACGTGTGACCAGAAATGGTGCTGAGTATGCGGTACTTACACCTGAAAAAAGACTTTATACCGTGCAAAATATGCCGATGACGGAAGCTGGGATTAGCCCGGGCATATTGCAGGATATTTATGCTTCATTAGGTGAACCGCTGGCAGATGGTGCCTGGAGCGTGCGGATTTACCATAAACCGATGGTGGAATGGGTGTGGGGTGGTTGCCTGTTGATGGGGCTGGGTGGGATTATGGCGCTGTCAGATAGACGTTATCGTATGCAAAATCGACGTAAAGTTACAGCTGAAAAAAAAGAGGGTGAGGCCATTGCATGAAACGGTTTCTAGTGCCCTTGGTGTTGTTTTTTATAGTAGTTGGCTTCCTTGCGGTTGGCTTGAATCTTGATCCGCGCGAGGTGCCTTCGCCTCTTGTTGGAAAACCTGCACCGATGTTTAGTTTGCCACGTTTGGATGACCCAGAGAAAGTGATTTCACCTAAAGATATGCTGGGTCAAGTTTGGTTGTTTAATGTTTGGGCTTCATGGTGTGGTGCCTGTAAAGACGAGCATCCCATACTGATGGCGTTGTCTAAAAGTGGTGTAGTGCCTGTGTATGGTATGGATTACAAAGATACCCGCCAAGAAGCGCTGCAATGGCTAGAGCACGGAGGCAACCCCTATATTGCCTCTGCAATGGATATGGATGGTCGTGTAGGTATTGATTATGGTGTTTATGGAGTGCCTGAGACTTATGTCATTGATAAGTCAGGTGTGATTGCTTATAAGCAAATTGGAGCGATTACGGAAGATGTTTTACGCAATAAGATTCTCCCGCTAGTAAAAGGGCTGCAAACTCAATGAGTACTACTCGAATAAAGTTAGCGCTGATGTTTGGTTTTATTATTGTCAGCTGCTTAATGCAGTCAGTCAGTGCTTGGGCTGAAGAAGCGCGTCCATTACAGGAAAATGCTGCAGTTGAAGCACAAGTGCAGCGCCTTTCTGAAGAATTACGCTGTCTGGTTTGCCAGAATCAAACCCTCTCTGATTCAAACTCTGGCTTGGCAGAAGACTTGCGTCAGGAAATTCGCGAAATGGCGGCCAAAGGCATGAGTGACAAAGCCATTATTGATTATTTGGTTGTGCGTTATGGCGATTTTGTACGTTATCGTCCACCGCTTAAATCGACCACAGCGTTGTTATGGTTTGGGCCTTTTGCTATGTTATTGGCAGGTGGAGTGATCTTGTTCGTCACCTTGCGTAGACGGGAGAAAATGGCAACGGAAGCACCGCTCAGCGCAGACGAAGCACGTAAGGTCAGTGAATTACTGGATAAGGAATCATAATGCTGATGTTCTGGGCAATGGCTGTTGTGTTAATAGTGGTTATGCTGGCTTTGATTTTGCCAGCTTTGCTGCGTCCTGCCGCGACCTTAGATGCCAATGCTGAAAAGCGTGCGATTTTTCGTCAACAGTTTGATGAACTTGAACAAGACAAAATCAATGGTGTGCTGGATGCTACCCAGTACGATGTTGCAAAAAGCGAACTAGAACACCGTTTGTTGGAAGAAGCGGGTGTGACTGAGGCGTCAGCTTCCAGGGCCATGCCAGATCGCCGTCTGGCAGTCATACTCTTGGTGCTGTTGCCTTTGATGGCAATATTGCTATACCTCAAGCTGGGTAATCTGTCTGCTATCACGATTCCTGCTGTATCACCGCCTATGACAGAGTCTATGACTGAACATAGTACTATGGCAGGTGGTCTTGAACCGCTACTCGATGCGCTAAAGAAAAAACTGGAACAGAACCCTGGTGATGGCACTGGCTGGGCGTTGCTGGCAAGGTCATACGTGGAGATTAAGCGCCATAAAGAGGCTGTTTCTGCTTATGAACAAGCGGTTAAAGTCACCCCTGATGATCCGCAACTATTGGCTGATTTCGCAGATGCATTGGCTGTTGTGAATGGCCGTAGCCTTGCAGGTAAGCCGGAAGAGCTTGTTAATCAGGCGCTCAAGCTTGATCCGCATCACATTAAGGCGCTGATGTTGGCCGGAACTGCAGCATTCGATCGTAAGAATTACAAGGAAGCCATACGCTATTGGGAGCGCTTGCAGCAGGATTTGCCCGCAGGGTCTGGAATGTTGGCTGATGTGGAAGGGTCGTTACATGAAGCGCGCGCATTGTCTGGTGAGAAGGTTGCAGCACCCGCTGTACAGGCACCCACTGTACAGAAAGAAAAAGCTGTTTCATCGGCTGGTATTAGCGGTACTGTGCGTATTTCACCTGCGCTGGCTAGTAAGCTAGATCCGTCTGCTACCGTATTCATATTCGCGCGTTCTACACAGGGCGCGCCGATGCCAGTTGCGATTGTACGCACTACAGCACGCGATTTGCCCTATGCCTATCACTTGGACGATAGTACCGCGCTGATACCTGACCATAAGTTATCGCAAGCCGGTAAAGTCGTATTGGTTGCACGTGTTTCCAAAAGTGGTGATGCAAAACCGCAAGCTGGAGATTTGGAGGGAATTTCCGCTGCTGTTGTACCTGATGGCCGGGTGGTCGATATTGAGATTGATCAGGTTGTAAAATAACGCTATAAATAGCAGGAGGTGCACAAGAGGTTAGCGATAAGCTAATCTTTTGTTTTGTTTGGCGGGTGGTTTGTTTAGTGGGTCATTTTGATAGATTAATGGTAAGGTGACTTAATGGTTTAGATGTATAACTCGGCATTGTTGACGATTGCTTTGAGTTTGATTTTTTTGATAGTAATATCGGCATACAACTTGCAGTTGAATTGTATGATTTACTCGCAGTTAGCATAATTAAGGCCAGTTCATGATAATCAAAAGGCAAAAAGGATGAGCGTAGAAGAACTCACTCAAACAGTAAATGATGAGGTAGCAGATTCTTTATTGGATAGTTTAGTGTTGATTTGTCGCATCCAGGGCATTGCGACCTCAAAGGATGCACTAATCTCCGGCCTGCCGCTTCGCGATGGGAAAATGACTCCCTCGTTACTTAAACGATCTGCCGAGCGTGCCAATCTGGCCATCACTATATTAAAGCAACCCCTGAGTAACGCGCGCCAAGAATTCTTACCCGCAATTTTGCTGTTAAAAGATGAGGAGGCTTGTGTTCTCACCAAGGTGGATCTTAAAAACAATCAAGCAGGCGTGATATTTCCAGAGCTGGGTGAGGCTGAAATATTTATTTCAATCAATGAGTTGGAGAGCAAGAGCTCCGGTTACCTCATTGTAGCTAAAGCTAAATATGCGTTTGACCAGCGTGCACCAAGTGTTGGTAAAGTCAGGATGCGACACTGGTTTTGGGGTGCGCTTGCAGAGAATAGCCGCATCTATCGCGATATTATGATTGCAGCTTTTGCGGTGAATATGTTCGCTTTGGCGATGCCGCTTTTCACCATGAATGTGTATGACCGCGTGTTACCTAACCGTGCCACCGAAACTTTATGGGTCATGGCAATTGGTATTGCACTGATAGTCATTGGTGACTTAATTCTGCGTACGGTGCGCGGATATTTTCTGGATTGGGCGAGCACGCGTATTGATATAAAACTGACTGCACGCATCATGGAGCAAGTATTAGGCATTAGGCTTGAGCAGCGCCCTAACTCAGTCGGCTCTTTTGCTTCTAATCTGCGTTCTTTCGAAACTGTTCGTGATTTCATCACCTCTGCCACAATTACGACAATGATAGATATCCCATTCGGTCTGATTTTCATCGGAGTGATGGCTTGGATCTCATGGCCTATGGTGATTCCAGTGGTATTTGGCGGACTGTTCATTTTGTTTTACTCGTTGAGTGTACAGACAAAGATGCATGATCTATCTGAGACGATGTACCGCGCCAGCGCCATGAGAAATGCAATCTTAATTGAAAGCTTAGTCGGCCTTGAAACGGTTAAAGCATTGGGCATTGAAGGGAAGATGCAACGCAAGTGGGAACATAGCGCACATTATCTAACGGAAGTGGCCAGTAAGCTGAGACTGTTATCGTCATCTATCAATAATGGTGCTAGCAGTATCCAGCAATTAACTACTGTAGCTATGGTGATACTAGGCACCTATCTTGTTATTAATGGCGATTTAACGATGGGTGGTTTAATCGCATGCACAATGCTCGCCTCACGTGCATTGGTGCCTATCTCACAAACTGCGGGGTTGTTAACGCAATACCACAATGCTTCAACCTCGCTCACCTCGCTTGATGAAATTATGCACCGTCCAGTAGAACGGCCAATAGACGCAAACTTTCTATCACGGCCAGCATTTAACGGAGACATTGAATTTAGGGAGGTAAGTTTTAGTTACCCCGGTACCGAAGAAGATGCTTTGACGAAAGTCTCATTCAAAATCAAAAGAGGTGAGCATGTTGCCTTATTAGGCCGTATGGGATCTGGCAAGTCGACCATTCATAAGTTGATACTTGGTTTGTATCAACCCACTTCTGGCGCGATATTGATTGATGGCATAGATGCACGTCAGATCGACCCGGCAGAACTCCGTCGCTGCATAGGTTATGTGCAACAGGATACGCATCTGTTCTATGGCACGATGAGGGAGAACTTAACAGTTTCTGCACAACATGCAGATGATGCAGCTGTGTTGGCGGCAGCGCACGTTGGCGGCATTGATGAGTTTATAAATGCGCACCCTAAAGGCTTTGATATGTTGGTTGGTGAGCGTGGTGAGACGCTATCTGGGGGTCAGAAACAAGGGGTTGGTATTGCACGAGCGATGATTAATAAACCTGCGATACTTTTGTTGGATGAGCCGACGAGCGCCATGGATCATTCAGGCGAAGATGCAATTAAGCGACGTTTAGCTGAAACAACTAAAAATAAAACACTAGTGTTAATTTCACATCGTTCTTCTCTTTTTGATTTGGTGAATCGTATCATCGTCATTGATTCTGGCAGAATCGTTGCCGATGGCCCTAAAGACCAGGTGACTGAGGCATTACGTAGTGGTAGGGTAGGGAAAGCGCTATGAGTGAAGGCTTATTTAAAAAACTAGGCACTATCAATAATTTTTTCAAAGGGCAAGCCTGGCTCACCAAGCCTATCTATCATTTGTTGGATAGATGGGTGCCTACCGAAACAAAAGAAGATCTGCATTGGGATGAAGAGGCAGATCTGGAGATTTTGGAACAGACGCCGCTGAAAGCCAAGTTCATACTTTACAGTGTCACTATCATCCTCATAGTGATTATAGTGTGGGCATGGTTTGCTAAGGTCGACGAGGTGACGCGAGGCGAAGGCCGCGTAATTCCATCAAAACAGGTGCAAATTATTCAGTCTTTAGATGGCGGTATTGTTTCTGAGATACTCGTGCAAGAAGGACAAACGGTCGTGGTGGGAACGCCGCTGATTCGAATCGACCAGACGAGAGCTGTTTCTTCATTAAGAGAGAATCAAACTCAATATCTAGCGTTATTGGCAAAACAGTCAAGACTCAGGGCGTTGGCAGAGGGTACGGCATTTGATCCGCCAGTAGAGGTGAGAAATGAGGCGCCTGAAACGTTTGACCAGGAATATGCCCTATACGTATCTAGCAAGGAAGAGTTGCAGTCAAGCATACAGATTGCACAAGATCAGATGGTACAAAGGGAAAAAGAGTTGCTAGAGGTGCAGTTCCGCAAAGAAATTGCAGAGAAAAATTATGAGTCTGCTACTAAAGAATTGGCAGCCAATAAGCCTTTGCTCGCGAGTGGTGCAGTGTCCGAAATTGACATACTAAAACTGGAGCGTGAGTCCACAAATGCAAAAGGGGATATTGACCAATCACGTGCCCAAATTAGCCGTATTCAAGCTGCAATAGGCGAGGCAAGACGCAAAATCATTGAAGTAGAGCAAACGTTCAAGAACAAAGTAAGGACGGAGCTCAATGATATTACTGCAAGATTAAATAGCGTGACAGAGACCAGTGTGGCACTGACTGATAAAGTCAATCAGGCGGTATTAAAGTCTCCGGTCAATGGTAAAGTAAGTAGGCTCTTTTACAATACAGTAGGTGGGGTTATTCAGCCAGGCAAAGAAGTTTTAGAAGTAGTGCCTACTGATGATGCACTTATTCTAGAGACTAAAATTCAAATCAAAGACATTGCATTCATCAGCTTGTTGCAACCGGCGGTGGTGAAGTTAACTGCTTATGACTACACCATTTATGGTACTTTGGACGCGATTGTTGAGCATATCTCTGCCGATTCGACAGTGGATGATAAAGGCAATGCTTACTATATTGTGAGAGTGCGTACGATTAAATCTAACTTAGGTAAAGGCCTGCCAATTATCCCTGGCATGGTGGCTCAAGTAGATATCATGACTGGTAAGAAAACCATCCTTTCCTATTTGTTGAAACCAGTATTAAAAGCAAAATCGTATGCTTTCAGTGAGAGATAATGCAGGATATTTTTATTAGTACATTGCCGACGCTTTTAAATAGTTGGTCTGAAGCGTTCCCCAAATCAAAAATATCTGCGACGATTCCGCAAGTCGTAACCAAAAAAGAAGACGCTACTATTTTTTGGCTGCATATGAATGAGGACAGACAAGAGTGGATGGCCAATACGATTGCATCGATCTCAAAAGATCACAAAAATGCAAGGATTGTAGTGCTGGTCAATGCGCCCAACCATGCGGAGTCTCTTCATGCCTTGAGCTTAGGTGCGAGGGGTTATTGTCATGCTTATATCGCACCAGCTGCATTAAAGGAAATTAGGGCGGTTATTAGTAATGGTGGAATATGGCTAGGGCAGGAACTGTTGCAACGCCTCATAGAGATTTCTACAAAGCTCATAGGTAATCAGCCCGAGTATGTTGAAGGTTTGCTATCGCAGCTGACTAAGCGAGAAAAAGAAGTGGCAGTTGAGGCGGCAAGAGGATTAAGTAACAAAGAAATTGCCAGAATTCTTAGTATCACCGAACGTACCGTGAAAGCTCATTTAGCCTCAATATTTGAGCGCTTAGGTGCTAAAGATAGATTGCAATTAGCGTTGATGCTTAATAGTAATTTTAAGCGCTAAGCGTTATTTGACGCCTGCGCTAGAGTTTATTACCTGCCATTTTAATGCCAGGCCCAGTCATTCCATCAACTCCTAACTGTTTCAATGCCTCAGCCTCAGCCGTTGTTCGCACGCCCTCAGCAATTGCGATGACACCAATGGAGTGGGCAATCATGCACAAGCCCCTCAAGAGTGTTTTATTGGCTTCGTTAGTATCAATATCTCGAATCACTGAAACATCGACCTTGATATAATCCAAACCCACATCATGCAATTCACCTAAGCGAGAGATGCGTGAGCCTACATGCTCCATGCCGATATTGCATCCTAGCTTCTTGAGTTGACTGCAGAAATTTTTAAATTCCGCAAAGTGGTCGAATGCCCCTTGTTCAGGCACTTCAAAATAGAGTCGATCAGCAAGGCTCTGATTTTTCTTGATTAGGTCAGTAACTCTCTCCACGAATTTTGCATCGCAGATAGCACTGGCAGAAATATTGAGGCCAATAGGTTCTGCACCCTTAGACAATAAGTCGATTGCGGTCTCTAATACAAGCTCATCAAGGCGATGCATCAAGCCCAGTTGCGCTGCCCACGAGATGAACTCGCCTGCGCAAACCCACTTTTCATCAGAACCTAGTTGCAACCTGACAGGACTTTCATTATGGATGAGTTCACCTACTTGATTGACGACCGGATAGTGCTCAAGTTTAAGTTTTTTGTTATCAAGTGCAGTAGTCAGTAAACGTTGCCATTCATTGCGATCGACGTCGAGATGCGCAGTAATGTTATCTTGGTTAATTACATGAAGGATATCGTTATTATTGGTGCTGATTTCATCTAAAACGCTGCCTGCAAGCGAGGCCAGTTTGTTTGCGGTGTCTGATTTTGTGACTTGAGTAGTGACCGTAACAAAATTAGCATTCAGTGCATGACCAATGCTTGAGGATATTTTCTCTAGCAGGCTTTTGATTTGATTACCTAAAGTATAAGCATCAATTGGCGTGCTAGAGAACACAGCAAAATCAGTTCCGCTAAGTCGCCCAGCAATTAAAGTAGATTCGGTTGAGCATTCACTTTTTAGGGTGGTACCGATTCTTTTAAGAAAAGCGTTTGTTTCTTGGTAACCTAAAGTTTGATCGATTTTGGCCAAATTCGTTAATCTCGAGACGATTAATACGCCTTGATTGAAGTATTCTTCATGGCTAATGCTTGCGTCAATACTGCTTATAAAATAGTTGTGATTCTTGAGGCCGGTAATATGATCAAAGTTAGTTTGGAGACGTAGCTCTTCTAATCGAGCTGATTCTTCGTTCACGGTTTTCTTGATGCGATTGGAAAGACTATTCATGGCATTTACCACGGCCTTGAATTCAATAGTTTTTGGTTCATCAATAGTGATAAAGCGCTGTTCGCCGATAGCTTTGGCTTGGTCGACAACATCCTTCAGAGGACTGAGAATTCTTCGTAGAATCTGGCTACCTATATAACAACTAAGCATACCAATTAACAAAGCCCATAACGCAATATACAGGGTGGCATCCCACAGTTCGTCATAAGCAAAACTCGCGTCACTTTCTAACTTTAAAGTTCCAAATTGAGACCAGCCATCTTGTATTTCTGCTTCGCCAGGTTGTACTTCAATGGGCACTAATTTTGTAAACCATGTAGGCGCTTTGGTATGGCTGCTAGGGTTGGTACGCTCTGTGACCAATGTTCCATTCGGGTCAAATAAGCCAATGAATTGATAGTGTCCGGAGTCAAATTGTGCAGATATCAGCAGATCCAAGGTGGCTGGATCTTTTTGCATTTGTGAGATAGAGAGTGCGAGTGAGGTCGCATTATCTATATTTTTCATTTGTAATTGCTGCTCTAGATAATGCTTGCTGAATAGCGTGCTCAGAATGAAGCTACCGCCAGACGCTAAAATCATTATGAAGACTACAGCTAACCAGAGTTGTTTTATAAGTGACATATCAGTTCCTTGCTTTCATTATTCTATTCCATCTGCTTGAATACGCGACAAAACATCACGCCATCTAGATAGGTTGGTTTGTGCTTCGCCTTTAGGTTTACTGCTTGAACCTACCCATAACCCTTTTTTGTTAAAGCTAAAAATAGGGGATAAATCTTTTCTGCTGGATGCCGGCAAGATGTCTGGCGTTAAATTATCTAGAATCAATGGCTCAGATTGTGGCGTTGGGTAATAGCTGAGCACCATATGTGCAACAGACCTACGATTTTGATCCATCATCTCTGCCCTGACATAGGTCAGCCTGAGCTTATCATTATCTACATTCACTACTTTTAGAAAAACATATTTAGCAATACTGAAATCTTCGCAATCACCGGCTTGTCTACCAAGTGATTCCAAAGGTGTAGCCCAGTAATCTGGCTGTCCCCACAGGGTCGTATCGTCAATGAAACTGATTTTCCGGTTAAAAAAATCATTAATTTGCTTGAGTTTTTCAGCTTCAGGGGCAGATCTCAATTCCGAAACTAATTGATTTAATTCTTGAATGTTTTTGTAGGCTGCTTGGCCATATCTCAGACTGGCGAGGCTGCCTAATTTGTTGAAGTCAGCAGTTGCTGCAAAAATGCCTGAAAAGCAAAGTAGCATTAAAGTAAAAAATAATGCTAAAGGAGTGGTTCGCTTTGTAGCAGTTAATTGTTTTTTTAAACTTATTATCACTCACGCCCCAAGACTTTAATTTCACAAAACAATGAAAAATCTAACCGGTGAATATTAACTGCCTAAACTTAATATTTATCATACCCTAAGAAGGTGGATTGCCAATAACTAAAGTCAATTTGTGTGGCACTCATTCGAGTGAATTAACTGAGTCTGTATTGTCCTTCAGTACAATATTTTTGTACTCAATTAGGGTATTTAATGCCATTGTGAAAAAAGGTTTTGAATGCAACATTCAATATAAACGTTAGGAACGAACATGGCATTAATCGGCAAAGTAGTAGCAATGACGGGTGTAGCATATCTGATTACAGATAACGGCTCAAAACGTGAGCTACAACTGGGTGACCAAATCAATGTGGGTGATTCAATTCAAACCCCACGTGGTGTGGAAGTCGACCTAGAACTTGCCAGTGGACGTATCGTTCACATCAGTGCCGAACAATTAGTTGCCTTCACCGAAGAGCTTTCGACAATCTTCGCGCCTAATGAATTAGATAGTGCGCTTAATCTTGCCACGATAGAAACGGTTATTAAGGCGATTGATGAGGGTAAAGACATTAATGCCGTGATTGAAGAAACGGCTGCTGGTTTGACGGGAATGTCAAGTAGCTATGGTTTTGGCTTTGTTGATTTGTTCAGAATTAATGACATCCTCAATGCTTTCAGATTTGCTTACAGCATTGATTCTGATACGGGTATCAATAACGAACTTCTCGGTAATGATGACAACAATTATGCATCCCTTGCTGATAGTGAAGATGCGGGTGACACTCCTAATAATGCGCCAGTGGCCACATCACTTAGTATTGGCAGAGCCGAAGGTACAGGCACTATTGTAGGGTCATTGCCAGCTAGTGATGTAGATGGTGATACTTTGGTTTACAACCCAATTGGAGTTTTGCCAGCTGGTTTGGTTATCAATCCTGACGGCAGCTTTACTTTTGATTATAGTGATCCTGCATATGATGGCCTGGCACTTGGCGCCCAACAAGTATTGGTAGTGCCGTATGAAGTGTCAGATGGTAAGGGCGGAACAAGTTCCTCAACTTTGACGATTACGATTGATGGCGCTAATGACGCACCGGTAGCGAATGATGACGCCATCACGGTTGCAGAAGACACGCCATTCAGTTCTGTGGTGCAGCTGGACGCCAACGACACTGACGTCGACGGCAACCCGTTAATTTTGGTCGCCGGTACCTTTACCACCGCCCAAGGCGGCAGCATCATCATTGCCGCAGACGGCAGCTACACCTACACCCCGGCACTTAACTTTAATGGCACTGACAGTGTCAACTACACCGTTACTGATGGTAGTCTGACCGACATTGGCACACTCAGCATCACCGTCAACGCGGTGACCGACCTCACGGCCGCAGATGACAGCAACAGCGGTGACGAAGACACCACCATCAGCGGCAGCGTGGCTGGCAATGACAGCACC
>DATHXI010000104.1:0-4177 GCA_035459705.1 Methylotenera sp. | reverse complement strand
TGTACCTTTGAATTGTTGCGGCAAATGCACATACATATTGAACATGGCAACCGTGTGTTGCTCACCACCAGTTTTATCTTTGACCACCACTGGATGACGAATCGATTTGATGCCAACTTTATCAATGGCAAGGCTGCGTGTATCAACGGTGTTTTGCACGTCTTCTATAGTAGTGGGTATAGAGGGCTGGTTCATTTTAATCCAATCTTTAGGCCAATATATTTCGACCAAATATAATAGAAATTAGTATAACGCTAGGCGAAAAAGTTGCCTAATTAAATGTTTTAATTAAATAATTTGATGAATAGAATTAATGATGCCTTCAGCATCTAGACCACATTCTGCCAGCATGGTTTCATGCACGCCATGTTCAATAAATTGATCAGGCAAGCCTAGGCATAGTGTTTTTACCAGATGCTTATTGATAGCATGTTTGCTTTGGTGCTGTATCGCTTGCAATGCTTCCATCACGGCAGAGCCGGCACCACCCATCACACAATTTTCTTCAACAGTTACAATCAATGTGTGGTCAGTTACTAATTTTTCAAGGAGTGATTGATCAATTGGTTTCACAAAACGCATATTTACTACTGTGGCATCTAACTTTTCACCTGCTTCCAGGCAGGGTGCAAGCATGCTTCCAAAGCTCAAAATAGCGATCTTTTGTTTGGTTTTTGTGCTGTGACGTTTGATTTCGGCAGTACCAAGTGGAATCGCCTGCATGTTGTGTTCAATGGTTGCACCTGTGCCGCTACCACGAGGATAACGTACAGCAGCAACGCCATTGTATTGAAAGCCGGTATAAAGCATCTGCCTGCATTCGTTTTCGTCACTAGGCGCCATAATCACGATATTTGGGATGCATCTCAAATAACTTAAATCAAAGCTGCCTGCGTGGGTTGGACCATCTGCGCCAACCAAGCCTGCACGGTCAATAGCGAATAGGACAGGTAAGTTTTGCAAGGCGATGTCGTGGATGAGTTGGTCGTAAGCACGCTGTAAAAATGTGCTGTAGATGGCAACTACCGGTTTTAGGCCATCGCATGCCATGCCGGCAGCAAACGTCAGCGCGTGCTGTTCGGCAATACCTACATCAAAGTAGCGTTCCGGATACGCTTCAGCGAATGCATTTAAGCCTGAGCCATCGCACATTGCTGGCGTGATGCCGACTAGGCGCTCATCCAAAGCTGCCATATCTAACAGCCAGTCACCAAATACTTGAGTGTAAGATTTTTTGCTAGTACCGGCGATAGCATGACCGTTACAAGGGTCAAATTTACCTACGCCATGAAATTTATTAGGATTATCTTCAGCCGGTTCGAATCCTTTGCCTTTTTGTGTGACGATATGAAGAAACTGAGGACCTTTTAAATGCTTGATGTTGCGCAGAGTGTCAATTAGCGCATCTAGATCATGCCCATCAATCGGGCCGATATAATTGAAGCCAAATTCTTCAAAAAGCGTACCTGGGGTGACCATGCCTTTAACATGCTCTTCAGCGCGTTTGGCAAATTCCATGACTGGTGGCACGGCAGCTAGTACCTTCTTACCAGAGGTTCGCACTGTGCCGTAAAAGCGGCTAGATAGCAATTTGGCGAGATAGTTATTTAACGCACCTACGTTGTTGGAGATGCTCATGTCATTGTCATTGAGCACTACCAATAGGTTGGCATCCATATCGCCTGCATTGTTCAATGCTTCAAATGCCATGCCGGCGGTCATTGCACCATCACCGATAATCGCTACTGCGCGTCTTTCCAACCCTGCTTTTTGTGCCGCAACCGCCATGCCTAGTGCTGCTGAAATTGAGGTGCTAGAGTGCCCAGTGCCAAAAGTATCGTATTCGCTTTCGCTACGGCGTGGAAAACCGGCGATACCTTGCGGTTTGCGCAGGCTCTCCATCTTTTCACGTCGCCCCGTTAAAATTTTATGCGGGTAGGTTTGATGGCCGACATCCCAAACGAGTCTGTCGTCTGGTGTGTTGAAGACATAATGTAACGCAATCGTCAGCTCAACCACCCCTAAATTTGAAGCTAGATGCCCGCCTGTTTTTGAAACGCTATCAACTAGGAATGAGCGTAACTCTTGCGCGAGTTGAACCAGTTGTTTGCGTTCAAGCTGACGTAGTTGTTGGGGTGAGGCTATCGTATCAAGTAATGGGGTCATAGAATTAGATAAGACTAGAAACTGCGTTGCATGATGAAGTTAGCTAACTCGCGCAGGCGTTGTGCTTTGTCACCAAAGGGAGCAAGGCTAGCTATAGCGTCTTCATACAATTCATGTGCATGACGTTTTGCTGGGTCTAAACCCAGTATCGTCACATAGGTTGGTTTGTTGCTATTGGCGTCTTTACCGGCTGTTTTACCTAGCGTCATGGTGTCAGCTTCTACATCAAGAATGTCATCCACTACCTGAAAAGCTAAACCGATGCATTGAGCATATTTGCTGACTGCTTTGATTTCTTGATCTGAGCCGCCAATCGCGCCCAGTAAAACGGATGCCTGAATGAGTGCACCGGTTTTTAAATGATGCATGGTTTCAAGTTCGGTATGCGTGAGTGATTTGCCCACTGAACTTAAATCAACTGCTTGCCCACCCGCCATACCGGAAGAGCCAGCCGCTTTGGCCAAAATGTTCAACATTAGGATTTGTTGATGAGCTTCTTTACAAAGTTGCGGTTGCGACAGCACTTCAAATGCAAGACTTTGTAAGGTGTCGCCGACGAGCAGCGCCGTCGCATCATCATATTGTTTATGGCAACTCGCTTTGCCACGGCGCAAGTCGTCGTCGTCCATACATGGCATGTCATCATGCACTAAAGAATAAGCATGAATAAGCTCGACAGCTGCTGCTGCTGCATCTGCAGTTATTGCCTTTGTTTGGCAAAGTTCTGCGGCGGCATAACAAAGTAAGGCGCGCACACGTTTACCACCACCCAATGCACTGTAGCGCATTGCACTGTGTAATGTTTGCGGGGCAATTTCAGTAGGTGGCAACAGACCATCTAGCACATGTTCAATATGTGTTTGTTTGGTTTGAGCCCAGCTTAGAAAGTCTTCAGCGACTGAGCTAGTCGCACTGGAGGTTTTCATGACTACATTAGTCATTTTCTGGCTTGAACTGCGCTAGTTGATTACGTTCATTTAATATCTGAACTTGTTGTTCAACTTCAGCGAGTGATTTTTGACAGAACTGTAGCAGAAGGTTACCGCGCTGATACGCAGCCAGTGATGCTTCAAGCGGCATTTGACCTGATTCCATTTGCGCGACAATACTTTCTAGCTCTGCGAAGGCTTGTTCGAAGTTTTGAGGTATTTCTGAAGCTATTTTGGTGTTAGATGCAGACATCTGAATTATCAATAATCATTAAGTCGTTATTCTACCAAAACCTGCTGTAAAAAATCCCGAATATCGGCAATCTCTTCTGCACATACTGAGTGTGCCATGTTGTATGTGTGCCAAGTGACAGAAAATTGCCTACTTTGTAATAAATTGAGCGAAAGCTGACAGGTATCTAAGCTAATCACTTCATCGAAGATGCCGTGTGCCATGAATATAGGCGTATCTGCATTTTCGGTATGTGCCTCGTCTGCGAGCAGAGATTTAAGAGGTAAGTAAGTGGATAAGGCCAGCACTCCACCTAGTTTCTGCGGATAACGTAACGCCGTATGCAGCGCAATTGCACCGCCTTGAGAGAAACCGGCTAGTACGATACGTTCAGCTGGGATTCCTCTTTCAATCTCTATATTTATTAATGTGTTGATATATTCTTGACTGGTTCTGATGCCAGTTTCATCTTCTATGCTGCCTGCTGTTAGGCCATATAAATCATACCAGGCGGGCATTACATATCCGTTATTGATGGCTACAGCAATCTCTGGGGCATGCGGTAAAATGAATCTTATATTGGGTAATTCGAGTTGCGCTACAATTGGCTCGAAATCATAACCATCAGCGCCTAGGCCGTGCAGCCAAATGACGCTGGCATTGATTTTGCTGCTATCAACAGAAAGACTACTTTGATTATCATTATTTGGATTGCGGCTAATTAACTCTAATGGGGGCTTGTAAGTCATGGTGATATGATTTAAGTTGAGTGAGTGAAAATTTGCTGTTAAAACAACATACTATTAAAACATTTAGATATGGGATGTGCTGCTAAAAACTAATCAAATCA
>DATHXI010000103.1:0-12948 GCA_035459705.1 Methylotenera sp. | reverse complement strand
TAGCAAATGTACTTCAGGTATTAAAGTATTAGGTTCCGCAAATACACGCATCGTTGCGCCATCGGTTTTCTCATGCATTATCTCGCCTACATCGGCCTCAGTAGCATGCGGATGCAAAGTAGCGCCTTGTTTTGGTATACGTTCTTGCAAAAGCAATTCTGTCGCTTTAAGGTAAGGCGCCATCATAAATCTGCGCTGCATAGGCTTATCTAGCAGTACATGGGCAAAAGCCAGCAAACTCATGCCTTGATGATGTGCCATAAAAGACATGACAGCTGCATGATTCTTACCACGTGGTAAACGATTTGGCGTGTAATCAATCGCCTCATAAAAACCATATTGACCAATAAATCCGCTGTCTGCTAATTTTTGCAAGTTACGACAGGCCTCATTAGGCAGAACTAATAGGGCTAACGCAGTGGCATAAGGTGCAATCACTAAGTCATCAACCAGCCCCCTTTTAAAGCCTAATCCAGGCACTCCAAAGGCCCTGTATTGATAGACCTGATCAATATCAGTCGCGTTATAGCAAGACTCTGAAATACCCCATGGTGTGCCCCGCTGCTGCCCATATTTAATTTGGCGTTTCACCACTGCCTTACAGGTTTCATCCAGCAAGGTGTTTTCGAAACTAGGCATTAATAATCGTGGCATTAAATACTCGAACATCGAGCCAGACCATGAAATTAAACTGATATCTCCACCAACACTGGTTAATAATCGCCCTAACGAAAACCAATGCGTTTGTGGTAACTGGCCTTTTGCTATTAATAAAAAGCTAGCCAAGCGTGCTTCCGATGCCAATAAATCATAACAAGATGTGTCACGTCGACGTTCACCCACATCATAGCCAATGCTTAACAAATCATTTGAAGTGTTATATAGGAATTCAAAATCCATCTCTGCCAGGTCTGTGATGCGCTTGATTAAATTATCAATACTGGTTAAGCGCGCCATCGCAACTGAGTAATTAAGATTTTCTAGATGACTAGGTGCGATTGATAGTAGAAGAGAATGAGCATCTAGGTGATGACTTGCCAGGTTCGTCAAGCTTGGTATGCTTGATCTAGCCACAGTCGTTGGCATTAACAGTTTTAGTTCATCTAAAATTGCTGTTGATTGCTGTTCAAACGCATGTGTCCAATAATATAACTCGCTCTGCTCATCAATATCGTTTGGTAAGGAATTGGTTAAGCTATGGGCGTGACGCTTTATTTCCGTGAGTAAATTAGTAGTTTCAAGCAATGTCTTAGGTGGAGAAGATAAGTGTTTTTTAAGCAGCTTTTCCTGCAAAAATTTTATTTTATTTTCAAACTCTTTGGCCGGTAGCGTAGGCACGAACTCAGATAAAACCAGTAAGGTATCGCTTAAACCTTGCAGGGTATTAGCATGAACAATTGGTTGACTCCTAAGCTCCGCTAGTCCAGCTTGCAGCGTTAGCAGACTACCCATCAGGTTGCCGCTATCTACCGATGACACATACTGTGGGCGCAGCACTTGCAGTGTCCGTGTGTCATACCAATTATAAAAATGTCCGTGGTAACGTTCTAATTTCTCCATACTGGTCAAGGTATTTGCAGTTAAATTTAACAACTCGCCAGCCGTGATATATCCAAAATCATATGCTGCCAAGTTAGCTAGCAGCCCCATCCCAATGTTTGTAGGTGAGGTACGTGACGCGATAGCGGTCGTGGGATTTTGCTGCACATTGTCAGGCGGTAACCAGTGATCTTCCGGCCCCACAAATTCTGCAAAGTAACGCCATGTGCGTCTGGCACTTGTTTGTAAAAATAAACGTTGTGCTAGCGTTAAGTCTGCTACTTTGGGTAACAGTGGTTTACTGATCCACCAAGCCACGACAGGCGATAAGAACCACAGTAACAAAATAGGCCCGCACAATAGCCATGCTTCTAATTTAAGTGAATGTAATGTACTCACATAAATCAAGTAGACCGTGAGTAATAGTGCAATCACTGGCGCTACCCACATTTCTTTATAAAAATCAGCTAGTGATACACGTGCGTTACGTTTTGCATATGAAGGTAAATGCCATTGTAATAAACCGCGTTTACTTAATAGCCTGCGCCCGGCAGATCGCAAGATGGCACCTAGGTTAATGGCGGCCTCATAAGGTAAAAATACTAGTGATAACACACCTAGAAATACAGCTTTGTTCGCTGATTTATTAGTGAGCACAATATGCGCAAACCAATCCCTCTCTTTAGGTTTACTCACTAACTCTATGCTGGCAACTAAAACAGAAGGGATGAATAAAATAGCCAGAACAATAATCTCTAATGCCCAAACATAGGGCACCATATGGGTCAATACTACCGTTGCAGGTAGAGGCACAACCAGCCAGCAGCCTAGCAACAAAGTAAATAATGCTATAGGTACAAGACTGCGCCTTAAATTATCAAAAATCTTCCAAATCGTTAAGCTGCTTAAGGGGTTAGGTTGACGTTTCACACGCAAACCATTCGCAGCAGGTACGCTCGGCAGCAACCAACCTAACAGTTGCCAATCTCCACGCACCCAACGGTGACGACGGCTAATATCCATGGTGTAACTAGCAGGATGCTCTTCAATTAAGTCTACATCGGTCACCAATGCGCTTCTGGCATACCCACACTCTAACAAGTCATGACTTAAAATTAAGTTATTGGGGAAACGCCCATCCACCGCCAGCCTGAATGCATCTACATCATAGATACCCTTCCCTATAAATGAGCCTTCGCCAAAAACGTCTTGATATACATCTGAAATGGCACGCGTATAAGGGTCAATACCCGATTCACCTGCATATAACTTGGTAAACCAAGATTGGGTGGAACTGACTAAGCTGGTAGAAGCGCGTGGCTGCAAAATGGCATAACCGCGGACAATGCGGCCTTTATTGGCATCAAATACCGGCCTGTTGATTGGATGCGCCATATTGCCAATTAGCATCCTTGCCGAATCACGCGGTAGTTGTGTATCAGTATCTAACGTAATGACATACTTTATATCGTGTAATACTGATGTATCACCAACGATGGTAGCAAATGCGGTCTGGTTACCGCCTCGAAGCAAGGCATTAAACTGCTCTAACTTCCCGCGCTTACGCTCATAACCCATCCATACCTTGTCAATCGGGTTCCATTCACGCTGTCGATGAAACAGATAAAATATACAAGGCCTGTCAGTATGGTATGTTGCATTAAGCGTATCGATGCCTTTAATGATATGAGTCAATAAGGCAGCATCGGCTGGTATTGTTTGTTCTGCAGCATCATAAAAATCGGTAAGCAACGCAAAGAGTACGTTTTTATCGCGATTACCTAAATACCTAATTTCTAACGCTTCTATCAAACTATCAATTTCTTGCACGCTATTGATTAATGTTGGCACGACCACCATAGTTCGATGACTATCTGGCACTCCTGCCGAAAAATCTAATCGAGGTAAATTACGTGGCTTGAGTATTTTGGTTACCAGTATGTTGGTAAGGGAAACACCCAAAGCTGAACTGCCGATGAAGCCAGCAACCGCAAAAAACCAGAAATGCCAATCATTCAACTCAACACTACCGGATATGCTCTCTATTAAAAGCAATATGAGAGAAGTGAAAACTAAGGTGGTGACAAAGATTGGTGCAAGATAAAAGCATAAACGGTAAGGCTTACAGCCACGTTTAAAACGCACAGTGAGTGGTGCATCGCAATCCAGGGCTTCTTCCAGTGCTTTTATACCATCATCAATTAAGTTATATCCAACATGTGTGGCAAGATGATGTCCACCTGATTTTTCACATGCTAATTTGGCTAAGGCTACTGCCATGTTGGCGACTTTTACTTCTACCAGAGAACGATCAATCGTATTCACATGGTGTTTAGAAGCCGCTCTCGAAATTCTTTCAATCGCATGTCGATAATTGTCCCGCGTAGGAAAGTCTTGAACAGGATACATCTCGGCAGGGTCCTGATGCAGTATCTGTTCAACCACACTTAATGATTCAACGTACTTACGCCAATCCGTTATCCCAATAAACCTTAAGCTACCGATACTGTTAGCAATTGATATTTGGTTTGCAGCCGCAGATCGGCTGGCAGACTCTAACAATTTGGTCGCCGTTGTGCCCTGCAATAGCAATTCTTGTTCTACCCAAGTTTGTACGAATGCCATCGCTGCGCCTTGGTCTTGCAGTCTTGCGTAAAACTCCTCTATAAATGGCGCGGTTAAAGGAATATCAGCACTTGCAAATTCAGCAAGTAATTGAATGAGTTGCTTGGGTTCATTTTCAGCCGCAGCCAGCATACGATCAGCCCAGATACTGGCAATGTTTTGTTCTTCTCTCCTGGTAGCTATGCGTAAAGAGACACGGCGCAGGTTTTCTAATAACGCCAATTGCAACATGATGGGAAAAGCCCATAACTCTCCCAACATGAGTGGCTGTACAGTTTGATATGCCGCAATAAATTCAGTGGCGTTGTCGTTATCCACTCGACCATCCATGTGCGAAATCAACGCTAATGCCAAATCGTAGATACGAGGATAACCCTCTGATTTACCCTCCAATAATCTTGGCAATTGTTTACTGTATCCACGAGGTAAATGCCGACGAGCCAATGTGATTTGCTGTTCGATTAAATAAAAGTTATCTAATAACCAACTCTCCCCCGCCACCAACCTATGCCCAGGCGTGTCGATATGGGTGCTTGCCAATGTGATTAAGTTATATGCATTTAAAATCACACGTGCATTATCTTTAAGCCTTGCTAACAGCTTATCTGGGCCTGTGTTTGGATTGATTTTGTGCTGCTTTGCCAGCGTGATGGCATGACGCTTGAGTTGTTCCAAGCTAAATAGTTCTGAGCGCAATAATTCCGTATCCCCTTCTTTGCTTACTGGGAATAGCTTGATGATAGGCGTCACTATTTTTAGTTTTTTAATGTCTATGATGTTTCTCGCGCTTGTTTAATTAGAATAATTTACGGAATAAATTTATGCTATTTAGACTATTTTCTCTGTTCGGTCGCGTACATAAGCAACCCAAACAACAAGCCAGAACTCTGTCACTCTTATATGACAGCCTATAAAAACATAGTTCCTTTTTACAGTTCCGTATGACAGTTCCGTGTGTCACCGTACAGACGCCATATAAAAAAAATAAAATACTAAAAAATTAAGTTATATCGACTGATTAATTGAAGGATTTATCATGAATAAGATTATTACAATTACATTGGCAACCGCACTTTGTGTAAGTGCGTTTTCCGTTACTGCAGCAACTACGCCAGAAAACACTGATGACGGTAGCGCAATAGGGACATCAAAAACTCCACAGATTAAACAGCAAGATAGAAGGATTGATAAAAGAGTTAGCAATAAAAGCATGCAACAAAATAGTACGATGGGTTACGGTGAAAGAGAAATGAGAATGATGGATACAGACAATAACGGTAGAGTATCTAAAGATGAGTTCATGCTCTACCACGAACAACTGTATTTCAAAATGAAACAAGAGGAAGATGGTGGCATCAGATACTAAAAATGACCAATCATTAGGAGTTAAGCAATGAGCACCATTAAAACCAAAGATGGAACCAATATTTATTACAAAGATTGGGGAAAAGGCCAGCCGGTGGTTTTTAGCCATGGCTGGCCATTGAATTCAGATAGCTGGGAATCTCAAATGCTGTTTTTGGCGTCAAATGGCTACCGCTGCATTGCACATGACAGACGTGGACATGGCCGTTCAGATCAGCCCTGGACAGGTAATGATATGGATACCTATGCAGATGATTTAGCTGATTTAATTAAAACACTAGCCTTAAAAGATATAGTTTTAATAGGATTTTCGACGGGTGGTGGCGAGGTTGCTAGATATATTGGTCGTCACGGCTCAGCATTAATTAGTAAAGCTGCATTGATTTCTGCAGTACCGCCATTGATGCTTAAAACCACAGCTAACCCAGATGGCTTGCCTATTGAGGTGTTTGACAATATTCGCCAAGGTGCTACTAATGATCGCTCGCAACTTTATAAAGATATAGCCAGCGGCCCATTTTTTGGTGCTAACAGGCCTAAATCTAAAGTCTCACAAGGCATGATAGATTCATTTTGGCGGCAAGGTATGCAAGCAGGTCACAAAAATGCTTATGATTGCATCAAGGCCTTTTCTGAGACTGACTTTACTGAAGATCTTAAAAAGTTTGATATTCCCACTTTAATTTTGCATGGGGACGATGACCAAATTGTACCCATAGGCGCTGCGGCTTTGAAATCAGAAAAACTAGTAAAAGATGCAACATTGAAAATTTATAGCGGCGCACCCCATGGTTTGGCAGAGACGCACAAGGAACAATTAAACAAAGACTTACTAGAATTTATTAAAGCTTAACATGCAATATAGGAAGGTTTGACAGATTAAATCCGTTTAAACCTTCAACCCCTCTAAAAGCGATGCCATATCGTCTGCACGCTCTTCTTCCATTGCCAATATTTCTTTAATCATGCTGACCAAAGCGTTGCCAGGCACATATTCGGCATGACTGCTGTAACTGTCGTATGTACTACTGGTTCACGTTCAGTAGTACATAAAATCCATTAGTCACTAAATTAGAATCGTTGTAATATCTTACGAACGGGCTAAGATTTTTATGTCTGAAAATCTACTTAATATAGATTGACTAAGTTCTTATGGAAACTGTACAAGGTCCTCAGCTAAACCACCTACTTGATGCCCTCCTTAAGGTTGATTACGACCGTCTATTTCCTAATCTGGAACTCGTTGAATTACCACTTGGAAAGGTTATATGCGAATCTGGTGATCAATTAAAACATGTATATTTCCCCACAAACTCTATTATTTCTTTACTTTATGTAATGGAAGATGGCGCGTCGGCAGAAATCGCGGTGGTCGGCAACGAGGGAATCCTCGGTGTCCAAGTTTTACTGGGTGGCGAGAGCACACCAAGTCGCGCCGTAGTACAGAGTGCAGGACATGGCTATCGGATGAAAGCACAGATATTAAAGAATGAATTCAATCAGGCAGGGCCATTGCAGCGCCTTTTATTGCGCTACACGCAAGCACTCATTACACAAATGGCACAAACCGCAGTATGCAATCGACACCATACAGTTGAGCAGCAGTTATGCCGCTGGCTATTATTAAGCATTGATCGTTTGTCTGGCAATGAATTGAATATGACCCAGGAGTTAATTGCCAACATGCTTGGAGTTCGCCGCGAAGGTGTTACAGAAGCCGCGGGCGCCTTACAACACCTAGGGTTGATTCATTACAGCCGTGGCCATATCACAGTGCTGGACAGAAAAGGTCTGGAAACAAAAAGCTGTGAATGCTACAAAGTAGTTAAAGATGAATTTGACCGCCTGCTACCGGCTTTCCACGGCATCGCCCATTAAGTTTCTGACACATACCATTGCTTAGCCTCATCAGCCTGATTTGTTTGAGCTGAACCACATAGATTTTCCCCTGATACCAGATTTATGTGTGATAGCGAACAGACGCAAAATAAATTACGCTATAACCTAACTCCTCTGCTGATCAAGAAAATCCTCAGTGAGCTTCTAGTACTGCAATTACTCTCTGAGATATTTGCATTATCTCTTATTTGTATTTCAAAAACTTCAGGGGGTATCAAGTGCAGCTCAAGCAAAGAATTTCACCTGTAAATAATTTGTTGGCTGGCCTCACTGAAGTCGAATATCAACGCTTAATGACGAAATTCGAGACCATTGATCTTAAGCTTAATGATGTTATTTGCAATGCCGGTGATCCAATACACTACGTCTACTTTCCAATCAAAAGCATTATTGCGTTGATGAACCACCTTGATGCTGATAAGAATTTAGAAGTAGGCATGATAGGAAATGAAGGTATGTTGGGTAGCACCCTCTTGCTCGGCGTCAATACAGCGCCTTTTCGGGCTGTCGTACAAAATACAGGTGCCACATTACGTATGCCAGCAGCTACATTTAATCATGAGTTACAACAAAGCTTAGTATTCGAACAACAGTTAAAACGTTATCTCTATATATCGTTGAGTCAATTTGTGCAAAACGCTACTTGCAACCGCTTTCATGTAATAGAAGAACGCCTGGCATGTCTGCTTTTGAGGATTCGAGATAGAGTGCAATCTCAGAGCTTTCATGTGACCCAAGAGTCGCTTGCTCAAATGCTGGGAGTACGTCGTGTGGGTGTTACGATGGCAGCGAAGGCGTTGCAGCATAAAAAAATAATTAGCTATAGTCGAGGCAATCTCAAGATTCATGACAATGCTGGTTTAGAAGCAATGTCCTGCAGTTGTTACCAGACAAATAACGAAACTTACACCCGTATTTTGATGCCTGAGCTTTTTAATACTTAACCAAGGTTTGAATTAATTTAAATGCGCAACAATACAATCACTTTTACTTGCGTGAGAATAGGAGAATCGCCCCAGCTACTATCGACACCACACCCAACCAAACCGGAATATTGACTGTTTCTTTGTCCTTGATAGAAAGTTCTATCGGACCTATTTTGGCCTCATGCGTTTCCTTGGTATAAGTGAAACTGCCATATGCCAACCCTAGAGCACCTGCCACAATTAGCACGATGGCTAACATCTTGACTGAGTTCATCTTATTTTCTCCTGTAGTAACTCACTTACTTTGGCAACAGCTAAGTCCAGAAAACATAATCCATTAGCATGGAATCGTTTTCCAGACCTCCTAGTTACACCCCAAGCTCGTTACAGACCTCGACCTTGAATCACACGAATCAATATCACCACAACTGCAACGATTAATAGAACGTGGATAAATCCGCCCATGGTATACGATGAAACTAAGCCAAGCAGCCAAAGAACGATCAATAAAACGGCAATGGTTTCAAGCATTTTTATACTCCTTCTAAAAACGAACCGATTGGCTAATTAACCTTGAGTCGCATGTCATTTTTAACAGATGTCACACCCTTAACGCCACGTGCAACTTCGACCGCCTTGTCAATATCGGCTTGCGAATTAACAAAGCCACTCAACTGCACCACGCCCTTGTATGTTTCGACTTGAATTTCAGAAGATTTTAAGGTGGATTCATTCAATATTGCTGCTTTTACTTTTGTCGTAATCACAGTGTCATCGAAGTATTCACCTACACTTTCCTTCTTGGTTTCTGGTGCTCTGTCGTCTTTTTTGGTGTTTGAGGTACAGCCCACGGAGGCTGCTAGTACGCCAGCAAGGATCAAGGTAGGAATATTTTTAAGTTGTTTCATGGCATTATTCTCCTTATAAATTCGCAAACATCAGTGATAGCAGGCTTCAAGCTGCTGACTTAATGTTTGCAATTTCAAAAATTCCATGATGTTCTTTTCTCAAAAAATCCTCTGTGCGTTAGCGTACATATTGCATAGATTTTCTAGTGCCACTTGCTTCAGTTATTCCAGCGATTATCATCTCTGGAATCACCTCTACGGTCGTCACGTCGGTCATTCTGACGGTCAAGACCACGCCCCTGCTCTTGTCCCCATTGTTGTTCGTTCCTATCACCCCTATCTCGCTGTTGTTCTCTAGGTTGTTCCCTAGGTTGTTCTCTGGACTCCTGCGATCTTGCCTGTGGCTGTTCGCGTTTGTCTATCCCTTGTTGTGTTTGCTGTTTGCGATCTTGACCTTCACGGCGTCCCTCTTGTGAAGATGGGGTATCTGACCTCTCAATGCTCATGCCGCCTGTTTGCGGTGATTGTGAGCGCGTAGCAGCTGGTGGAATATCCCGCTGACCAGGTGTAGCCTGCTGAGCAGGCTCTATACGCATCTGCCGCCCACGTTGGTCTGAACGCTGATCCGGACCTGGCTGTTGCTGCCGTCTTTGGTCTTGAACTTCAGGGCGTCCTTGTGGCGGAGAAGATGGAGCTGATCTCCTCATATCGTCATCTCGCCGTTGTGGTGACTCAAACCGCTGGTTACCCTGTTGTCTAGCATCACCCCTATCATCAGGCCCTCTCCGTCTTTCCTGCTGAGCAGGTAACCTTGGTGCTACCTGTTCCTGATAACGCTGCCGCACTACGGGGTCATGCGGCTGATAGCGGTAATTTTTCTGGTGAAGCTCATACTGCTGCTCTACCTGTCGGGGATACCTATCCCCTGAATATTGCCGCTGATAAACAGGTGGCGGTGCTGGTGGCGGGACAGAACGTCGATCCCATCTATCCCAACCCCTTCTATGCTGACTCCAATCATGGCCCCAGTGATCGTCCCAGCGTGGTGGCGCATCCCGATACCAACCGTAAAAATAGAATGGAGGATGACGGTAGTAACGCACGGGGATTCGCAAGATATATACAGGAACATCCTCACGATATACTAGCCACCAAGGGCCGTTGTACCAATAACTTGAGTACCAGTCATCATCATAGTAGATCCAGTACAGGCCATCATAAAAGAAGTAGTTAGCGTCCAGATGAGGTGCGTAGTAAACCGGGTAACCAGATACCACTACAAGCTCAGGGAATATCGATATATTGAACCTGACGTCCGCTTGGGCAGTAGTATGAGTCACTGGACTCAACAACATAACTAAAACAATTAATACATAACGAATTTTCAGCATTTTGTAACCTCCTCGAAACTTAAGCTCTGAGGGTTGTCGAATAGAATGCAACTTCAATTTCAAATTGGAGTATGAATAAAACTTTAACGTTCCCTTGTACGTGCTATAACGTACAGACGGGGGATAAGTTACATGATATTTTTAATCTGACTTATGAAGTCATTTCCCTAGCAACTTAACCGTCGAAGTTATCCCCACATGGGATTCAGTATCGTTTTTTCTTTTTCTTTTGCTTTTCATTGGTCGTGTAAATATTGGTCGCGTAAATTGGATATAACTATCCGGAGATACTTATAGTGATGAATAGAATTGAGTACCCTAGCATTGCACAATTTGCAGTAGCGTTTTTCCTGACGTTACTCGTTGGCTGTAGCTCAATACCCACCATGGTGCCAGACATGGCAATGCGCCCATCGCACCCGGTACAGCTTGACGGTGCGCATGGCCCTCTGACAAACGAGCAGAGCAAAGCAATTCTCACCAAACTTAAAAAGAATAGTGACGACACCAATATCTTCGATAAACATCTGGCACTGGAGGCTGAGATTGTTGGCAGCCCACTGGTCGTTGGCAACAAAGTAGATCTGCTGATAGATGGCCCTACCACTTATAACGCGATGTTCAAAGCCATAGAGGCTGCAAAAGACCATATCAATTTAGAGACCTTCATCATTGAAAATGATGAAATCGGGCAACGTTTTGTCGAACTATTAACCCGCAAGCAACGCAGTGGTGTGCAGGTTAATCTTATTTACGATAGTGTGGGCTCCCTTAATACACCCAAGGAGTTTTTTGCTTTATTGAAAGAAAGCGGCGGAAAGGTGCTGGAATTTAACCCGGTTAATCCGCTTAAAGCACGTAAAAGTTGGCAGGTCACCCAACGTGATCATCGTAAACTATTAATTGTAGATGGTCAGGTTGCCTTTGTAGGCGGCATCAACATCAGTAGTGTCTATTCTAAGGGCTCTCGCGGTAGCGGAGCATCCGGTAAATCCAAATCAGACCAAGGCAAGCAACCATGGCGTGACACCCATTTGCGGATGGCTGGTCCAGTAGTCAGTGAATTTCAGAAACTATTTATAGCGACGTGGAATCAACAAAAAGGTGAGCCATTGGTTATTAAAAAGTATTTCCCTGAGCTCAGCAGTCAGGGCAATGTGGTCGTGCGCGCCATCGGCAGTTCGCCGGAAGAGCCCTACAGCCAAATTTACTCTACCCTACTCTCAGCAATCAATAGTGCAGAAACCCATGTTTTTCTGACCAATGCCTATTTTGTACCTGACCCGCAAATGCTTACAGCACTGAAGGAAGCAGTAAAGCGCGGTGTTGATGTCAGATTGTTGTTACCAGAAAAAACAGATTCGCAAATGGTGCTCCATGCATCACGCTCTTATTACGATGAATTACTGAGCGCCAATATCAAAATTTATGAACGACAAGATGCATTACTACATGCTAAAACTGCGGTCATAGATGGCGTGTGGTCAACCATAGGCTCAACCAACTTAGACTGGCGCAGTTTCGTCAACAATCAAGAAATCAATGCCGTCATGCTGGGGCAGGATTTCGGTGCACAAATGCAGGCTGTGTTTGAGAAAGACCTGGAATCGTCTAAAGCGATAACGCTTGAAGCATGGAGAAGTCGCTCTCTCGCCGCTCGTATCAAAGAAAGAACGGCACGTTTATGGGCTCGCATGTTGTAACCATTGACATTCAATAACTCAAACTTAATTTACAAGGTGCGTATCTAATGACCATAAGAGGTATACGTTGGATGTCTGTTTTTGTTCTCATCTGCATAGTGCTTGCTTACGGTAATGCCTATGCCGCCGAAGCTGCATCCAACGTACAACTTCACGCCAAGTACACGGAATTATCCAAACAGCTAAATAATAATCAATTTAAACGCGCACTTCATCTTAACTCCATGGAGTCATCACATGATTTAAAGGGTGAAATCTATGCCGTGGTCAATTACCCTTTTGCCACCGTTAACAAGGCGCTTAATGACCCGAGCCATTGGTGTGATGTACTGATACTGCATGTTAATGTGAAATACTGTCATGCTACCAACGATCAAGCTGGCACCGTACTCACAGTGAATATTGGCAAGAAATACGATCAGCCACTGGCGGATGCCCATCGGGTGGAGTTCAACTATCACGAGATCATCACAACATCGGATTACTTTGCAATTGAACTCAAGGCCGAAAATGGCCCCTTGAGTACACGTGATTATCGCATCTGGATTGAAGCCACACCCATTAAAGGCGGGCGCACCTTTTTACATTTCACCTATGCCTACGCTTTTGGTTTGCCAGGCAAACTCGCTATGCAAGGTTATCTGGCAACCAT
>DATHXI010000102.1:0-2587 GCA_035459705.1 Methylotenera sp. | reverse complement strand
GCACTATCTGGAAGAAGCTGAGGCTTTGTGTAGTCGTGTCGGCATGATGAAAGAAGGCAAGATTGTTGCGCTAGATAGCACAGCTAACTTACTCAATAAATTTGCAGGTAAGAGCTTGCGCTTAACGTTGGGTGAGGTTGTATTGCCGGCTGATATTCAGTCCTTAGTACGACATCAAGAGCGCGGAGTTTTTACCTTTGCCTTGAGTGATATGGCGCAAATCGAATTTGTACTTTCAGCATTACGTGCGCAGCACATCAAGGTAATAGACATGCAATTGAACGAAGCAGATCTTGAGGATGTATTCCTGTCGCTGGTAGGTAATACGCAATGATGAAAATAAGCCCGGAGCTAAGAGGCCCTTGGACGCTGCTGAAAAAAGAACTACTACGCTTTTGGCGTGTGGCGTTCCAGACGGTGGCTGCCCCGGTTATTACTGCTCTTTTGTATCTGTTGATTTTTTCGCATGTACTTGAAGGTCATGTTCAAGTATATGAAGGTGTCCCATATACCGCATTCTTGATTCCTGGTCTGATTATGATGTCGGTGTTACAGAATGCCTTTGCTAATAGCTCATCTAGTCTTATTCAATCAAAAGTCATGGGTAATATCGTTTTTGTATTGCTTACGCCACTGTCGCATTTACAGTTTTTTGTGGCATTCTTGTTTGCGGCAATTATTCGTGGTTTAGTGGTGGGCTTGTGTATCTATCTAGGTGCCATGTGGTTTGTTGATTTGAATGTAGTACACCCGTGGATGATATTCGCATTTGCTTTATTAGGCAGTGCCTTGCTCGGTACATTTGGCATCATTGCGGGGATCTGGGCAGATCGATTCGATCAGATGGCGGCATTCCAAAACTTCATCATCATGCCCTTGTCGTTCTTGTCTGGTGTGTTCTATTCGATTCATTCCTTGCCGCCGTTTTGGCAAAAGGTGTCGCAATTGAACCCATTCTTCTACATGATCGATGGCTTTCGATACGGTTTTTTTGGTAAAGGTGATGTGTCGCCGCTGATTAGCCTCTCTATCGTGGGTGCTTCATTCTTAGTGTTAGCATGGATTACCTTAAAAATGTTAAAATCCGGTTATAAATTAAGAGCCTAAGTGAATAGCTTGGGTGGCAAACATACATTTAAGTTTAAAATTAGGGTGATACAAGCTTGTTAAGTGCGCAGCAGTTAGAGACATACATTACACAGCATCTGGCTTGTGATTACATTAAAGTGCTAGGTGATGATGGTACACATTTTGAAGCAGTCATCGTAAGTCCCGCTTTTGTGGGTAAATCTATGGTGCAACAACATCAGCTGGTATATGCCGCTCTAGGTGACAGGATGCGTGCAGAGATTCATGCTTTGTCGATGAAAACCTTAACGCCAGAGGCGTGGCAAAAACTGAGCGGCTAATTACCACTCTAAAGAATTTACAGAAAATTTTAATTAGGAAATAGTAATGGATACGCAAGAAGTCATTAAAAACCAAGTAACGAGTAACCCGGTAGTGCTCTATATGAAAGGCAGTCCTAAGTTTCCACAATGTGGCTTTTCAAATCTAGCTACACAAATCTTAGATGCCTGTAATGCACAATATCTGGCGGTAGATGTTTTGGCTGACCAAAATATTCGTGAAGGTATTAAAGCCTATGCAAACTGGCCAACTATTCCGCAGTTGTACATCGGCGGTGAGTTCGTAGGCGGCTCAGACATTATGCGCGCTATGTACGAGAGTGGCGAACTGCAAACTATGCTAGACGCGGTTAAGTAGTTGGATAAGCTACTGATACAAGGCGGTAATCGCCTCCATGGTGAAATCACCATTTCAGGCGCGAAGAATGCTGCACTGCCTATTTTGTGTGCTTCCCTGTTAGCCGAAACGCCGCTTAATTTAAGCAGTGTTGCCGCGCTCAAGGATATTGATACAACAATCAAACTGCTCGACACGATGGGCGTTAAGATTACTCGCAACGCTGATAAGGTGAGTCTGGACGCTAGCGATGTTGCCTCTTTTGAGGCGACTTATGAAATGGTGAAAACCATGCGTGCCTCCATTTTGGTGCTAGGGCCTTTACTGGCGCGTTTCGGTACTGCGCGCGTGTCATTGCCAGGCGGTTGTGCGATTGGTTCTAGGCCTGTCGACCTGCACATCAAAGGTTTGCAAGCAATGGGCGCCGCTATCCATATTACTCATGGCTACATTCAAGCCAGTACTTTGCACTTGCCTAATCGACGTTTGCAAGGTGCACGCTATTACATGGATTTAGTTACCGTCACCGGCACTGAAAACCTGATGATGGCGGCAGCCTTGGCGCAAGGTACGACAGTGTTAGAAAACGCTGCAAAAGAGCCGGAAGTAGTGGATTTGGCAGAATGCCTCATCAAAATGGGTGCAAAAATCACTGGTGCAGGCACGGATGTGATTACCATTGAAGGCGTAGAGCGTTTGACTGGCGCTGATCATAATATCGTCTGTGACCGTATTGAAGCAGGTACTTATATGGTCGCCGCAGCAATGACCGGTGGTGAGGTAAAGCTGCTAAACGTGCAGCCTAATTTATTGGATGCTGTGATTGAAAAGTTGCGTGATG
>DATHXI010000101.1:0-3099 GCA_035459705.1 Methylotenera sp. | reverse complement strand
GCACTATCTGGAAGAAGCTGAGGCTTTGTGTAGTCGTGTCGGCATGATGAAAGAAGGCAAGATTGTTGCGCTAGATAGCACAGCTAACTTACTCAATAAATTTGCAGGTAAGAGCTTGCGCTTAACGTTGGGTGAGGTTGTTTTGCCGGTTGATATTCAGTCCTTAGTGCGACATCAAGAACGCGGTATTTTTACCTTTGCCTTGAATGATATGGCACAAATCGAATTTGTACTTTCAGCATTACGTGCGCAGCACATCAAGGTGATAGACATGCAATTGAACGAAGCAGATCTTGAGGATGTATTCTTGTCGCTGGTAGGTAATACGCAATGATAAAAATAAGCCCGGCACTCAGAGGCCCTTGGACGCTGCTAAAGAAAGAGCTGCTGCGCTTTTGGCGTGTGGCGTTCCAGACGGTGGCTGCCCCGGTTATTACTGCTCTTTTGTATCTGTTGATTTTTTCGCATGTACTTGAAGGTCATGTTCAAGTATATGAAGGTGTCCCATATACCGCATTTTTGATTCCTGGTCTGATTATGATGTCGGTGTTACAGAATGCCTTTGCTAATAGCTCGTCTAGTCTTATTCAATCAAAAGTCATGGGTAATATCGTTTTTGTATTGCTTACGCCACTGTCGCATTTACAGTTTTTTGTAGCATTCTTGTTTGCGGCAATTATTCGTGGTTTGGTAGTGGGTTTGTGTATCTATCTAGGTGCGATGTGGTTTGTAGATTTGAATGTAGTACACCCGTGGATGATATTCGCATTTGCTTTATTAGGCAGTGCCTTACTCGGTACATTCGGCATCATTGCGGGTATTTGGGCAGATCGATTCGATCAGATGGCAGCATTCCAGAACTTCATCATCATGCCCTTGTCGTTCTTGTCTGGTGTGTTCTATTCGATTCATTCGTTGCCGCCATTTTGGCAAAAGGTGTCGCAATTAAACCCATTCTTCTACATGATAGATGGCTTTCGATACGGTTTCTTTGGCAAAGGTGATGTGTCGCCGCTGATTAGCCTCTCTATCGTCGGGGTGTCATTCTTAGTGTTAGCATGGATTACCTTAAAAATGTTAAAATCCGGTTATAAATTAAGAGCCTAAGTTAAAAGCTTAGGTGGCGAACATACATTTAGAGTTTAAATTAAGGTGATACAAGCTTGTTAAGTGCGCAGCAGTTAGAGATATACATTACACAGCATCTGGCTTGTGATTACATTAAAGTGTTAGGTGATGACGGTACACATTTTGAAGCAGTTATCGTAAGTCCTGCTTTTGTGGGTAAATCAATGTTGCAACAACATCAGCTGGTATATGCCGCTTTGGGTGACAGGATGCGTGCAGAGATTCATGCACTATCGATGAAAACCTTAACGCCAGAGGCGTGGCAAAAACTGAGCGGCTAAATGCCACTCTAAAGAATTTATAGAAAATTTTAATTAGGAAATAGTAATGGATACGCAAGAAGTCATTAAAAACCAAGTAACGAGTAACCCAGTAGTGCTCTATATGAAAGGCAGCCCTAAGTTTCCGCAATGTGGCTTTTCAAATCTAGCTACACAAATCTTAGATGCTTGTAATGCGCAATATCTGGCGGTAGATGTTTTGGCGGATCAAAATATCCGTGAAGGCATTAAAGCCTATGCAAACTGGCCAACTATTCCGCAGTTGTACATCGGCGGTGAGTTTGTAGGTGGCTCTGACATTATGCGCGCCATGTATGAGAGTGGTGAATTGCAAACTATGCTAGACGCGGTTAAGTAGTTGGATAAGCTACTGATACAAGGCGGTAATCGCCTCCATGGTGAAATCACCATTTCAGGCGCGAAGAACGCTGCGCTGCCTATTTTGTGTGCATCCTTGTTAGCCGAAACTCCGCTCAATTTGAGTAGTGTTGCCGCGCTTAAGGATATTGATACCACAATCAAACTGCTCGACACGATGGGCGTTAAGATCACGCGTAACGCTGATAAAGTCAGCCTAGATGCAAGCGATGTTGCTTCTTTCGAGGCGACTTATGAGATGGTGAAAACTATGCGTGCCTCTATTTTGGTGTTGGGCCCATTGTTGGCACGTTTTGGTACTGCCCGTGTGTCATTGCCTGGCGGTTGCGCTATCGGCTCACGCCCTGTCGACTTGCACATCAAAGGTTTGCAAGCGATGGGTGCGGCTATTCATATTACCCATGGTTATATTCAGGCCAGCACTCTGCACTTGCCTAATCGCCGTTTACAAGGTGCACGCTATTACATGGACTTAGTCACGGTTACGGGTACTGAAAACCTGATGATGGCTGCGGCGTTAGCGCAAGGTACAACCGTGCTGGAAAACGCTGCGAAAGAACCAGAAGTAGTGGATTTGGCAGAATGCCTCATTAAAATGGGTGCAAAAATCACTGGTGCGGGCACTGATGTCATTACCATTGAAGGCGTAGAGCGTTTGACTGGCGCTGATCATAATATCGTCTGTGACCGTATTGAAGCAGGTACTTATATGGTCGCCGCAGCAATGACCGGTGGTGAAGTAAAGCTGCTAAACGTGCAGCCTAATTTATTGGATGCTGTGATTGAAAAGTTGCGTGATGCTGGCGCCACAGTGACTATTGATGCGAATACCATTACCGTTAAAGGTGATGGTCAATTAAAAGCAGTCAATATTCGTACTGCACCACACCCAGCTTTCCCAACGGATATGCAAGCGCAGTTCATGGCATTGAATACGGTGGCAGAGGGCGTTTCAAAAGTAACAGAAACAATCTTTGAAAACCGATTTATGCATGTGCAGGAAATGCAGCGCTTAGGAGCAGACATCAGTATCGATGGCAATACTGCTTTGGTCAAAGGCGTAGAGTTCTTGGATGGGGCTACAGTGATGGCGACTGATTTGCGCGCTTCTGCCAGTTTGGTATTGGCTGGACTAGTAGCACGTGGTGAAACGGTGATTGAGCGTATTTATCATCTAGACCGTGGCTATGAAAACTTGGAAGCAAAATTGAACGCACTAGGTGCGAACGTAAAACGCGTTAGTTAGAAAAATAAAGTAAAAAATATGATTACGATTGCACTTTCAAAAGGCAGAATCTTTGAAGAAACCACA
>DATHXI010000100.1:0-3094 GCA_035459705.1 Methylotenera sp. | reverse complement strand
GTGATGTAACTCAACCGCCGCACCAGTCTTTCCACTGGCGGTAGGGCCCATAAGAAATATAGCATTTGGAAGCATTAAGAGTCTTCTCTGAATTTAGGCCATCTGTTGTAACCAATTTCTGGATTATTTGATTGGAACTGTCTGATTAATTTTACTTCTTCTAAATTTACTTCAATATCTGTGGCAGTGTCCGACCACCAAATTACCTCTTTCCTTACCGTAAAATCTCTCATTTCTTCAACACTAAAATCAAGTTCAATTAATTTACTATTCGCGCTACCAAAATAATTTGTAGTGTTAGTTAAATCTTTTCCAATATAGATTTTTCCGTTTGGATAAGTAATTTTATAAATCACTTTCAATCACTTGCCCCGCATGAACATTTTGTCCAAATCCTGCATCGAGACTTGAAACCATGTCGGGCGGCCATGATTGCACTGCCCCGAGCGTTCTGTGGTTTCCATGTCGCGTAGCAAGGCATTCATTTCGGTAATCGTCAGGCTGCGGTTGGCACGTACAGCAGCATGGCAGGCCATAGTACCGAGCAATTCATTTCTACGCTCTGTCAGCGCCCTACTCGCGCCGTATTCACGTAAATCTTTTAGTACATCTCGTGCCAAGGTCACGGCATCTGCGTCTTGCAACATGGTAGGCACAGCGCGTACAGCCAAAGTAGTGGGTGAAAGTATGGCGATATCAAAACCAAGCTGTTGCAGGCTGCTGTCATTGCTGGCGATTGCTTCTTGCACAGTCGCAACTTCCAACCTATCGGCATTAAAGCTGACTGGTATTAGCAAAGGCTGCATCGGTACTGTTTTATGGTCTAGTGCATCTTTAAGTTTTTCGTACATGATACGTTCATGCGCAGCGTGCATATCCACGACCACCAAACCCAACTTGTTTTGCGCTAATACGTACACGCCGTGTATCTGAGCAACTGCAAAGCCCAACGGAAAATCATCTACTGGATTAGCATACGTTGCGTTGTTATCGAACTCGTCCGCGTAGCAAACGGGGCTTGCAAACTGGCGCTCTAGCGAAGCATTACTGTTTGAGGCGTTACCATTAGCACCAAATAAGGTCTGATAAAAACTCGGCGACTCATTTGCGCTTAAATTGATTTGCGACTGATAAGTTGGGTATGGCGTTTGACCGTTACCGTTACTGAACGGATTATGCGCTGCCTGACTTGCAGTGACCGCATTTGAAACACCTGTTGGCGTTGCCAGCGCTTTGTGTAGCGAATGGAATATAAAACGGTGAATTGATTGGCCATCCCTGAACCTGACTTCAGTTTTACTCGGATGTACGTTCACATCGACCAAGTTTGGATCTAGCTCCAAAAATAACACGAAAGCCGGATGACGGTCGTGATGCAGCACATCTTGGTACGCTTGGCGAATCGCGTGGGCAAGCAGCTTATCGCGCACAAAACGGCCATTCACATATACATATTGTGTATCGCGGCTATTACGGTTGTAAGTTGGTTTGGCAGCAATGCCCCACAAACGCAAACCCGCAGCAGATTCATCTACGCTAATAGATTCTGCGGCAAACTCTGCGCCTAATACCTCGCTGAAACGCTTCTCTGGCGGGCTAACCGCATAGCGGCTCAGCGCCCTGCCATTGTGTTGCAACATAAAAGCTACATCCGGGCGCGAAAGTGCGACACGATGAAAAGCCTCTTCGCAATGCCCGAACTCGGTACCTTCTGTTTTGAGAAATTTGCGCCGCGCCGGTGTGTTGAAATACAGGTCATTCACTTCAATGACCGTGCCAATATCTAAAGCTGCCGGCTCAATTGATGAGATTTCACTACCGTCTGATGCGATGCGCCAGGCATGTTTGGTATCAAGCGCTCTGCTGCTGATTTGGGTGCGGGAGACTGAGGCGATACTCGCTAACGCTTCACCACGGAAACCTAAGCTACCGACAGCCTCTAAGTCTTCCAGTGTAGCAATCTTGCTGGTGGCATGGCGTGTGAGTGCCATGGCCAAATCGTCTTGCGCAATGCCGTTACCATTATCAGCAACCCTTAGCTGCTTAACGCCGCCTTGCAACAACGAAACTTGAATATCGGTACTGCCTGCATCCAGACTGTTTTCGAGGAGTTCTTTGAGTGCTGAGGCTGGGCGTTCAACCACTTCACCCGCTGCAATTTGGCTGATGAGTTGGTCAGGTAAAAGGCGTATTTGCATAGCGCCATTTTACCCGTAAATCGTCAATTCCCTATGAGCCGGTAACTTAATAAGTCGTTAACTTCATAAGCTATTAATTTACAGCCTGGTTAATTGACGGTAACGACGATTTTGCCTAACTGCTCATTTGATTCCATATAACGATGTGCTTCGGCGATTTGTTCAAATGGAAATGTTTTGGCGATGATGGGTTTTAACTTGCCGCTGTTTATGCCTTCAATCACAAATTTCTTGGCTTTGGCTAAACGTAGAGGGTTGGTTGAGAGTTCAAACAAAACATAGCCACGTATGGTGAGCTGCTTACCAAGAACTGTGAATAACGGCAATGGCGTTGGCTCGGTACTCAGTGCGCCATATTGAAAGATGATACCGCCTAGTGCTGTAGCGTCTGCCAGCTTGTTAAGCGTCGGGCCACCCACTGGGTCGAACACCACACGCGCACCTTTACCATGCGTGATTTTATTCACTTCGGCAACAATGTCTTGCTCTTCAGATGCGATGACATACTTAGCGCCAACTTTTAAGAGTGCTTCTTTCTTGTTACTTTTACGTGTCATGGCAATCGGTATTGCACCTAGCATGTTAGCGATTTCAATCGCCGCAATTCCTACGCTACTAGACGCCGCGGTAATCAATACGAAATCACCTGCATTGATATTAGCAATGTCTACCAGTGCGCCGTAAGCTGTGGTGTACTGCATCCAGATAGCGCTAGCTTCCACCCATGATAATGACGCGGGGTTTTGGGCTACGGCGTGTGCAGGCATATTCACAAGCTCACCATATGAGCCATATTGATTCATTGAGAATGCGGGGATTGTGCTTACCGCATCGCCTACTTTGAACTCTGTGACATCCTTACCCACTGCTGTCACCCTTCCGGAGGCTTCATAGCC
>DATHXI010000099.1:0-71736 GCA_035459705.1 Methylotenera sp. | reverse complement strand
TTGGGTTGTGCGGCTAGTAAAGTGACTTGGTTGAATATAGCCACATTTCTGCCACGACTGGGTGAAGTAGCGTTATTGCAGGGTGAAAGAGTCAATCCCTATTTACGTTTTTTATCACGCGTAGGCCACCAGTTTGAGTTGATCGGCATGAGTGGCGCACATTTCACAAGCCAATTATTTTTTAATGAAGCTGAAAGCCAAGGCCCACATTGTTTAAGGGTCATCATCCAGCCAATTGGGCCGGGAACAGCACTATCTTGATGAATTAACTTTATGAATTAACTGTCAAAATAGAATCAATTAGTTGATTTTATTTTGACAGGAGAAGCAATTATGGACACAGACAACAAAGGCAATGTTCCTGTGACTACCAATAAGGATCATGCCAAAACTCAATGGTCAGTCATGAACCCTATTCATGATATGGAAAAAGCGTTTGATCGATTTTTTGGACATGGCCTGCCATGGCGCTGGAACGAAACGCCTGTGCTAGATAGCCTATTTGAATTCGAAGGGCAGCGTCTGCCCAGCTTGGATGTAATTAATCGCGATTCAGAGTTGTTGATACGCGCTGAAATTCCTGGTATTGATAAAAAGGATATCAACGTTTCTCTTGCAGATAACCTGCTCACTATCAAAGGATACTCAAAAACTGAGAAAAAAGACGAGAGCGGTGATTATTTCAGGCATGAGATTGCATGCTTTTCATTTTCCCGCTCTTTAACTTTACCAGGCACCGTAGACGCTTCACAAACCGTTGCAAATTTGAAGAATGGGATTCTTGAGATCACCATGCCTAAGGTAGAGACACCCAAACGGTACTATATTACTGTTCAATAAATCTGCATATTCGGTATCTTACAGACTTAGTATCTTGTAGATTTGGTATCTAGATCACCAAACATGGCAGTTCACTGATGAAGTGAGCTGCCATGAGTTTTTTCAAGCAATGAGAATGTTAGATAACGGCTTGTTTAAGCTGTTCCAGAATTGCCGGATTATCCAGTGTTGAAATATCTGATGTGATTTCCTCACCTTTTGCCAATGAGCGTAACAGCCTGCGCATAATTTTGCCGGAGCGGGTTTTTGGCAAGTTATCACCGAAGCGAATTTCATCTGGTTTGGCGATAGGGCCAATTTCTTTACCCACCCACTCGCGCAGATTCGCGACGATTTTCTTCGCTTCATCACCTTCCGGGCGTTTGCCTTTCAGTACGACATAAGCGACAACAGACTCACCTTTGATGTCATGCGGTTTACCTACTACAGCTGCCTCTGCGACCAATGGATTTGAAACTAAAGCGGATTCAATTTCCATGGTGCCCAAGCGGTGACCGGATACGTTCAACACATCGTCAATACGACCCATGATAGTGAAGTTGCCTGTTTTCGCATCACGTACTGCACCATCGCCGGCGAGGTAGATTTTTCCGCCCAGATCAACCGGGTAGTAGCTGGTTTTATATCTTTCAGGGTCGTTATAAATAGTACGTATCATCGATGGCCATGGTTTTTTAATCACTAATAAACCACCTGTGCCCCACGGTACGTCTTTGCCTGTTTCATCAACCACATCTATGGCAATACCAGGGAAGGGAAGGGTGCATGAGCCTGGAACCAAGGGCGTTACACCAGGAAGTGGCGTAATCACATGGCCGCCAGTTTCGGTCTGCCAGAAGGTATCAGCAATCGGGCATCGGCCGCCGCCTACTTTTTCAAAGTACCACATCCAAGCTTCAGGATTGATAGGTTCACCTACAGAACCTAATAGACGGAGACTAGATAGATTGTAGTTTTTAGGATGCGTACTTGGTGTGGTTTCAGCCGCTTTAATCAGCGAGCGAATCGCAGTTGGCGCGGTGTAAAAAATAGAAACTTTATGTTTCTCTATCATTTGCCAGAAACGACCAGCATCCGGATAAGTTGGTATACCTTCAAACACAACTTGGGTCGCGCCCATCGCTAATGGGCCATAGGCCACATAGCTGTGCCCTGTAATCCAGCCTACGTCGGCAGTACACCAAAACACATCGCTATCTTTCACGTCGAATGTCCAGCGCATGGTGTTCATGGCATGCAGCAAATAGCCTGCGGAACTATGTTGTACACCTTTTGGTTTACCGGTAGATCCTGAGGTGTAAAGCAAGAATAGCGGATGTTCTGCATTCACCATGACTGGTTCACACGTATCTGCAACGCCTGCTATGAGGTCATTCCACCAGATATCGTTTTTATTCCAAGTGACTTCTTGCCCGGTTTTTTTCAGCACCACGACTTTTTGAATCGACTCGCATCCGCCCATGGCGATGCCTTCATCTACAGCAGATTTAAGTGGCAAAGTTTTACCGCCGCGGTATTGACCATCAGACGTAATAACCGCGGTGGCACCTGCGTCAATGATACGTTCATTTAAACTTTTGGCTGAAAAGCCACCAAATACTACAGAATGAATTAAGCCCAAACGTGCACAGGCTTGCATGGCAACAATCGCCTCAATACCCATCGGTAAATAGATAATGACGCGTGCGCCTACTTCTAGATTGAGTTTCTTTAAGCCATTGGCGAATTGGCAAACGCGATGATAGAGTTCTTTGTAGGTAACATTAATCGTGCTGCCGTCATCACCTTCAAAGATAATGGCGACTTTATTGGGGATGGTTGTCAGGTGTTTGTCCAGACAGTTGGCAGATACGTTGAGCTCACCATCTTCAAACCACTTATAAAATGGCGCATTGGATTCATTTAAAGTTTTAGTAAATGGTTTATGCCACACCAATAATTCACGTGCTAATTTCGCCCAAAAGCCTTCATAGTCAGCTTCAGCTTCAGCGCATAACTTTTGGTAAGCTTGCATGCCAGAGACATTGGCAGATTTTACAAACTCTGCACTAGGTTCAAAAACGCGTGTTTCGGTTAAAACTGATTCAATCGACATGCAACTCCCCTAATGATGCTTAACGCACTTATAATTAAATGGGCTATTTAAACAGCCCATTTACTGGTTCACTTAAACTGTCATATTACCTTAAAACTAACTTAAAAAATCGATGCTAACACTTGACATGATTCTATCAGAAAACCGCGCCCAGCATAGTGATGAGGCTTATGTGCGTCATGCGGTTTCATGTAGTCCGTTTATTGCCAGATTGCTCACAAAAGATGCTGAGTTGCTGAATGATTTGCTAGAAAAACTGCATCAAGAGTATCAGTTAAGTGACATGCAAAACTTCCTATCGCAACAAAATAGCCAACAAAATATTATTGACGAGGCTAGTTTAAAACGTGCTTTGCGTCTTTTACGCAGGCGAGTGATGGCACGAATTATTGTGAGAGATTTGAATGGTTTAGCTGATTTGCAAGAGGTGGTGCGAACGGTATCTTTGTTAGCAGAAGTAACTGTGCAAACTGCCATCAAGTTTTTATCCGCTTGGTTAAATATGCAGTACGGTATACCCACTAACCCACAGGGTGAGCCACAGTCGCTGATCGTAGTCGGCATGGGTAAATTAGGCGGTGGCGAGTTAAATGTGTCGTCTGACATTGATTTGATTTTTGCTTATGAGGACGAAGGCGAGACTTCGGTATCAGGGTTTAATGGTGCTACCTCCATCAGCAACCAGGATTTTTTCACTCGCTTAAGTAAGAAGCTCATCAGCGCGATTGATGAGATTACGGAAGATGGTTTCGTGTTCCGTGTGGATATGCGCTTACGGCCATACGGTAGCGAAGGCGCCTTGGTGAGCAGTTTGGATGCGCTTGAGGATTACTATCAAAATAATGGCCGCGAGTGGGAGCGCTATGCCTGGATCAAAGGCCGCGTGATTGCAGGTAGTAGTGACAAACTGACACGATTACTCAAACCGTTTGTGTTCCGTAAATATCTGGATTTTGGTGCTTTTGCATCCATGCGCGATTTAAAGATTCAAATTCATCGCGATGTAAACAGCAAGGGCATTCACGACAACATCAAATTAGGTCGCGGTGGCATACGTGAGATAGAGTTTGTTGCGCAAGTATTTCAACTGATTCGTGGCGGGCAGGATGCCAGCTTGCAGGTTAAACCTACGCTCACAGTGCTGGCATTATTGAAAGACAAAGGGTTATTGCCAGAACAAGCTGTGAATGAGCTCACGCAGGCTTATGTTTTTCTACGCAACTTAGAGCATCGGTTGATGTACGTGGAGGACGCACAGACGCAGGAATTACCAAGAACCGAGGAAGGTAAAGTGCGCATAGCCAAAGCCATGAACTTTGATGATTGGGCAGCCTGTTCCGCCCAATTAAATATTTATCGCAAGCTAGTGCAACAGCATTTTGACGCTACTTTTAGTGATGATGGCCTGCATCAGGATGCGCTAGAGACCGAAAAATCTATCTGGAATGGCGAGTTAATCGAGCAAGAAGCAGTGTTGGCCTTACAGCGAATTGGCTATGACGATGCGCAAGAAACCTTGCGACGTTTGAATGCTTTGCACCAAGGGGCACGCTACGCAAAGTTACCCGAATTAAGTCGCCAGCGTTTTGATGCGCTGATGCCGCATGTGCTTTCACTCTCAGCTACCATGCAGAACCCCGAAATCACTTTGATGCGCATCACAGACTTATTGGAGAGTATTTGCCGCCGCGCAAGCTATCTGGCGCTCCTTGCCGAGCATTCTGAAGCGATGCATTTATTGGTGAAACTGTGCAGTAGCAGCCCATGGCTGGCCAACTATTTGGCACAACATCCTATTTTATTAGATGAGCTGTTGGATACACGAACCTTGTATGCTGAACCGGATTTTTCGGCAATGCGTTTAGATTTACTTAAACGTATGGCAGAAGCAGATGGTGATATTGAGCGGCAAATGGATGTGATGCGCCATTTTAAGCATGCCAGTGTGTTTCGGTTTGCCGTGCAGGATATCAATGGGGAGCTGGCACTAGAAACGCTGTCCGATTATTTAAGCGCGCTTGCTGATTTGATATTAAGCGTGAGTTTAGAAGTTATTTGGCCAAACGTACGGGGCAAGCATATTGAAGTGCAAAAATTTGCAGTGATTGGTTATGGCAAGCTGGGTGGCAGAGAGTTGGGCTACGCCTCAGATTTAGACATCATATTTCTTTATGATGACAGCACCCCAGAAGCCGGTGAAATCTATGCGCGTTTTGCGCAACGCATTAATAATTGGTTCAACAGCATGACTTCGGCGGGGCTGTTATATGAAACGGATTTAGCATTGCGGCCAGATGGCAATAGCGGCTTATTGGTCAGCGATGTGGGTGCATTCAGAACATATCAACTAGAAAAAGCATGGGTGTGGGAACATCAGGCGCTGACTAGAGCCAGGTATGTAGCGGGCGACAGTAAAATCGGTCAGACCTTTGAACAGATTCGTGTTGAAGTGCTCGCTCAATCTAGAAACAGTGCTGAGCTGAAAACTGAAGTGTTGAACATGCGTGAAAAGATGCGCGCCGCACAAACCCACACGACAGGTATGTTTGATATCAAGCAAAGCATAGGTGGCATTATCGACGTAGAGTTTCTAGTGCAATATTTAGTCTTAACGCATGCAAAACAGCATCCGCAACTTACTAAGAATATTGGCAATATTGCCTTGTTGAGATTGCTGGCATCGCTCAATATAATTTCTGCCGATTTAGCGGAGCAGGTTGTTAACGCTTATCGTGAATACCGCCAAATGCAACACGCGCTCAAGTTGCAAGGCGTCACCAATAATAAGGTTGAAACTTCGCTAGTGACGCAATATGTAACACCAGTAACGGCTTTGTGGCGAGAAGTGTTTCTTAACAATTGATGTAATAAATCCATAAAAATTTAAGTAATAGTTTTTTGACTTTCCATTTCTGCTTGTTCTAACGCAAACAAATCTTTGAGATCTTGGCGTCCTTTTTCGGCCATGCTAAGCAAAGCAGTCTTGTCGTGTCGGATATTTCGCGTAGCTTCAAGTTGCTCTAAGTCGTGACGCTCAAAATGCTTAATGATTTTAGTGGCAGCACTTGGCGACTCACCAATCGCTAATAATGCCTGCTTGGCAGCGACTAAAGACGAATAGAATGTTTCTCGTATAGGGTCTAGATCAATATCACGCAAATCAAATGCATCTGTCCGGCTTCTAGCTCTCACGACAATTGCAACACTCGGCCATCGTTCTTTCACAAGCTTGGCCATATCCAATGCTGCAATCGGGTCATTCACTGAAATAACGAACAGTTTTGCCTTCGCGATACCAGCTTCTTCTAATAAATCTAATCTTGATGCGTCGCCATAATAACAACGCCAGCCAAATTCCCGCATCAAATCAACCTGATTCGGATCATTATCTATCAGCGTTGCGTTGATGCCTTTAGCCAGTAATACCCGACCAACAATTTGCCCAAAACGACCAAACCCGGCAATGATGACTGAATTATTTTCTTCGATTGAATCTTTTGGCCGCTCACCACAATCCAGTGTTAAAAATTTGTCGTAAAGCAGCAGCAATATCGGCGTAATGAGCATGGATACGGCAACAATTGCATTGAGAACATTATAGGTTTCACGCGGAATAGTATCTTGCGTTAAAGCTACGCCAAAGATTACAAAGGCAAACTCACCAATTTGAGAGAGTGCAACGCCATATAGCAAAGTGTCGCGGAAAGAATACTTAAATAGTCGTCCGAGACCCATCAAAATAGCCATTTTGGTAATCACTATTAGTAAAGCCAAACCAAAAATCATCAACGGCGAATTTGCTAATAACGATAAATCTACAGACATGCCAACCGCAATAAAGAATAGACCTAAAAGCAAACCTTTAACTGGTTCGATATCTAATCTAAGCTCATAGCGATATTCTGAATCCGCCAGTAATACCCCTGCGAGGAATGTGCCGAGCGCCATGGATAAGCCAACAGACTGCATGGCAAGCGAAACACTTATGACTAATAACAATGAAAAGGCGACAAAGATCTCACGTACTCCGGTTTGAGCGATTATTCGCATAATAGGCCGCAACAGGATTCGACTAGCAAAGATGAGCGCTACGATGACAGCAATCGCTTTGGCTACTGCCGACACATCAAAACCAGATTCAGCGCTATTTGGTGCGAGGAGTGCTAGCAACATGAATAGCGGAATGACTGATAGATCCTGAAACAGAAGTGTGGCAAATGAGGCTTGCCCGCCAGGGGTGCTTAGCTGTTTCTTTTCAGTGAGTGAAGTCAGGCCAATAGCGGTTGAGGACATTGCCACCCCCATGCCGATAACGATAGCGACTGGCCAAGTGAAATTCATCATATGAGCAGCAAACGTCACTAGCCCAATCGTGCTGAGCACTTGCAAGCCACCTAATCCAAATAAGGTTTTGCGTAACTCCCAAACCTTCTGAGATTCAAGCTCCAAACCCACGAGGAAAAGCATCAGCACCACACCGAACTCTGCAAAGTGAAGTACTTGTTCAGGGTCTGCAATGAGTTTTAGTGCATAAGGCCCAATTAATATACCCGCCAGCAAATAGCCTAGTACTGAGCCTAAGCCCAGTCTTTTAAACAAAGGTACTAAAAATATGGCGGAGGAAAGATATATCGTGGCTTGAACAAGAAAATCAGATGAGCCCATGGGTTGCCTAAGTTTGAAATTGTTTTATAGGTTGGTAATTATAGATACTAACCTTTATATTTTATTAATTTATGGGTATCGTTAAAGCACTCATGGTTAATAATCACTAAGTCACTTCAAATTAAGTTATTTTCCTGGCCAACTTTGCAGGGTGATTTCTACAATTCCATAAAGCTCTTCCGCGCTCGTTCCATTAGAAGCCTGAATTGAAAGTCCTTTATGAATTGTTGTCACGTATTTGGTAAGTAGCCATGAGTCAGTGTCTTTCGGTAAATCACCTTGAGCAATTGCCTGATCAAAACGATTTTTGATGTTTACTTCAATTTGATGTAAGCCATCAACAATGTTTTGCTGAATGCCAGCAACTGCAAGCTCAGAACTAATAGAACTTTGAATTGCTAAACATGCTCTTGGTTGTTCGGCGCAGGTTAATAACTCCACAGATTTCATCAGCAATTCTTTAACGACATCCCTACTTGTTTTTTCTGATAGAACATCATTTAGATAAGCGATAGGGCCCTGGTTATATTTTGCTAATGCTTGGGCGAACAACTCTTCTTTATTCCCAAAAGCGGCATACACACTTGGCCGATTAATACCTAATGCCTCAGTGATATCAGTGAGCGAAGTGGCTTCATATCCCTTTTGCATAAACACTTGCAGGGCGGTATCTAACGCAAGGTCTTTATCGAACTTTCGGGGTCTGCCAAGTGTTTTTGTGGAAGCTACAGTTTTCATAGCTTGCATCTTATGTCGTTTTTAATTCCTTGTCTAATATATTTGTACTTTAAAGTACAAATAATTGTTGACATACCTGCTTGCTCCTAATATATTGTACTTCGTAGTACATAAATATACATTTACACATTAATAAGGAATTATGATGAGCAAGATTTTAAAATCACTATTATTTATCACCGCCACCTTCTCGATGGTTGAGGCTAGCGTAGCAAGCGCTGGACAAGACACTCTTGAAACTGCACCGACCAAATACATCGAAGCAAATGGGGTTAAATTTTCATATCGTGCTATGGGACCTAAGTCTGGTACGCCATTAGTATTTCTTCAGCACTTTACCGGCACCATGGATTCCTGGGATCCAGCCGTTGTTAATGCTTTAGCAAAAACGCGTCCCGTTGTTGTTTTTAACAATAGAGGCGTCGGCGCTACAAGTGGCGTAGTAGCAGATAACATTGAGAAAATGACGACAGATGCCTATACATTTATTCAAGCATTAGGGTACAAACAAGTTGATTTACTCGGTTTCTCTATGGGCGGCTTTATTGCTCAGGAATTAGCTGCTCAACATCCTGAGTTAGTACATAAAGTAATTCTTGCCGGGACTACATATCAAGGTGGTGGTAATAACTTGATGAAGGTACTTGGTGAAGCATTTTCAAGAGAGAATGCGCCTGACCCACGTGATTATTTATTCTTCTCCCAAACAGATGCAGGTAAAAAAGCTGCTGGTGAATTTTTGGGAAGAGTGTATGCAAGAACAAAAGATCGTGACCCTGAGAGTGGTAAAGAAATCGCAGATGCGCACGGCAAAGCACTGATTGTCTGGACAAGCACGCCTGATCCAGAACACAAAACGCTGAAATCTATACGCCAGCCAGTATTGGTTGTCACTGGCAGTAATGACACGATGTTAGCGACAGAAGGTTCTATTAACATGTACAAACTACTTAAAAATGCACAACTGGTACTTTATCCTGACTCTAACCATGGTTCGATTTTTCAATATCACGACTCATTCGTTAATAGCGCTAACTATTTTTTAAGTCATTAATTACTTTTAATTTAAGGGTAATACTTTAGCGATATATAACCGGGGTGCAATTACCCCGGTTATAGGGACTAGATATTAGATTTATCTACTTCGCGGTTCCGCCCTGGCTTCTGACCCATGCCATTAGCCTTAAGGTGTCATCAGGGGATAACCCGTTACTGAGATTACCGGGGTCCATTACACCTTTGCCTTTACCGCTCATCCCACCATTGGTTCCTGCCCAGATGATTTCGAACATTCCCTTATCCGTAGTGCTCTTAGAATGATTAAATCTAGGGCCTGTCAGGCCACCGGCAGTCTGGCCCTGAGCTTGGGCACCATGGCATTGAGCGCAGGAGTAGGTTTGATAATGCTTTTTACCGCTGGCAATGGCTTCTGCGTTACCGTTGTAGGGGTTTTCACCAGTATTTAGGAATTTCTTGGATTGTTCGGTATTAAAAAGCCCAGTATCGATTTTCATTGGCTGACCAGTTTTGGTATCAACAAAACTCTGGTCAGCAAACGCAAAGCCACTTGAAAATAGCAGCGGGGTGCACAAAGCGAGTAATGTTGATTTGAAATAGTGGGTTCTCATAATATATCTCCTGGTTGGATAATAAATATCCCAAGCGAGCAATGATTGCCTAACCTATAGCTAGGTATTAGACACTATAGAAAAAATACATCGTTATGAATGTCAGACTACCAATGATTATTTTGTAGGATTAGACCGACATTGAAATTTTAAGATTTTCAGTGTCTACTTTGGGGCGCATTAAAATCAACTCAGATCAAAGTTTATAGATACCTCGACCTGAGTTGAAATTACACTTCAGTTTGCGCTGTCATTTTTAAAACATCTTAGGCAAATACGGGAGTATTAATATCTCCGATCACGGTGGTCACGATCGTGATCTCTGTCCCTATCTCTGTCCCGACCACGCCCATCACCGCGACCTTTGTACCGGATCTCTTTAGGATAGTGGCTCCGAGGCAGTTCTACCCAAGGCCCTGATCTTGATTGTGAGTAGCGCCAGTAGTTATTGTGGTAATAATAGTAATATCCTTGATGATAGTAATATGGCTCTGTATCAAATTCCACAATCACTGGCAATGCCGGTGCCACAACCACTCTGTCAGGGGGCGCTACTATGCACGCGCTTAACAGCAGAGCTGTAAATGGTATAACAATTAGCATCTTATACATTTGATTACTCCTAACTGGGCGAGAATCAAATCTATGATCACTAGCTATACGCCCTAACAAGCCAGCGAAATTTGAACTACATCTACATAATTTTTAGATACTAAATTACCGTGCACGAACAGTCTGTTCGGTAGCAAACATAGCAACAATTAATCAATATGTATGTTGGAATATCTGGGGGGGAGTTAGTTCTGCTCCTAGAGAGCTGACGATAAGCGGCTCAAAGCGGCCACTCGGTATTGACTAATTAATGTTGGTCATTAAGTTAAAGTTTTTTCTCATCACAAATATCAATTACATAATAGTCATTTGTATTTTTATTTACTGAACTTGAATATGACCATGTGGAAGGTCCTATTAATTTACAGCCATTTGGCGAAGGGATCGAAATATCATCATTAATCTCGATTAAATTATTTCCACTTTGCAAATAATTAATTGGAGACTTGAATGACTTGCCAACTCTTGGGGTCAGTGACCATAATAATCCGAGTTTGGTATAAGAAACTCCCCTATATGAAAAATAGTGCTTATCTTTAATTTTATCTTCTATTGCTTTAGGTAATGGTATTCGCTTAATTGAACCATCTGGGCTCAAAAGCCTCATGAATAGTGCCCGGGGATATGTTTTCCACCAAGGAATCCTGTCGTTATCATAACGAAGATATGGGGCAATCATATAAGCATCCTCATATGGAACATACACCACTGCAAATTTTGATTCACCAACGTTAGTTGGGATTAAAAAATTATCTTGTGATGAATTTATAAAAGATAGCTTACTAGTACGTACACCATCCTCGAAATCGTCATCAGACTCTAAGATGCCGTGTTTTATTTTTAATCTAAATACTTGCTTAAATCCGGTTAAGGTCTTTTTACGGGGTGTAACTTTTTCGTATACACAGTCGTATTCATTAAGCCGCATTAATTTTGGATCAGGAGTAAGAGTAGTTTGTAGTTCACCCCCTACTTTACCGGAAACTATTTTAAATCCAGTTTGTTCATCTACAGCTTTATCTAAACCAATAACAATATTGCCATCAGCAAGACATTTAATGTGCCCTGAATAACCAAAGTCTTGCACCTCACCATTATCAGTATTTATTATGACTATCTTATTTATTACTAGTAAATTATCTGCTGTTGTTTCTCGTATAGTCGCCAAAAGATATACATTGTCTATCCATAAAGCTTTCTTAATATTCATCCCGGATAAAAAATATTTTTTATTGAAATCACCTTTAACAATCTCAAAATCTGAGGCGCTTTGGTCATATGGGATTACTTCTTGGTTAGCTCTAACCGCAGAAGAAGTAAACACAATCATTAAAGCAAACATGACGTAGCGTAGATTTCTTTTTGAGTTATTCATTTTAAGCCACTTAATATACAAAATTATTGTTAGTTATTCTAAGCAACATTACGAACAGGTTGAAGTGTCTGGTAGTTAGAGACCGACATTACAGGGTATTTACAGTATATGAATGGCCGCTTTGGGTCGATTCCCGACACTCAAAAATCCCTTAATTAGATTTTCCATCTTAGGGCAGGTGTATGCACAGGGCTGTCCCAATGTTGTTTGATTTCATCATCAAGTAAGCATAGCGTAATGGATGCGCCTGCCATGTCTAGCGCGGTTGTGTAGTTGCCTACTAATGAGCGCGCAATCTTGATGCCATGTGCGTTAAACAACCTAGCTGCTGTGTTGTAGAGTAGATAAAGTTCCATGAGTGGTGTGCCGGCAAAACCGTTCACCAGTAACAATGCTTCGCTGTTCTTCGTGGGGTTCAAACCTCTTGCATTAAAGTCTTCAATGATTGCATTCACTAAGTCTTTCACTATTAAATCTGCATCGCGCATGGCTTCACGCCTGCGACCTGGCTCACCGTGAATACCTACACCCATTTCTAGTTCGGTATGATGAATGTCAAAAGTAGGGCGTCCCGCAGCGGGGACGGTGCAGCTAGTGAGTGCCACCCCCATGCTTGCGATACGATTATTGACTTTGTCACCCAAGGCTTTACAGTCTTGCAGGCTGGCGCCGGTTTCTGCCAAACTGCCTACACATTTTTCTACAATCACCGTACCTGCAACGCCACGACGACCTGTTGTATAAGTAGAGTTCATGACGGCAACGTCATCGCTGGTCAGCACAGTGGCAGATTCAAACGGTAGCATTTCTGCGGCCATTTCAAAGTTCATCACATCGCCAGAATAATTTTTAACGATGAAAAGTATGCCCTTATCAGCATGTACGGCTTCTGCTGCGGCTAGCATTTGGTCTGGTGTGGGTGAGGTGAATACATGGCCAGGACAGACAGCGTCCAGCATGCCGTAGCCTATGTAGCCTGAATGCAAGGGCTCGTGCCCAGAGCCGCCGCCAGAGATAATGGCAACCTTGTTAGCTGCTTTGTTCTTGCGTGTTAAGAAGTTAGGTTCCAGATGCAAGCTCACTAGATCAGCATGTGCGCCGGCGAAACCGCTCAGGCTTTCAACTAAAATGTCATCCACATTATTAATAAATTTCTTCATTTTATGGTCCTTGCTCTTTATCACGGTGTTGCAAAAAACCGCATTTATATTTTAGTAAAAGTACATTGTGTAAACGTCGGCTTTTTGCGCCTTGTGCTAACTTCGCTTCAAAATTTAAAGATTACTTTCTTTAAGTACCAAATTACATACGGTTTCTATCATTAATTGACAACTTTTGGCACCAGGGTCTATATGCCCAATAGCACGTTCACCCAAGCCAGCGGCACGCCCTTTGGTGGCGATTAAATCCTTGGTTGCCAGCATGCCTTGCTCTGCGGTATTGATGAGTGTGGCACATATTAATTTAACATCACAATTTTGTGCTGCCAATAATGTGAATTGATGCGACACAGGAATCAGCACATCTAGCATCGTCTTTTCACCAATGTCAGCTTTACCGCGCTGGCGAATCGCCTCAACACCCGCAGCAAATGCGGCGGCGATTTTAAGGTGTGAATCGTCACCATTCTCTTTTAATACTTTTGCCATGCTCATAAAAAAGCTGGCGAGTAATGGGCCAGAAGCGCCGCCAATCGTACTCAGTAACTTCATGCCGATTTTATGCAGTGCCGCATCTGGCGTAAGTGCTTGTAACTCTGTCTGCATCTCTGCAATGACCGATGCGCCGCGTTTCATATTGATGTAGTGGTCACCATCACCAATTTCGCGGTCTAGTGATTCTAGTGTTTGCTCATTAGCCACAATGGTCTGCTGGATTGTTTGGGCAGCACTTAAAATAAATTCTGTTGTGAGAAGACTCATTTGTACATTGCCAATCTTTATACGTATCAATCTAGTGATTAACACTATATTGTCATTTGATTAAAGTTGTTAAACTCTACACATCTCAACTGGCCATTTCAACTCATGAGTTTACGTTTTCGCTTGAATCTATTGATTACTACGCTGCTCATGGTATTTATGATAGCGGTAGGCTACGTGATTATTAAGGGCATGAGAACTTCGATACAAGAAGGCGTCGAAGCAGCCACACGCGTTACGACGCAGCTATTGGATACCGTGATCATCAGCTCGGTGGAGAATCCAGAGTGGGGCTACACGCATGATGTGATGCGGCGCTTTTTGGAATCTTTAGGGCACGTGCGTAGCAATGAAATCAAGCTGTTTAGCATCAGTGGCGCTCAGCTGTATCAATCGCCACCTTCCAAATATCGAGCAGATGAAAAGCCACCGCAATGGTTTGTAAAGATGCTCACACCACATGAAAAACCTGTGACGCGTCTGATTCGTTTCGGGCGTCTGGAGATTATTCCTAACCCGGCAGGGGCAATTCGTGAGGCTTGGAGCCGAGTGACCAATTTATTCTGGATTGGCCTTGCCTTCTTTGTTTTGTTAAACGGTATGGTGTATTGGATGTTGGGACGTTCACTCAAGCCTTTAGGCCCCATGCTAAGAGCTATTAACCGTGTGGAGCAGGGCGACCTAGCAGCCCGTTTGCCGGAATTCAATCTGCCGGAGTTTTCACGGATTGCTCATAATTTCAATGCAATGACTGCCTCATTGCAAGCCAGCACCTCAGAGAATCAGCGTTTGGCACTGATAGCGCAGCAAACGGCAGATGCCATTATGATTCATGATCTTGATGGCAACATTTCATTTTGGAACCTAGCAGCGCAGCGCATGTTTGGCTATACGCCAGAAGAGATTATTGGGCAATCTGCAAATTTATTAAGCCCTAAAGAGTGGGCTGAAGATCTGGCGCAGAATCTACAGGTAATTACCGCAGGCCAAAGTATCGATAACCACATTACGCAGCGCATTAGTAAAGCTGGCAAGATCATCGATGTATCTATCTCAGCAGCGCCATTGGTTGAACCTAAAACCAATCAAGTGATTGGCGATATTTGTAGTATGCGTGATATCACGGAACGTAAACGAGCTGAAGAAGCGATGCGTAAGCTGGAAGAAAATCGACAACTTACCCATGTGATTCAAAAGCATATTGAAGATGAACGACGCAGCTTAGCGCGTGAGTTGCATGATGAGCTGGGTCAGTATGTGACTGCCATCAAAACTTTTGCAGTAGCTATCTCCAACAAAACTAAAGCCAATAACGCTAGCCCAGGCATGTCAGATATCGAATCTCACGCTGGGGTAATCGTATCCGCAGCCAATCAAATTTATGATGGCATGCATAACATCATTCGCCAGTTGCGGCCCGGTGCTTTGGATAACCTAGGCTTAGCGGAAACTTTGCAGGATTTCGTGAGTAGTTATCAAGCTCAAAACCCTAATATCAAAATTAATCTGCAATTAGAAGGCGATTTACAAGGTCTGGGTGAAACTGTCAGCATCAATTTGTATCGAATCGTTCAGGAGTCATTGAATAACGCTCTAAAATATGCCGAAGCGAGTGCAATTGATATCAATTTAACCAAAACAAAAACAGGTGCATTGCAGCTGAATATTAAGGATAACGGTATAGGCATGGACATTGAAGCAGTTGACCAGACCAAACACTTTGGTTTGCTTGGTATGCGTGAGCGTGCACAAGCCTTACATGGTACTTTTAATGTGGACGCTGCTGCCAACCTAGGCACAACTATTTATATCAACATCCCTAACCATCAACAAAATCAATAATTTATTAAATTGATTTTTATAATTTACCGAAAAATGCTACTGAATAATTCTTGGAGAAATGCAACATGAGTCAAATTAACGTCATGCTAGTGGATGACCACGCCGTGGTGCGCATGGGATTTAAAATGTTGCTAGAGACAGATAGCGACATTAAAGTTGTGGCAGAAGCGGAGAGCGGAGAACTGAGTATTCAGCGCTACATGGAACATAAACCAGATGTGGTGGTGATGGATATCACGATGCCAGGTATTGGCGGTTTGGAGGCAATTGAGCGCATTCTTGCCAAAGACAGCTCAGCAAAGATTTTGGTGTTGTCAGCGCATGAGGATTCGGTACATCCTAAACGTGTATTGAATGCTGGCGCGATGGGTTATTTGACTAAAAGATCGGCCGCAGAAGAGTTGATTAAAGCGATTCGTACCGTGGCTACCGGTAAAAAATATCTCGAGGCAAGTGTCGCTCAACAGATGGCGATTCAGCAGCTCTCTGGTGACCAAAACCCGGTGGATGTGTTGTCAGCGCGTGAGTTTGAGGTATTTATGGCATTGGCAAAAGGTAAAACTACTAATGAAATTGCTGAAACCTTGTTTTTAAGCCCACGTACTGTGGGCACGCATCTTTACAATATCAAGCAAAAACTAAATGCGAATAATTCGGCAGAAATTGCACTTATTGCGATGCGCAGCGGCTTGATAGATCCATGAGTTTAATTGCTTAGTTTGTTGCATAGCGGGCCACGTTTAGTTCACCTGTGCTGGATAACTCCACCAGTGCTATAGCGCCGCTATGTAACTTTCCGATTTCTGGAGGAATCAAAAACGTAATTGTTTGTTGATTACTAACGGTTTCTCCGGTGGCAATCTGCCATTTTTTCCATTCGTTCTTCGGTGGCACGCTGATTGAACCCTGAAGTGTTGCTTTTTCAAGAATGCGTTGTTTTTCATCACCCACTAACAGGTTCCATACTTCAACTTGCACTAATGGTGTTTCTTGCATGAACTCAATTGTTTCTTCTTCGATTTGTACTTCAGGCAGGGGTTCGACTTGTAATGTCACTTTTTCAAAACCTGAGTTGATGAATGCTATTTTGTAGTCATCCGGGACGGTATCTTTAAGCGGCATCTTCTGTGCGGCTAATTTCTTGTTACGTTCACTGGCATCTATTGCTGCAGTAGTCACTTTGTCTGCACCATGCATCAACATAGAGCGTACCAATTGCTGTGCAATAGTGCCGCCCATGCAGCCACAAAGTGCAGAGAACACTAATCCTATCGCCAACCATTTAACTGTTTGATTTAGCGTCATAAAGACTTATTGTGATTATGATTTTATCGCGGGAGGGTTAGATTACTGCTGAACAAATCAATTGTCTAGTAATTTTTGCGTCTAAGTGATTGTATTGATAGTAGATATCAATATTCAATTTAACCTTAAGAGCAGATGTTATTTGATAATAGTGGGAGCAGGTGATGGCTGGCTAGGAAGTGATTGAGTGCTACGCATGCTGATGACGCCGCTTAATATGATCAGTCCGATAGCAGACCAGTCGCTCAAAGTTAGATGTTCATTCCACCACAGTACGCCAAATAAACTGGCGACCACCACCGTAACGTAGGCTAAACCTGCAACAACGAGTGTGTCGCCGGTACGGTAAGCGCGTGTCATGGCTAACTGGGCAATGGTGGCAGAAATTCCTAAGCCCAATAATACCGGCAGGTCTTGCCAGGCAATGGCATGAAAGCTATCGTAGAGCATCCATAAGCCAGCGCCAATCGTCGATATCAAGGTGAAGTAATAAACTGTGCGCCAGTCTGGTTCGTTGACTTTGCCGAGTTGCTTCACGTGCATGTAGGCAAATGCGGCGCCTACGCCGGACAATAAACCAAGGCTGCCGGCAAGCCAGTCCGCTTGGTTAAAGGTAGGTTTAAGTAATACCGTAACGCCGATAAAGCCAATAGCTAGCGCGATAAATAAGGTTTTCTTCGGTTTTTCATGTAAGAAAATAGGTGTAATCACTGCTAAAAAAAGCGGCGAGGTGTAATTGAGGGTGATGGCTGTCGCTAAAGGCAAATGTGCAATTGCATAAAAGAATAGTGCCAGTGAGACAAAACCTACTACAGCGCGTGACATTTGCTTATACATCACAGGTGTAGCGAGTGGTAATCGCCTTGCATGGATAAACCACCAGATTGCCACCAAGCCGAATAGTGAGCGGTAAAAAACCAGTTCGCCACTGCTGAATTTTTGTGCGCCCACTTTAACCAGCGCGCCCATAATCGCAAAGCCAAGCGCAGCAACTAACATCCATAAGCTGCCCAGATTGGGCAAAGAGTAAGCAGGCCTAAACGCTATTAATCTCAGCAGATATTTCATGCTTGATTCTGCTGGAAATTCACTTTAGATAAAGGCTTCAAGCTGATGACGATACCAACGGTGAAAATGCTCTAAGCCGGTTTCCATTGGATGCTGATATGGACCACGCTCATCAATACCTTGTGCAAATAAGGCGCGGCGGCCATCGTGCATACGCTGGCAGATTTCCTTATCTTCAACCGCCGTCTCAAAATAAGCCGCTTGATGTGCTGCTACAAACTCACGCTCGAATAAAGCGATATCTTCAGGATAATAGAATTCAGTCACGTTGGTACAACTATCAACGCCGCTTGGGATGAGGTGCGATACCACCAGCACATGTGGATACCACTCCACCATCAGGAATGGATAGTAGGCAAACCAGATAGCCCCATGTTTAGGTGTTTGCTTGCCACTGTACTCAATGGCAGTTTGGTGCCATTTCTCATACACAGGCGTGTTGTTTTTCAGGGTTTCTGGCTTAAATCCCACAGTTTGCGCGCTAAAGTGCTCGCCAAAATCCCAATGTAAGTCGCCGCAATCTACAAATTGGTTCAAACCAGGGTGAAATGGTCCAACATGATAATCTTCAAGGTAAGCCTCAATAAAGGTCTTCCAGTTGAAGTTGTAATGTTCAATTTTTGCGCTGTCAAATGTGTAATTGGTGAAATCAAAGTCTTGCGTACAGCCAAGTTTGGCCAAGTCTTTGGCGATGTCGCGTTTATTGTCAAACAATAAACCTTGCCAGTTCTGCAGTGTCTTTTGATGCAGATGTAAGCAAGGATTCTCATCAAAATGCGGAGCGCCTAATAGCTTGCCATCGAGGTCATAGGTCCAGCGATGCAACGGACAGACGATATTATTAGTGTGTCCACTACCTTTAAGCATGATGGCTTGCCTGTGCCGACACACATTGCTCATCACGCAAATGCCGTCTTTATTATGAATTAGGCTTTTGGCCTCGCCGCTCCAATCCAAGACGTGATAATCCCCTACATTTGGCACCATGAGCGCATGCCCAAGATAGTTGGGGGCATTGGGAAACAAATGCTTTTGTTCAAGCGCGTAAATCTGTGGATCAACGTACCAGGCAACGGGTAACTGAGGTTGTGTTGTGAGTGGCTGAATGGATGCTAAAGATGCCATAAAGAATGAGTGGCAATTAAAATTACGAAGGATGGCGATTTTTGCCTAAATTGCTAATTTTTTCAAGTACTAATTTGAACGGCATTTAAATCTATAAAGCAATATTTGTGGTGGTCTAAACTTGCTAATGTTGTGGTTTTCGGCTAATCTCACGCACAGTAGTTGATTAAAAAAACCTCATAAAAATTAGAAATAAGGAGATCAGCAACATGAAAAATCCGTTAGATTCGATTTCTGGAACAATTATCACGGGCTTAGTGCTTACGTTGGTATTGTTTTTAATTGTCAAAAACGTGTTAATGGGAGCATAAATCATGGAATTCTTACCAGGAATTGCGCGTTGGGCTCATGTTGTTGCAGGCGTTACATGGATTGGTCTGCTCTACTATTTTAACCTCGTACAAGTGCCGGCATTAAAAGATGCAGCAGCAGATGGTACGGGTGCAGGTATTACTAAACACGTTGCGCCACGCGCGCTGTTATGGTTTCGTTGGTCGGCAGTTGCAACGTGGCTAGCAGGAGCATGGTTGCTTGGTGCTGGCTTTACTGATGCTTTCTTGTTGCGTAATGGTTATGCTGCGATTGGTATTGGCGCATGGTTAGGCACCATCATGTTGTTCAACGTTTGGGTACTGATTTGGCCAAACCAACAAAAGATACTGGGTATGAAGCCTGCCAGCGATGAAGAAAAAGCGAAAGCGCGACGAGTGGCACTGCTAGCGTCACGTACAAATATGATGCTTTCAATCCCGATGTTATTCTTTATGACCAACGGATTATCACATCAAGTAGTCTACGGAATCTAAATAAGTTAATGCATATAACGGCGGCATTAGCCGCCGTTTGCGTTTTATTGAGCCAATATTTATTAAATATATTGGCTCAGTTAATTTAGTTTTAATCATTTTGAGTTAAGTTATATAAAAAGTTATTTATGTCAGATCATTTAATGAACACCTACATGCGCCAGCCAGTGACCTTCACAAAGGGTGAAGGCGTGTGGCTATGGGATGAAAAAGGTAATAAATATTTGGACGCACTTGCCGGTGTCGCGGTGAATGGCTTAGGTCACGCACACCCTAAACTGGTGAAAGCGATTAGCGAACAAGCGGCCAAACTGATTCATGTCTCCAACGTCTACAACATTGCTGAACAAAGCGCCTTAGCTGATAAGTTGTGCGAAATTTCAGGCATGGATAAAGTATTTTTCTGTAATTCTGGATGTGAGGCTAATGAAGCCAGCATCAAGCTAGCAAGACTATACGGACACAATAAGGGCATCGAAACGCCTGAAATCATTGTCATGGACAAGTCATTTCACGGACGTACCATGGCAACACTTTCTGCGACAGGCAACCGCAAGGTTCAAGCCGGTTTTGAGCCATTGGTGAGTGGTTTTATTCGTGTGCCTTACGATGATATCGAAGCAGTTAAACACATCGCTTCACGTAACCCAAATGTTGTGGCCGTCTTGGTTGAGCCGGTGCAAGGCGAGGGCGGTATCAACATTCCTAAAGATGCAAATGGTTACCTGGAAACTCTGCGTGAGATTTGTGATGCACACGATTGGTTATTGATGTTGGATGAAGTGCAAACCGGTATCGGCCGTACTGGAACTTGGTTCGGCTTTCAGCATACAGCGATTAAACCCGATGTCATGAGCTTGGCTAAAGGCTTAGGGTCAGGTGTGCCGATTGGCGCTTGTCTGGCAAGCGGTAAAGCAGCGGAAGTGTTTACCTATGGTAAGCACGGTTCTACCTTTGGCGGGAACCCATTGGCAACGGCTGCAGGCTTGGCGACCTTAAATATCGTGGAAGAAGAAGGTCTACGGGAAAATGCTGAAAAAATTGGTAATTTGATTCGTGAAGGCTTCAATGCTGAATTCAAAGGTATCAAAGGTGTTGTCACTGTGCGTAATGCAGGCCTGATGATTGGTATCGAATTGGATCGCCCCTGTGGTGATTTGGTAAAAATGGCGCTAGAAGATAAGCTGTTGATTAATGTGACGGCTGATTCTGTAGTGCGTTTATTGCCACCATTAGTCATGAGCGAAGATGAGGCTAAAATATTAGTACAACGTTTGTCTGCCATCATCAAAACTTTTTTAAGCGCTAATGTAGTTAATTTAACCAAACAGTTAGTTCAACCAGTAGTTGATTAAACCAATAGTTAATTAGACCAGTAGTTGATTAAACTTGGAACAAAAATAGCAGTAAAAACAGATTATGGAAATCAAACATTTCTTACAATTCAATGACTTAAATCGTGGTGAACTCGAGCATGTGTTCGAGCGTACGCGCTGGATAAAAAGTCAATTTAAAGCCTATCAACAATATTGGCCGCTACAAGACCGCACCTTGGTGATGATCTTTGAAAAAGCCAGCACACGTACTCGTCTATCGTTTGAAGCGGGTATGCAGCAATTGGGTGGCTCAGCGATTTACTTGAACACGCGTGACTCGCAATTAGGTCGCGGCGAACCGGTTGAAGATGCCGCACAAGTTATTTCACGTATGAGTGACTTGGTGATGATTCGTACTTTCGAGCAGGAAATCATTGATCGTTTTGCTGCTAACTCTCGCGTGCCTGTAATCAATGGTTTAACCAATGAATATCACCCATGCCAGATTTTGGCAGATATTTTTACGTTCATTGAACATCGCGGGTCTATTCAAGGTAAAACAGTGGCTTGGATTGGCGATAGCAATAATGTCTGCAATACATGGCTGCAAGCGGCTGAAGTGCTGGACTTTAATGTACATGTATCAACGCCGCCGGGTTATGAAGTAGAGCCGGAACGCGCAAACTTGTACGGTAATGACCACTTTGAAACATTTGCCGACCCAATGGAAGCTGCTAAAGATGCTGATTTGGTCACCACCGATGTGTGGACTTCGATGGGTTTTGAAGCGGAAAATGAAGAACGTATGCGTGACTTTGCCGACTGGCAAGTCGATAGTGACATGATGCGCGTTGCTGCTAAAGATGCGCTCTTTATGCATTGTTTGCCTGCGCACCGCGGTGAAGAAGTCGCTGCAGATGTGATTGATGGCGCGCAGTCGGTAGTATGGGATGAAGCGGAAAATCGCTTGCATGTGCAAAAAGCATTGATGGAATATCTGTTGTTAGGTCGTGTTTAATCAGTTGAGTTTGGGTCGATAATTGGCTTCTAAAAATATCAGTTATCATATTCTGCCGGTAGCAGCCACGATGGTGGGTGTATGCATGACAGTGATATCACTGGTACAACTGGTACCCAAAAGTGCCATATCTGCATGGGCTGATGAGTTATTAGCAATAAATGCACTCATTTTTTTAGTGAGTGCATGGTCGTCATTCTGGGCATTACGGCATCAGGATAATGCTGATAAACATGAACGTATCGCAGATTGGTTGTTTTTAAGCGGTTTGAGCATCATGGGTTTTATCAGCGTGTTAATCGCATTCGATTTGTTTTTAAATTAGCTAAATTAGTTTTATTGGGAATGTTAAGTAATGAGTAATGTAAAAAAAGAAGTCAAAAAAGTCGTATTAGCCTACTCTGGTGGCTTGGATACGTCAGTCATTTTAAAATGGCTGCAAGATGAATATAAATGCGAGGTAGTGACCTTTACTGCTGACTTAGGTCAAGGTGAAGAGTTGGAGCCAGCACGCGCTAAAGCCAAAGCAGCTGGCGTTAAAGAGATTTATATTGATGACGTACGTGAAGAGTTTGTGCGTGATTTCGTGTTCCCAATGTTCCGTGCCAATACAGTTTACGAAGGTGAATATCTATTAGGTACTTCAATTGCGCGCCCATTGATTGCGAAACGTTTGATTGAGATTGCTGCAGAAACTAATGCTGATGCGATTTCACATGGCGCAACTGGTAAAGGTAACGACCAAGTACGTTTTGAGCTAGGCGCTTACGCGTTAAATCCTAATATTCAGATCATTGCACCATGGCGTGAGTGGGATTTGTTGAGCCGTGAAAAACTTATGTCATATGCTGAAAAACACGGTATACCAGTCGATATGAAGCACAAGCAAGGCGGCAGCCCATACAGCATGGATGCTAACTTGCTGCATATCTCTTATGAAGGTCGTCACCTTGAGAATCCAGCCGCAGAGGCTGAAGAGTCTATGTGGCGTTGGAGTGTAAGTCCGGAAAAAGCACCAGACGCAGCTGAGTATTTAGATATTGAATATGTGAATGGTGACCCAGTAAGCTTAAATGGCGAAGCCATGAAGCCACATGAGTTATTGGCGCATCTGAATAAAATCGGTGGCAAGCATGGTATCGGTCGTCTAGATTTGGTTGAGAACCGTTACGTGGGCATGAAGTCACGTGGCTGTTACGAAACACCGGGTGGTACCATCATGTTGAAAGCGCATCGTGCGATTGAATCTATTACTTTAGACCGCGAAGTCGCGCATTTGAAAGATGATTTAATGCCGCGCTACGCTAGCATGATTTACAACGGCTACTGGTGGAGCCCAGAGCGTATTGCCTTGCAAACGCTGATTGACCACACACAAACCTCAGTCAATGGCTGGGTACGCTTGAAGCTCTACAAAGGCAATGTCATTGTGACGGGTCGTGACAGCAAAACGAACTCATTATTCGATTCAACCATTGCTACGTTTGAAGATGATGAAGGCGCTTACGATCAAAAAGATGCAGGTGGTTTTATCAAGCTGAATGCTTTAAGGATGCGTATCGCGGCGAATCTCCGAAACAAAAAGTAAGTTCAGAAAAGTAATAAGCTTAGATAATTACTGATAATAAAATGCACCCGATTGGGTGCATTTTATTTTGTACATCCTGAATGCGGCACATACGGTAACAGATTGATTTTATGAGTTAAAGAATGCCAATGTTTCTTGACTAAAAAACCATAAAGCTAAAAAGAATGCGATGAAATAAATCACGGTGACTATTAGCCAAAAGAATGCGATGAAGTACATCAGTCCATCGCTTTCAAGCTCACCAATACAATAAAATAAAATCGCTAAGCCAGGCAGCAGGTTGTTGAGCGGTAGTACTCCAAAAGGAATCGCCATTAAGCCACCCGCAGCTAATAATATAAACCCACCGATTTTTTGACCTTTTTCACCATTTACCAGTGACTGATAACGTGGCTTGGTGAATTTTCTGCAAAAACCGAGAATTTTTAGGCAAACATTGACGAGTATTCGCCAAGTGTTCTCAGAGAATTCTATATTTTGCAATTTTTGTGGCAGTACTGGCGACTCATGCCCATGAAAGAGTTGCCAGCCGAGTGTGGCAAAGGCAACGCCACCAATTACTGTAATCGGGCCTAGAGGTAGAGGCTGCAGAAAGGGTAACACCAGGATAATCGCAATAAAGGCGTAACCTGCCTCATCTAAGGAATCAAGGGCTTCGCCTAGTTTCAGTGGCTTATGTTTAGACTGCTCTGCGAATTGATGGAGTGTATTTACTAAAGTGGCATAGTCGCACATAAGGGTGTCAATTCAGGGTTTTTTCTATTCAGTTTTACTTGAGCTTTTCAACGGCTTTGTGGTTTTTATTGAGTGTATCGCGCTTTTGTGTCGTACCAATATGTGCTCCACCACGTTTTTTCGCAAGCGCCACCTGTTTTTGTCGTTCGCTCAAGCTGGCACGTTTATCTTCCGATAGTTTGTCGTAGCAATAGGGGCATGAAATACCCGCTGCATATTGCTCACTCTGCATTTCTTGCGGTGAAAGCGGGTGGCGGCAGGCATAGCATTGGTCATATTCGCCAACCTCTAGGTTATGCTTAACAGCAACGCGTTGGTCGAATACAAAACATTCACCTTCCCACATGCTTGTTTCTTCCGGCACAGTTTCCAAGTACTTCAAGATGCCGCCTTGCAGATGGTATACCTCTTCAAAACCTTGATCCATCATGTAGGAAGAGGCTTTTTCGCAACGAATGCCACCAGTGCAGAACATTGCGACTTTCTTGTGTTTGGTCTTATCAAGGTTATGAGCAACGTATTCTGGAAACTCGCGGAATGTTGTGGTTTTGGGATCTAGCGCTCCTTTGAAGGTGCCGATATCCACCTCGTAATCGTTGCGTGTATCAATCAAAATCACATCTGGATCAGAAATGAGCGCGTTCCAGTCTTCCGGTTTTACATAAGTGCCAACTTTTTTGGTTGGGCTGACGCCGGGCACGCCTAACGTAACAATTTCTTTTTTGAGGCGTACTTTCATGCGGTAGAAAGGATGCTCGTCTGCGTAAGATTCTTTGTGTTCTAAGTCAGCAAACTGACCTTTGAACACTGGGTCTTGACGTAGATAATCCAGTGTTCTGTGAATGTCTGCCGGCAAACCTGCAATAGTGCCATTGATGCCTTCTTCGGCTAGCAAGAGCGTGCCTTTGATGTTGTGGCTTTCGCAGGCAGCCTGAATGGGAGCTTGCAACTGTTTGTAATCTGGCAAGCTCACGAACTTATACAACGCGGCGGTTAAATACTTTGACATACTTCAATGCGATTAAAACGAAAAGCCTATTTTAACATTTTTAGAACCAGTATTTTGGGTAATTGCCTTCACGCGTCAGGTTGTTATAAATTAAGGCAACTAACGTGATGATAATTGCACCAACCAACGTTGGGAATAACAGAAAGTCCCAACTCAAAACACCATGTGAAGCAGCTATCAGCCAAATAATCACAGGGTTAGAGCCTGCAGGGGGATGTACAGTTCTTGTGAGCATCATCACTACGATTGCAGTAGCTACTGCCATTGCAAGTACCCACCAGGAAACGCCCAGTAAACTGACGAAGACCAAGCCGACTAGCGAGCTAAGAAAATGTCCGCCTATCGTATTGCGTGGCTGCGCGAAAGGTGCATCAGGATAGGCAAATAAAATCACACAGGATGCGCCGAATGAGCCAAGAATCAGCAAATAGGAAAGTTGTTGGCTCAATAAGGTAATGGCCGTAAAGGCAATAAAGCCACCAAGCCAGGCCAATAAAACGGCTTTGCTAGTGAAAGCAGGAGGTAACGCAGCATGGTCACCTTTTAATTTTGTGAGTAAATTTGCCATAACATATCCTCTAGTTGATTGTTAGTAAACGTTAAAGATTTATAAAATTAAATATTTAATAGCAGAATTTCACCGTTGCCGTTGCAGGCTACATCGCCAACGTAGCGTTGCACGCGTCGCGTATTGATACGACTAAATTTTGTATCGTACTTCTCAAAAGATTTAAACATCAAGCTTAAGAACGGCAAGGTATGCACGCCGCAATCTTGAATGGAGGCATGCAGTTTAGGGGTATTCTTGAATAATAAGGTACCACGCTGCATATTAAAGCCTGCATATTGCCCTATTTTTCCCAGTACCCCGATGGTGCCAGCAATCATGCGGCTGCCGCAGTAGTCGCCAGTATTACCTTCAATCAAAATCAGCCCACGTCGCATCTGGTCGCCTACACGGTCTGCGGCATTACCTTTTACAATGACGGTGCCGCCACGCATCCCTTTGCGTAAACCAGCTGATGCTCCGCCTAAAAAGTCGCCTGCATTACCATCGATCCTTAACAAGCCACCTGCCATATTGCAGGCAGTAAAAGCTTCGGTATTACCGTGACAGTGAATCTCACCTTTACTTAAGCCGTAGCCTAGATATGCGCCTGCATCGCCCTGAATAGTGAGAGCTCCAGCGCTCATATTCGCACCAAGATAATCCAGCTTATTTGTACTGTTTTTGAAATGGATATTTTGAGTATCATCGCCTGTGACGTCAAAAACCTCATCAGTACGTAGTCGTGATTTTCCATATTGAAGTAGGGTGCCGGCGATTTCATTGGCTGATTTATTCGCGAGATTGTTTGGCGTTAACGCAGCACAATTTAATGAGTGCTGTAGCGTTTTTTTGAGGGTAAAAGTGAGTGCACTCATGATGCTGACTCACCCATAATTTCATGCAGCTTAAAATGATGCGGGCCTAGTTTTCCACCGTAGTTACCGGCTGAGATACGCTTTACGCCGCTTGACTCACCTAAATCACAAATGGCTTGTATACCAACGCGCATGGATTCCGCGATATCTTCAAAGGTCAAGCCATCAATCACGATTTCCATCACGCTTTCGATATCCGCTGAAAGCTCAGTATTGGTCACGCCCTTGATAGTCGGGCAGAATGCATCGTTGGTAGATGCGAACATTTTAGGGTATTTACTACCGACTTTAGAGCCTGAACGCACCACGCCGCCGGGGAAAGGCATGATGACGTTTGGCACTTGTTTCATTGCCTCAATCGCCGTTTCGGCTGCATGTAGTGCTTCGGGTTGTGAGGTAGCTAGAATCAGGAAATTACCGCCGCCAATAGCGCGCACCATACCAGTGGTTTCTTCTGTGAGAAATTCGCCATCCATCACCGGAATGCGCCAGTAGCGCTTTCCATCTATAAGCTTGGAGGTTTGGTAACCATCGCCAAAAAAGCGTAGATGCTTACCCAGGCTAATTTGGTCTTCGCTTGCTATGCCTGCAAATGCAGCCGCAGTAGGGCAGGTGAGGATGCATTGCCCCATCCGCGTTTCCAGTTGTTGCATCAATACCTTGCTGCCCATGGCAAACATTAGAATACTTACCCCTGGCCTGCCATCTGGCGTTTCATCGGCAGAAAGTTCGCGTTCAATACCTGCTTCCACGCCGCAGCCGATTACACTGGTAGCAAAGCCGGTCATGGCATTGGCTGCGTGATAAGCCCATTTATGGTTTTGTGCGGTAATCAGCACACGGGTGCCGCGCATATTGAATGCTTCGGCGAAAGTGTCGTCAATGCTTATGTTGTTGATTATCATGGTTAGTGCGATGACTTTCTATGCACGATGACTCCGCCACGGCCATCTTCGGCAATCTCGTCATTAGATATTTTGAAGTTATCTAATTGAATCGTATGATATTTATCAAAGTACTCTTTTAAGCCTTGTTCTACGCCAATATCAAACGCTGGCTTAGCGGTATGCGTTTTACCCCATACCACTTTGACCACTTTGCCATCCTTTACAACCAGCTCACCATCTTTGAATACATAGTCGGGTTTGGCAAACATGGCTTCACGGTCTGTTTGGTCTGTATAAATGGTAATGTCTGCGGCGGCGCCTATACCCAAATGTCCGCGGTCGTTCAAGCCTATCAATTTGGCCGCGCCAGCACGTGTCATCACCGCGATTTCATACAGGCTGTATTCACGGTCCAGGCTAGTTAAGTTACTCATAGCCTGTGCATCTAGGTTGAGTTTAGCAAAGGCTTCGTTTCTGAAACTCTTATCCATCAATAAACGAATCAAATGTGGGTAACTAGTGAATGGCGCGCCATTTGGGTGGTCTGTCGTTAAAAAGATACGCCATGGGTCTTCAACCGAGAGAAAAATCTCCAAGCCTATCGCCCATTGCAGCGCGTTGACATAATTCTGGTCTCGATATTTAAACGGCACGACACCACAACCTGCATCGCATTCAATATCCATGATGACGGATTTTTTCGGGTTGGCATGCTTGGCATTTAACTGTTGCATCATGCTGTCACCAGAAGCTGTGACGGTTTGGCCAAATAAAATCTGTCCTACATCTGCAGTGATGTGTTTGTTTTTATTCAACGCTTCGGAGATTTGCGCGGCAGCAGATGAGAATTTCTTGTCGCCTTCTGTGCCGTAGCTATGGAACTGGATATGCGTCAAATGCATAGGCACGCCATCAGAAGCGCCCATTGTATTCAGGGTGGTTTCAAAGTTACCGGCGGCGCCCAAGTTGTTGCAGTGCACATGCAAGGGTTTAGTGATGCCAAGCTGATGCACTGCGGTACTCAGGCTTTTTAATATCTCACGCGGAGAGACTTGATAGTAGCTGTGGTTCTCATCTAAATTTAGTCGGCGTTGATTGAATTTAAAAGCTGAAATGCCGCCAGGATTCACGACTTTGATGCCAATCGCTTGCGTCGCATGCAGCGTCCACGCCACATAATCGTTAATAGCTTTTTGGTCTGCTTTGCTACTTAAAAGCCGCAAAAAGTAATCATCATTGCCCAGCATAGCGTAACCGCCTTTATCTATCATTGGCGTGTCGGCCATTTCCAGATGTGCTTGGCGTGCATTGATGGGCAGGATGGCAGGCTCAAAAGCTGCGGTATAGCCCATCTCAATGTACCTAAAGCCAGTGTCACTCGTGTTCGGTGTAGCGTTATGACTACAGCTCGGTGTGCAGATGTGTGCCTCTGGCTCGGTATAACGTTTTGTTTCTTGTTGCTCTTTAATTTGAAACTCGGGCAACATCATGCGCGCAATATTTACTTTGCCGCCGCCAATGTGGCTGTGCATATCAATCGCGCCCGCCATGACTACTTTCCCAGTTAAATCATAGGTTAGGGATATTTTCTCATTGCTAGCTGGTTTGGCAATAATACGTCCATCACGGATATAAATATCCTGTACCACGCCATCGGCGCCATGTGCAGGGTCGTAGATTCTGCCGTTTTTGAGTAGTGTAATCATGCTTGATCTAACTCTACTTGATTTAAATCGAATAGCTGAGCCTCGATTTGCGCAATCACATCGCTTAATTTTGGCAATTCAACGTGACGTACTTTCTTCAGTGGCAATGTTACGGCGCTATCCATTCTAAACATGGTGCCAGTATGGTCTAAGCCTGGAATGCCAACAGGAATGAACACGTCAGGTGTGCGAGTAAATTGTGTATTCGGGTGACCGATAACGATAGTGGGGGCATCAGTTTGCGGCGGCTCATAAGCGTTGAAAGTGCTTAGCCAAAGCAATGTATCACACTGCTTAATTTGCTGTTTAGTTGAAAATCGATATGCGTCATATTCGGCTTGACCATTGCTAAGACGACTTCTGGTTGCGTAGCCGCTCAGCCAAGTACTGGTGTTGTTGATGGACGTATCGCCGTCGCCGGAGTTAAGCGGTAGGCCAGCTACTCGTGTAGTTTCATTGAGTTTGGCGATGAGTCGAGTAATGCTTTGTATCGTTAATTCAGCATGGGAAAACTTTAAATTACTCGCAGACCAGACAACTACAGCATATTGGGCGGCTTTTAATTTATCTAAAATTTCCATAAGTGAGCCGACGGAAACACCTGCGATATTGTCAGTGCGTAGTTTTTTACCGTTCGCCAGTACATTCAAGGCATTGATGATTTCTGGCAGGTTTTCTGTTTCAGAAGCATTGCTTAAATAGATGACTTCCGGCTTGGCTTTATCAAACAAGCTATCAGTGTTCCATACTAATTTCTCAAAAAATCTTGGGTGACTGGATACGATATCAGTACCAATTGCCAAAATCACATCTGCACGGTTTTTTACTTCTGTGAGTGTGGTGGTCTGCCAGCCACTATTTTGCAGAGCCAAAGTGTTGCGCACTGTAGATTCAGAATGCATGTGATCTAAGGTTGCGCTGGTTTTTTCAGCTAATCGTAATAATGCCCGCATGCCTTGTACTTCTGTGCCTAAACCCGCGAACAATGGTTGATTACTTTTGTCCAAAATCTGAGCAGCAGTTTTAATGGCAGTTTTTAAATCGGTAGCTTTGCCAGCAATGCTAGGTGTTACTTTTGAATAAGTTTGTTCAAAAAAATCAATACTCTTAGCGCAGCTGGTGTTTACCTTGATTGGTGATGTTGAGCTGAGCACTACATCATCACAAAGTAAGCCGCACGCAGGGCAGGTGACCATTGTTGATTCAGTGGGACTTTGGTTAAAGTTGGCAGAAATTTTCATTTGCTTAGAATTCTGCCACATAAACAGTGGTTTTTAGCACGTCATCTATAATACTTATCACAAAATGAAGGTTTATTTTAAGCGCCAAAAATGGTATTTTATCGTTCTTTTCAATAAGTTAATTTAATGGAGTTGTTATGGCTGTTCAACGCACGCTTTCTATCATCAAACCTGATGCAGTTGCAAAAAATGTAATCGGTAAAATCTACACTCGTTTTGAAAACGCAGGTTTAAAAATTGTTGAAGCCAAAATGGCGCAATTAACAAAAGCTGATGCTGAAGGTTTCTACGCAGTGCACGCTGCACGTCCATTTTTCAATGACTTGGTTAAGTTCATGATTTCTGGCCCAGTGATGATTCAAGCATTAGAAGGCGAAAATGCAGTTCAAGTAAACCGTGATTTGATGGGCGCTACAAACCCTAAAGAAGCGGCTGCAGGTACTATCCGTGCTGATTTTGCTGAAAGCATCGATGCAAACGCAGTTCACGGTTCAGATTCTGCTGAGAATGCAGCAATCGAAATCGCTTACTTTTTCGGTAAGTAATTAATAGGTAAAACAATTTTGGTCAATCTGCTCAACTACAATCAACCGCAATTAGCACAATGGTTCGCTGAGAAAGGTGAGAAGCCTTTTCGCGCCAAGCAATTGATGCGTTGGATGCATCACTTTGGGGTGCATGATTTTGAGCAGATGACTGATATTGCCAAAGTATTACGTGAGAAGTTAGCCACTGAGGCAGAGATTACTCTGCCTACGGTGCAACTAGAACAAGTGTCAAATGATGGCACACGCAAATGGCTGATAGGCACCGATACTGCCAATAGCATCGAGACCGTATTTATTCCGGAAGATGACCGCGGTACGCTTTGTATATCTTCACAGGTAGGCTGCGCATTGGAATGCACATTCTGCTCGACTGGTCGTCAGGGCTTTAACCGTAACCTCAGCGTGGCGGAAATCATTGGCCAATTGGCAATCGCCAACAAATCCTTACGTGCAGAAGCTGGCTACGATATGTTGCCATTATCTGACCGTATAATCAGTAATGTAGTAATGATGGGTATGGGCGAACCGCTTGCCAATTACGATAACGTTGTGACTGCGATGCAGATTATGCTGGATGATTCGGCATATGGTTTGAGTCGCCGTCGTGTAACACTTTCAACTAGCGGTATGGTGCCTGCGATGGATAGACTTAAAGAAGATTGTCCGGTAGCACTGGCGGTTAGCTTGCACGCACCAAATGACGCGCTGCGTGATGTGATTGTGCCTATCAATAAAAAATACCCAATCAAAGAGTTAATGGCAGCATGCGAGCGTTATTTAGTCAAAGCGCCACGTGACTTCGTGACTTTTGAATATGTGATGCTGGATGGTGTGAATGATACTGTCGAACATGCACACCAATTGCTCGATATCGTGAGAAACGTACCGTGCAAATTTAACCTGATTCCGTTCAATCCATTCCCAGATAGCGGATACGAGACTTCAAAACCTAGCCATATCCGTGTATTCCGCGATATCCTGATGCAAGCTGGTTATGTGGTGACTGTGCGCAAGACCCGTGGCGATGACATTGATGCAGCCTGCGGTCAATTAGCTGGTAAAGTATTAGACAAAACAAAACGTACTTCCAAAAGAATTCCAATTGAGGCGGTTGAATGAAGATGAGTTTGAATGTGTGTTTAGTCAGAACGTATAAAACAGTTTTATTGCTGGGTTTGTTGGGTTTGTTTAGCACTGGTTGTGTAAGCCAGCAACAGCAAGAGAAAGACACTGAAAATCTAAAAGCGCGTGCCCGTGCCCATACTGATTTAGGTGCTGTTTATTACCAACAGAGAAAATTAGAAATCGCACTGGAAGAGTTTACGGAAGCTTCTCGTATAGACCCGAGCTTTGCCTTGGCTTATAACGGATTAGGTTTGGTGCATTCTGCGCTTGGTCAAAATGACATCGCTGATGCTAATTTTAGAAAAGCTATACAACTAGAGCCTAATAACTCAGAGTCACATAATAATTACGGTAGTTTTTTATGTTCTAAAGGCCGTTATGATGACTCTATTAAAGAGTTTTTAGCGGCAGTAAGAAATCCATTATATAGGACTCCCGCACTTGCCTACGCTAATGCCGGCATTTGTTCAATGCGCAAAAAAGATACTGTTAATGGCGAAGCGTATCTGAAAAAAGCATTGGAAATAGATCCATTGATGAATGGTGCTGCATACCAACTTGCACTATTGCAATTTAATAGAAAAGACGCAGTTGCTGCTAAAACAAGTATGCAAAATGCGATGCTGACTCAGCCTACGCCTGAGATGCTATGGCTAGCGATACGAATAGAGCGTGCCGTAGGCGCGAAAGATGCAGAAGCGAGCTATGCTTTACAATTACGACGTCAATATCCTGATTCTGAACAAGCTAAATTATTACAAAGCGAAAAATAATAATGACTGACGAAGCTACAATTGACTCTTCTTCACAGCCAGTGGCTTTTACGCCATTAGGTGAGATGTTGTTGGCTGCAAGAAATGCTAAAAAGCTTACGCAAAAAGATGTGTCGAATAATTTGCGTATCAGTATTAAACAAATCAGCGCCTTAGAAAATAACGATTTTTCTGCTTTGCCGGAGGCCATGATTACACGCGGCTTTATTCGTAATTATGCGCGGCTATTGGATTTAGACGCTGATCCGTTGTTGGATAGCTATCGTGCACGTGTTCCGGGTAAATCTCCCAGTGCATTAAGTGTGCAATCTTCAATGTATCAAGTGATGTCAGGCAAAGACAGTCAGCCTTGGCTCAAATACATATTGGGTAGTATTTTGGTGCTGTTATTTTTATTGGCATGGATATTTTATATCGATTACATGCCAAAGCCGGCAAAACCTTCTGTGGGTAAACCGTCTGAAGTGGTGGATGCAACGCCACCTTCAACAGAGATGCCATTGCCAGAAATTGCATTGCCTGCCGCTGAGCGTCTGGCAGGTATGGATGCCCCTGCAGTGACAGACCCCGCTGCTCTCGCTGCCACGGAACCAGCGCCGCTTAATGTAACGCCAGCTAGCCCGGCAGAAGCAAACAGTACGCAAACAAATCTTCCAGCGGTTATAAGTCCGGCAACAGCGAATCCGGTAGCGGTTAAACCAGTAGTGACTAATTCAGTTACTACACTAGTCAATCCTGCCGCTACGAACAATATTAATGCGGTGACGCCTACGGCAGTGCTTCCAGCTACGTCTGCAGCAGCAAGTAAAGCTTTAAGTTTTTCCGTTAATGAGAAAACTTGGATCAATATTACCGATAAATCTGGCAAGGTTGTGTATGAAAGAATTCTGCCGGCAGGTGGTAGCGATAGCTTGAATGGCGAGCCGCCATTTAATGTGGTGGTAGGCAATGCAAAAGCGACTACGCTTTCTTACAAAGGCCAAGCAGTGGATTTGGTTACTGGCACTACGGAAAACAATGTCGCACGAATTAAACTGGAGTAGTCGTTGAGTTTATTTTTACCTAATTTGCCACGCAACACTTTGCAGGTGATGATAGGTCACGTGCCTGTCGGCGGTGGCTTAAATGGCACGGTTGCTTCTCCAGTAGTAGTGCAGAGCATGACCAATACCGATACTGCAGATGCGCAATCGACTATCAAACAAGTCTACGAGTTATGGCAATCTGGCAGTGAAGTGGTACGTATCACGGTCAACTCACCTGAAGCTGCTGCACAAGTCGGTAATATTCGCCGTGGTTTAGATGCACTGGGCTGCAATGTGCCGCTGGTAGGCGATTTTCATTACAACGGTCACAAGCTATTAGCGCAATATCCTGATTGCGCAGAATCTCTCGCTAAGTATCGAATTAATCCTGGTAATGTGGGTAAAGGCTCTAAGCGTGACGAGCAGTTTGCTTACATGATTGAAGCGGCAATCCAGTATAAAAAAGCAGTACGTATTGGTGTGAACTGGGGCAGTTTGGATCAAGCCAAAATGGCACAGATGATGGATGATAACGCCAAGCTCGCAGAGCCATTGTCTTCAGATGCTTTAATGCGCGAGGCATTGATTCAGTCTGCACTTGAGAGTGCTCAGCAAGCCGTTGAAATCGGTTTGTCACCGAATCAAATCATCATTTCTTGCAAGGTCAGCAATGTGCAAGACTTGGTTAAAGTGTATACCGAACTTGCTACACGTAGCGATTACCCACTGCATCTTGGTTTAACCGAAGCCGGTATGGGCTCTAAAGGCATCGTTGCTTCAACTGCTGCGCTGGCCTTGCTCTTACAGCAAGGTATCGGCAATACCATTCGCGTATCACTCACGCCTGAACCGAATGAATCTCGCACTAAAGAGGTCATTGTTGCGCAAGAAATTCTGCAAACCATGGGCATTCGTTCGTTTACGCCCTTAGTCACGGCTTGCCCGGGTTGTGGCCGCACCACTTCAACGTATTTTCAAGAACTCGCCATGCAGATACAGAGCTATTTGCGCAACCAAATGCCTATATGGCGTAGCCAATATGCAGGCGTTGAGAATATGAACGTGGCGGTCATGGGATGCGTGGTGAATGGTCCTGGTGAGTCAAAACTGGCTAATATCGGTATCAGTTTGCCTGGCACGGGTGAAACGCCTGTAGCGCCAGTGTTTGTTGACGGTGAGAAAACAGTTACGCTGAAGGGCGACAATATCGCGCAAGAGTTTCAAGCAATTGTAGAAACTTATGTGCAAGAAAACTACGCAGAAGGCGGTAAACTGCATCGCTCAATTCCGTCAGACCCGTCAAATCCAACAAACTCGGTCAATAAAACAATTCCAATTAAAGCAATCGCATAATGGTAGAACAAGTCAATCAAGCTGAAACAACAAAAAGCTCAGCTACAAAAACCAAAGCAACAAAATTTCAAAGTATCAAGGGCTTCTATGACATCTTGCCTGAAGCGACACCGCTCTGGTTTAAGCTGGAAGACACGGCTCGCCGCGTCCTTGCACAATATGGCTATAAAAATATTCGCATGCCTCTCGTAGAGCCAACGGATTTATTTGTACGCTCAGTAGGCGAGCATACCGATATCGTTGAAAAAGAAATGTATGCTTGGGAAGACCAACTCAATGGTGACAAGCTGACCTTGCGCCCTGAAGGTACGGCAGGCTGTGTACGTGCAGTGGTGGAACACAACCTCACTTACAATGGTCCGCAACGCCTTTGGTACACAGGTGCCATGTTCAGGCATGAGAATGTACAAAAAGGCCGTCAGCGTCAGTTTCACCAGATTGGTGTTGAAGCATTTGGTTTTGATACGCCGGAAGTTGATGCCGAGCAAATCGTGTTACTGGCAAGACTATGGCGTGAGCTTGGTATTCAAGACGTAGCACTGCAAATTAACAGCATTGGCGATGCGCATGAACGATTGGCTTATCGCAACACTTTGATCGCATACTTTGAGCAGCATGCAGATTTACTGGATGAAGATGCGAAACGTCGCTTGCATACTAATCCATTACGCATTTTGGACACCAAAAACCCACGCATGCAAGCCATGTGTGAGGCGGCGCCTAAGTTGATTGATTGTTTGGGCGATGCAACCCGAGCACATTTTGATGGCTTGTGTAGCTTGCTGGATGCGGCTGGTGTAGCTTATGAGATTAATGCCCGTTTGGTGCGTGGTTTGGATTACTATAACCGCACAGTGTTTGAATGGGTGACGACTAAGCTAGGCGCTCAAGGTACGATTGCTGGTGGTGGTCGCTACGACTCATTGGTTGAGAGGTTAGGTGGCGAATCTACCCCTGCTTGTGGTTTCGGGATTGGCTTGGAACGCGTATTCTTGTTAATGCAGGAATATGGAGTCACCGCTGATGATGCACCGGATGTGTATCTGGTGAACGTAGGTGAGCAAGCTGAAAAAGCTGCATTTGGTATCGCAGAACAGTTAAGAAACGCGAATATTCAAGTCGTGTTGCATGCAGGCGGCGGCAGCTTCAAATCACAAATGAAAAAGGCCGATAGAAGTATGGCAAGATTTTCCTTGATATTGGGTGATGATGAAGTTGCCAATAATCAAGTGACGTTAAAACCGATGCTGGCTGAGGTTAAGAGTGATCAGATACAATGCACTTTGGAAGACGCAATTCAGCATTTGAAGGCAAGTAAACCTTAAATAGTGCAAACTGAATAGACGAAAGGGGATGCGAAATGACTGAACAAAATAATCTATTCAAAGCCATGGCGGTGCTGGGTATTCTGCTCGCTATCGGTATGTCAGCTGCTGCTTTCATTTTGGGTGTACAAGGCAAGCGCGCAGTGTCTGGGCAACAATCTATCACTGTTAAAGGTCTAGCAGAGAAACCAATCAAAGCAGATAGTGCGGAATGGACTTTAACGGTGAGTGTTACGCAGCCAACGCAAGCGGCAGCGTTAGAGCGATTAGCCGATGAACGTAAGGTGGTAGAAGCATTTTTGGTAAAACAAGGTTTCGCTACGGAAGCCTGGACTGCAGATGTGGAAACATTAAATCCGCATTATGACGAAGTGTTTATCAAAGATGTGCCGCGTCAGGTACAAAATGGTTTTGATGCCTATCAAAATATACGCGTGACTTCAAAAGACTTGGGCAAAATTACAGCTGCAAATAAAGCGTTATTGCAATTAAGAGCAGAAAACCATCCGGTCAATGCTTCATCTCCTTCATATCTGGTAGGTGATTTAGAGAATATCAAAATGTCACTGATTGCGGATGCCACTAAGAATGCACGTACTCGCGCAACTGAGTTTGTGAAGCAAGATGGTGTAAACGTAGGCGTAATGAAATCAGCCTCACAAGGCGCATTTTACATACTGCCGGTAGGTGGTGATGCAGGGGATGATAGCTACGGTGGCGTTTACGATAAATCGACCATTGATAAAATTGCACGTGTTGTTGTGACGATTGTTTACAACATTGAGTAAATGATGACCGCTACCAATAAAACCGCGCCATTATTGCAGCTTGAACATATCAGTATTGTGCCGAAAAAGATGCCTACACGTTTATTGGTGAAGGATGTGAGTTTTACGATTGAAGCTGGAAAAACCACCTGCGTAGTGGGTGAGTCAGGTAGCGGTAAAAGTCTGACGGCATTGTCGGTGATGGGCTTGCTATCTAAACAATTGCAATTAAGCGCGGGTAGTGTGCTGTTTCATGATGCAGAAAATGGTGTGCAGGATTTAACCTTGCTTGATCCTGAAAGCTTGAGAAAAATCCGCGGCAGAAAAATCGCCATGATTTTCCAGGAGCCAATGACGTCGCTTAACCCTGTGCTCACTGTCGGCTATCAAATCGGCGAAAGTTTAACTACGCATTTGGGCATTAAAGGCGACAGACTTAAAACTAAAATCGCAAGCTTACTGGAGATGGTAGGCATCCCGACAAGTCGTGCCAATAGCTATCCAGATGAATTGTCGGGCGGTCAGCGTCAGCGCGTGATGATTGCAATGAGTATTGCTTGTGAACCTCTATTATTAATTGCAGACGAGCCGACTACGGCTTTAGACGTAACGGTACAGGCGCAAATACTTAAGTTGCTCGATGAGCTGAAAACCCGCATGAATATGGGTATGCTATTTATTACTCATGATTTTGGGGTGGTGGCAGATATTGCAGATAACGTAGTTGTCATGTTTAGGGGCGAGATTGTAGAGTCAGGTACTAAAGATGAAGTATTAGGCAATCCACAACATCCTTACACGCAAGCCTTGTTAGCCTGCGTACCGGATGCTGAAGGTAAAAAACCACTGAAACCGATTGATTATGCATGGCTGCCAGAAAATCAGAACACATCTGAGGTAGCGGTATGAGTGAGCCTATTTTAGTCGCCAATCATTTGGTTAAAACTTATACACAACGCAGTGGCAAGTTTGGCTTTGGTACTACGTTGATTAAGGCTTTGGATGATGTCAGCGTGAGTTTGCGTGCAGGTAGCACGCTGGCAGTGGTGGGTGAATCTGGTAGTGGTAAATCCACGTTGGCACGTTGTCTGTTACAATTGCAGCCCTTGGATAGCGGTGAAGTTCTATTTGCAGGCCAAGATTTGTCAAAAATCAGTGGTGCCGCGCTTAGAACTGTACGTAAAGATTTGCAGATGGTGTTTCAGGATCCTTTCGCATCTCTGAACCCGCGCATGCGTGTGGGTGAAATCGTAGGTGAAGGTTTACTGATTCATGAACTGGGCAATAGCGTAGAGCAGCAGAAAAAAGTGATTGCCATGTTAAAGCGTGTAGGCTTAACAGAAGCAGATATGCAAAAATATCCGCATGAATTTTCAGGTGGGCAAAGACAGCGTATTGGTATCGCAAGGGCTTTGGTATTAAAGCCCAAAGTGGTGGTGTGTGATGAACCGGTGTCTGCGCTTGATGTATCGATACAGGCACAAATTTTGTTGTTACTCAAAGATTTACAACAAGAGATGGCGTTAAGTTACTTGTTTATTAGTCATGATTTGCGTGTTGTGCGCCATATCGCGGATGATATTGTCGTCATGCATAAGGGCAAAGTAGTTGAGCAGGGCTCGGTGGTTGATATTTATCAGCAGCCGCAACACGAATATACGCAAAATTTACTTGCGGCGATACCCGGTAAAAAAGTAGTAAATGCATAAAGCTAGTTAAAATACTCGTTAAATAAACAGTTTAGATTTAAGAAGAGATTAGGAAATAAAATGGCATATGATTTAGAAGAACAAGAGCAGTTAGACGAATTCAAGGCATGGTGGAAACGCAATGGCAGTATGGTAACCAATCTTGTATTGGTCGTATTGGTTGCATACGCAGCATACCAAGGCTGGCATTACTATCAAAACAAACAAGCGGTTACTGCATCAGCACAGTACCAAGAGTTGATGGTGTCTGATACAAAAGACTTAAAAAGTATTCAGGCTAAATCTGCGGTTTTGATGGAGAAGTTTAGTGGCACACCTTATGCGGGCCGTGCTGCATTGTTTGCATCTAGAGCAAACTATCAGGCAAATGAAGTTAAAAGTGCAAAAGCGCAGCTAGATTGGGCCATTAAAAATGCAAAAGAAACTTCTGTAGTTGCAATTGCAAGCTTGCAATTAGCGAGTATTTTAGCGGAAGAAAAAGACTTCGAAGCCGCATTAAAATTGCTTGATGCTAAGCATGATGCAGGATTCGATGGTCTTTTTGCAGATTTAAAAGGCGATATTTTGGTAAGCCAAGGTAAGACTACAGAAGCTAAAGCAGCTTATCAACATGCGCTGACCAAGCTAGATGCAGAGGGAAAATTTCGCACCCTTACCCAACAAAAACTTGATGCACTTGGTTAATTTTTAAGGTTAATCTTTGTGTTAATTTCTTTGGTTCATTACTTAAATCATTCATCGATGTTATTTACTCGGGCTGGAGCATAGTGTTGTCGTCTCTTAAATCCATAAAAACAGTATTGAGCCTGCTTACATTGTCTAGCTTATTGTTAGTCACTGCTTGCAGCACTATTACGGATATTCAAACTGATGTATCCGAACGTATCTTTGGACGTGATGCTGCTGAGTCGCCAGAGCCACTTGCTGAGCTTAAGGAAACGGCAGTTTCTAAAATAGTTTGGCAGGCTAAACTGGATGAAGCTAAAGACTTTGAGTTTACTCCAGTGGTTGAGGCTGGGTTTGCTTATGCTGCAAGCGCCGACGGTGAAGTGGTTAAGTTGGATGCTACCAGTGGCAATCAACTCTGGCGTGTAAATACAGGTGAAGCCCTGTCTGGTGGAGTTGGAGTGGGTGGTAGCCTTGTATTAGTGGGCACGCAAAAAGGCGCTATTTATGCTTACGACCTGACAGGTAAACTGCAATGGAAATCTAAATTAAGTAGCGAAGTATTGAGTGCCCCAAAATACTACGACGGCACTGTGATTGTACGTACAGGCGACAGCCGTATTTTTGGCATTAATGCCAATGATGGTAGCCGTAAATGGGTCTATGCCCGTACTAGTCCTTCATTGACTTTGCGCAGCGCTGCCGGTCTTGTTGTTGATGGTGGCGCTGTGTATGCAGGGTTTGCTGGTGGTAAGCTGATTTCCGTACGCGCTGATAATGGCAAAGTGTTATGGGAAGCTTCAGTAGCGCAACCCAAAGGCGTAACTGAGATTGAGCGTATTGCGGACATTACCAGTCTGCCAGTGGTTGATGGCCCGTTAATTTATGCAGTTGCCTATCAAGGCCGAGTTGCAGCAATCGATAGGGTTTCAGGTCGCGTGGTGTGGAACCGGGATATTTCGAGTTTGGCCGGGTTGAGTGCAGAGGATGGGCGGATTTTCGTCTCGCATGCACTTGGCTCAGTCTATGCACTTGATTACACGAGCGGCAAGACTTTTTGGCGTCAAGCGGCACTTAAAAATCGCCAGTTAAGTACACCAATCCCTATGGGTAGCCTGATTGCAGTGGGTGACGTAGAAGGCTACGTTCACTTTTTGAATAGAGAAGATGGTGCTTTAGCCTCTAGAATTAAAACTGGCGACAGCCCAATTATGCCGCAAATGGCACTGGTAAATAGCAATACTGTCTTGGCGCAAGCACGCAATGGCGGTGTTTATGCTATCCAAGTCAAATAATCAATAAGTCACTATATTCACGTTTTGTATATAGTGACTATTTCTAGAGTTAGTTAGCGCCAAAGTTAACTAGCTTTAGAATCACTAATTCAAGAGTCATTTAGTTGAAGAACCATTTAGCTTAAGAATTATTTAGAGAGTTCGTATGATACCTACCATTGTTTTGGTTGGCCGACCCAATGTCGGCAAATCCACCTTATTTAACCGCTTGACCAAAAGTCGTGATGCACTGGTTGCAGACTTACCTGGCCTGACACGCGACCGTCACTACGGCCGTGGCGTTGGTGCGAGTCAACCATATTTGGTGGTGGATACAGGCGGATTCGAGCCGAATACGGATAGTGGCATTCTTAAAGCAATGGCAAAACAAACCTTACTGGCGATTGACGAGGCGGACATTATTATTTTCTTGGTAGATGGTCGCCAAGGCGTTACGCCACAAGACATGGAGATTGCAAACCGTTTACGCAAGAGCCAATGTCCTGTATTGCTGGCGGTGAATAAAACCGAAGGCATGCAAAAAGCGGTAGTCAGTGCAGACTTCCACGAATTAGGCTTAGGTGATCCGTTGTCTATTTCTTCCGCTCACGGTGAAGGTGTGCGTGATATTGTTGATTTAGCGCTTGAGAACTTCAAGGTGGTTGAGGAAGAAGAGATCACTGATTATAGCGGCGACAGAATTCCTAAAGTAGCTATTGTCGGTCGTCCTAATGTAGGTAAATCAACACTGGTGAATGCGTTGTTGGGTGAAGATCGTGTCATTGCCTTTGATGAACCGGGTACTACACGTGATTCGATTCATATTGACCTGGAAAAGAACGGTAAAAAATATACACTGATAGATACCGCGGGTGTGCGTAAGCGTGGCCGTGTTCTGGAAGCTATTGAAAAATTCTCTGTCATCAAGACCATTCAAGCCATTGAAGAGGCGAATGTGGTGATTTTGGTGGTAGATGCCCAAGAGGGCATTACCGAGCAAGATGCTCACGTAGCCGCATATATATTGGATGCGGGACGTGCGTTAGTTGTTGCAATTAATAAATGGGATGGCTTAAAAGAAGAAGAGCGCGATTGGATCAAACGTGAGATTGATCGTAAATTGATGTTCTTGGACTTTGCTGAATTTCATTACATCTCGGCACTGCGTAAAAAAGGTTTACCCGAGTTGTTTGGTTCCGTTGATGTCGCTTATAAAGCTGCGTTTGCCAAACTCTCTACGCCACAGCTTACTCGTGTACTGATTGATGCATTGCAGCAACACCAACCGCCAATCAGCAAAGGCATACGCCCTAAATTACGCTACGCGCATCAGGGTGGCAGCAATCCACCTATTGTAGTGATTCATGGTAACCATGTGGATGGTGTTAAAGATGCTTATACGCGTTTCTTAGAAAAGACGTTCCGCCGAACTTTCCAGCTTTCTGGTACGCCATTACGCGTGCAGTACAAGCAAGGTGCTAACCCGTTTGCTGAAGATGAAGACAAACGTAAACCAGGTGAGGGCATTGTGAGTATGCGCCGTCGTAAAACTGCGCATCGTGCCGAATTAAAAGCTAAAAAAGAAGTTGAAGATAAAGGTAGGCGCGCTAAAAAGCATTAAATCTTTGAAAGCACTAAGTTTTTGCTAGATATATGTTAAAAGATTAGTGCACCTTATGTTGATTAAGCGCGCTAATCCCAAATCCCTACTACAAAATCTCTAGTACAAACTTTCCCAGAACTTCCACCAAATACGCTCATCGCTAGGAGCGCTTTTGCCAAGCATGGCGCTATCAGGATAGTTGGTCTTTAAGACACGTAGCGTGTCGTTTTTAAGATCTTCTAGAGCCAATAAGTCGTAAGCACTAATCATAATGACCAAGGCTTCTTCAACACTGGGTGATTGCGGATAATATTCGATCACGTATTTGGTGCGATTCACAGCTGCAATATAGGCTTGGCGTTTCATGTAATACCTAGCTACGTGTAGCTCGTGCTCAGCCAAACTGTTAGACAGATAGACCATGCGTTGAGTTGAATCTTTTGCATAGCGGCTATTGGGATAGCGTGTGACGAGTTCTTTGAATGTGGCAAAAGAATCGCGTAATGAGCGCGGGTCACGATCACTGACTTGTTGCTTACTGAGTTTTTCTATAATGCCGCGCTCATTGAAGACTGCTAAGCCTTTCAAATAGTAGGCGTAATCAACATTTGGGTGGTTAGGATGCAGCTTAATGAAACGATCGGCCGCTGCAACTGCCAAAATAGGTTCTTGTTTCTTGTAATAGGCGTAGGCAGTTTCAAGTTGCGCTTGAGTAGCATAACGGCCATGCGGATAACGTGATTCTAGTTTTTGAAAATAGCCTATGGCTTTTTCATAGTCTCTGTCACGCATCTTGGTTTCACCTTCTTGATAGATACGCTCTGCAGACCAGCCCTTGGTATCATCAAGCTCTGTTGGCGCACCAAAGATAGCGCAACCATTGAGTAACAAGGCAAACATTAAAATTAAGATATACTTCATGCCAAAGCCCACTAAAGAATTAGCAATTATTATAACCGATGACTGACGCTACTGAACCATCTCTTGGCAATACACTTGTACCTGATAGTAAACTTAATCAGGGCAATACAATTACGCTTGCTATTCCACATGATTTAGGCGGTTTACGCCTTGATGTGGCACTGCAACGCCTATTACCTGACCATTCCCGTTCACGTTTACAAGCTTGGATAAAAGAGGGGTTAGTCACAGTCGATACAAAACCGAGTACCTCTAAGAGCAAAGTGTGGGGAGGCGAGCAGATTGTTGTGCAGGTTCAGGCGAAACCGGAGACTTATGCATTTACTGCGCAAGACATACCGCTTGATATCATATTTGAAGATGATCATATTCTAGTGATCAACAAACCAGCCGGCATGGTGGTACATCCTGCGGCTGGCAATTGGGAAGGCACACTGCTCAATGCTTTGTTGTTTCATGCGCCACAATTGAAAGATGTGCCACGTGCTGGCATCGTGCATCGCTTAGACAAAGAGACCAGCGGCTTGCTGGTGGTTGCAAAAACGTTGGCCGCACAAACCAATCTGGTGCGTCAATTACAGGCACGTACCGTGAAAAGAGAGTATCGCGCGATTGTGTGGGGACAGATTTGGCGTAACGGTACGATAGACCAGCCGATTGGTCGAGACCCGCGGTCACGTACCAAAATGGCCATTAATCGTATGGGTAAGCCCGCGATTACGCGTTATGAAGTGCTAGAGCGTTTTTCAGTGCAAACCTATATGCGTTGCAACTTAGAAACAGGACGTACGCATCAGATTCGCGTGCATATGCAATTCTTAAAGGCGCCTATCGTGGGGGATCCGGTATATGGGTTCCGCGGTATTGTACCGATCCGTGCCATGACACAAACTTTGCGCGACGAAGTGAGTCAATTCCATAGACAAGCCTTGCATGCGATCAAGTTAGGTCTGCTGCATCCGGAAACCGATGAGTTCATGGAATGGCAAATCGAGTTGGCAGATGACATGAAAGCTTTGCTGGAAGCGATGCGTCATGAAGATGTGCGTGATGATGAAGAAGACTTTGAACTAAGTATGGAGCCATATCTCTCTGATGAAGATTACGAGGACGATCTAGAGGATGATGGCGAATTCGACGACGACGATGATGATTTGGAGCTGGAAGAGTAGGGCTAGTTCATGGCGAATCTAAATTTTATTACACCTAATTGGCCTGCACCAGCCAATGTGAAGGCATTGCAGGCTACGCGTATTGGCGGTGTTAGCCAAGCACCTTATGCAAGCCTGAATCTAGGTACGCGAGTAAATGACGACCCGATTGCTGTTGCTGCAAATCGCCAATTATTAAGCCCTTATTTGCCTAGTGAACCTGTTTGGATCCATCAAGTGCATGGTACAGAAGTGATTGATGCAGCAACAAGTAGTTGCGTACAAGAAGCAGATGCTTCGTTCACGACCAAATCAAATGTTGTGTGCGTGACCATGACGGCAGATTGTATGCCAGTGCTGCTATGCAACACTGCGGGTACTGTCGTGGCTGCTGTGCATGCGGGCTGGCGTGGCTTGTGCGATGGGGCAATTGAAGCTGCAATCAAAAAAATGTCTGTACCGCACAGTGAGATTTTAGCCTGGCTAGGCCCTGCGATTGGGCCAAATGCGTTTGAGGTAGGTGATGATGTGCGCGAACAGTTTATGCAAAAAGATAAGCAGGCTGAGGTGGGCTTTAAACCTCATGGTGACAAATGGTTATGCGATATGTATTTGATTGCAAAACAGCGTTTACATCAATTGGGTGTTACGCAGATTTATGGTGGTAGTGTGAACGAGGAGTTTTGTACTTATACAGATGAAGCGCGCTTTTTCTCGTTTAGACGCGACAATGTTACCGGGCGCATGGCGAGTATGATCTGGCTGGAGCCTAAGTAGTTTACTGATAAATCACACTACGCATACTGAGTAAGCCTAAGTCAAAGTCTTCTGTCAAAAAGCGCATATTGTCAGTTGTATGTCGCATTGCTGTAACGTACAGCAAAGGCAGGTAATGTTCATCTGAAGGTACAGCGAGTTTTGCTGATTCACCGGTACGTTCAATATTAATCAATGCATCGTCATCACCAGTTTCCAGTGCTGTTTTAATGTAGTTATCAAAGTCGATTGTCCATTGTGGCGGTTCTCCTTGCGGATTCAATAGCCGCAGATTATGTACGATATTCCCGCTACCTATCACCATAACACCGCGCTCACGCAAACTAGCAAGCTGGCGAGCAAGTGCGAAATGTGCCACAAAATCTAAATTCATGTCGAGACTTAGTTGAAATACTGGTACATCAGCGGTAGGGAACAGCGATTGCAATATCGTCCAGGCGCCATGATCCAAGCCCCAATCATCTGAGTTGGTAATGACACCATTTGGTAATAGGGCCTTAGTTATTTCGGCATAATCAGGCGCGCCGGGAGCGGGGTACTGTTGTGCGAATAACTCTGCTGGGAAACCGCCAAAGTCATGAATTGTTCTCGGCTTTTCTGCTACGCACACTTGCGTGCCACGTGTTTGCCAATGTGCAGAAATACACAAAATTGCTTCTGGACGCGGCAGAGTCTTACCTAGTGCTACCCATGCATCTTTGTACGGATTATCCGTAATTGCATTCATAGGATTGCCATGCCCAATAAATATCGCTGGCATGCGAGTATTGAGCGTTTGTTTTTGATTATTCATGGTGTTTATATTGAGTTGGTTGAGCTTTTAACAAGTCATAAAGCACGACAATCTGATTGCTCGTTTATAATGCTCACTTTGTTTGAATTAGTTTTGTCTTATTGATGCAATACTTGAAAGTCTTATGTTGAATTTCTCCATCGCTACAGCGCAAATTTCCACCCTCACTTGGATTGTGATGGTGAGCCTGTTTGGCGGCATTTTAAGCGTATCTTTAGCTGCTCTATTTGCATTGAGCTTGCGTACGACATGGGTGCCTATGCTGGTCAGCTATGCTATCGGCGCTATGTTAGGTGCAGTATTTCTAGAGATACTGCCACACGCATTTGAGGCGGCGAGTAGCGTAGAGAGTATTTCTATAACGTTGTTGCTTGGCTTGTTCCTGTTCTTCGTACTGGAAAAGCTGGTCATCTGGCGGCATTGTCATGGTGATCACTGTGAGGTGCATGCGCTCCATACGGAAGAAGATTGCCCGGAGACACATCCTGATGCTACTCCAGCAGAAACTAAATATAAAGCAGTGGCTGCGGTAGCGCCTTCGATATTACATGCGCATAGTCATTCGCATGCTCACCACCACGATAGTGGGCGAAGTGGCCTCATGATTATGATAGGCGATACCTTCCATAATTTTATCGACGGCATTTTGATTGCTGCCGCTTTTATGGTGGACGTAAAGCTAGGTATGGTCACCGCACTGGCGATTATTGCACATGAGATTCCTCAAGAGGTTGGCGATTTCTTGATTCTGCTACATTCAGGTTATACCAAAAAACAAGCTTTGATTTTTAATCTGGTTTCGAGCTTGGCAACCTTGGTAGGTGGCTTGATGGCTTATTTCGCGCTGCAATCTGTGCAGAGCTGGATTCCGATTATCTTAGGTTTGGCAGCGTCCAGCTTGCTGTATGTGGCTGTGGCGGATTTGATACCGGGCTTACATAAACGTACTGAATTAAAAGCAACGGTTAGTCAGGTATTACTTATTGCTTTCGGTGTGGGTACTATCTGGTTCGTCCACGTTGTCATTGCCTAGTTCGTCATTGCTTAATTCTTTGACATACTTTTTATGACGACGATGGTTTACCCCAAGAATCCACAATAATAAAGCACAAGGCAATAAGCCATAGAATACAAAGGTGAGTACACCGGCGGTGATGGTTTTTTCAGTGGCTGCCATTAGTATCGTGACATACAGCCAGGCAATTGCAATAATGTACATATAGATTTTTAAAATTAAAATTTCGTCGCTATACAGCGTACTTAAAAAATTTAATCGCTCACATATAAACCATATGCGTCGCAATTAAATTTTTCGCGAGCCTTGTCTAGCCTAGACATTTTAATTTTAGTTTCACCCTTAATTTTAAAGTAAACATGTGAGTTTGATTAATGAGTTTAGCAAATCCAAAAGTTGGTTTCGTATCCCTAGGCTGCCCTAAAGCGGGTTCCGACGCAGAGCGTATTCTCACCCAATTACGTGCCGAAGGCTATGAGATTTCTGGTAGCTATGAAGATTCAGATTTGGTCGTGGTGAATACCTGCGGCTTTATCGACTCTGCCGTGCAGGAATCGTTGGATGCGATTGGTGAAGCCATCAACAAAAACGGCAAGGTAATTGTCACTGGCTGTTTAGGCGCTAAAGCTGGAGTGGTAGAGGCTGCACATCCAAGTGTATTGGCCGTCACCGGCCCACATGCGCTGGAAGAGGTTATGACGCATGTACATGCCAACTTACCTAAACTGCATGACCCATACACTGACTTAGTGCCTCCACAAGGCGTGCGCTTAACGCCTAGTCACTACGCCTACCTCAAGATTTCAGAAGGTTGTAACCACCGTTGCAGCTTCTGCATCATCCCGAGTATGCGTGGTGATTTAGTGAGTCGTCCCATCGGCGAAGTGATGAATGAAGCTGAAAATCTAGTCAACGCAGGTGTTTCAGAGATTCTGGTAATTTCACAAGATACCTCAGCTTATGGTGTTGATATGAAATTCCGTCCAGGTTTCTGGAATGGACGCCCAGTTAAAACGCATATGACGAATTTAAGTAAAGCGCTAAGCGAGTTAGGCGTATGGGTGCGTTTGCATTATGTGTACCCTTATCCGCACGTTGATGATGTGGTGCCATTGATGGCAGATGGCTTGATTCTGCCGTATTTGGATGTACCGTTCCAGCATGCCAGTCCACGTATCCTTAAAGCCATGAAACGCCCGGCGCACGCTGAAAATAACTTAGCGCGCATCAAGGCATGGCGCGAAATCTGTCCGGACATTACGGTTAGAAGTACTTTCATTGCCGGTTTCCCAGGTGAGACGGAAGATGACTTCAAAATGTTGATCGACTTCTTGGAAGAAGCGCAGTTGGATAGGGTAGGCTGCTTTGCCTATTCTGCAGTCGATGGTGCAAAGGCGAATGAGTTGCCAGACCAAGTGCCAGAAGAAGTTAAACAAGAGCGTCTCGCAAGATTTATGGAAGTACAAGAGCGGATCAGTGCGGCAAAACTACAAACTAAGATTGGTAGTATGCAAACGGTGTTAGTGGATGAAATTAACGAGCTAGAAGATGGTAATTTCCAAGCAATTGGCCGTACTAAAGCAGATGCGCCGGAAATTGATGGTGTGGTGTATCTCGAAGATGCAGAAGGTTTAACACCGGGCGATTTCGTAGAAGTTGAGATTTATAATGCAGATGGTCACGACTTATGGGGTGGGCCGCCGAGAGAGTAGTTTTCTTAAGCCATTTCACAATGAAGACAACGACTCTTGCGCAAAGTATTGATGAGGCACAAAAAGGAAAGTTTGAAGTATTTGAGTTTGCATATCAATTTTCTAGGGCTTTAAAAGAGCTCTGGATTGATGATGTAGATAACAACCAAAATCCAGAACTCAATTTAGATGCTGTCGCAGAAACCCCGTTATTTTCTCGTAGTCGACGAGAGCCAATAGCAACCGCATGGTCAATATCTCTTACCCCATCATTTTGTAAAACCATTAGTAACATTGATAAAAATTTACGTGCCAAAATTTTACTGGTGATTTTTGAGCTCTCGCAAGAGCCGGTTACTTTGCAAGGAGATACAAAAAAGCCACTTGCAGGTGACTTTAAAGGTCTGTGGCGTTATAGAGTAGGTGATTACAGGTTGATATATGAGCCTCGTAAAGAAGATTCAAAAGTTATATTGCTTGAGTTCTCGGCAAGAGGTTCAGTGTATGATTTATAGATTGCTTGTTGAACTGTAATCTTCTTTCTCGCCCTTAGGCGAGTTACTTTATTTTGCTTGCCCAAAACAAAGTAACCAAATAAAAGGGCACCCCACCGCCGCTTGTTTCCTGCGCTACTCGCTAAAACGGGCGGCTGTGGAACTCGCCCAATAAAGCCTTGGGCTCAGACAGTCCTCGCCGAAATCTCCCTCTTTATCTGCGTTGCTCGGCGCGGCAGAAGGGGTTAGTAAATCTGATGAAATTTCACTATTGATTATTTAGCATGACAGATTATTAACTTCTGTCATTCCGACGGAAGTCGGAATCTAGTGACTTTTGGTTCCGTGTCAAGCACGGAATGACAGCAAAGGTATCGAGGTGTTTATTTAAAGAATCAAGCGGGTAGAACAAATCAGGCAGGACTAAACATGTCTGGAATAATCGGCGCTGGTCTTTCACTATCAGCACGGTCTTCTAAAAAGTCAAAAGTTAGTGGGCAGCGTGTAGGTTTTTTAGCGGCTTTGCGGCGTTTGGGTGTGGCAGCTTCTAAATCGATGTAAGGTGTTTGGCTGATACGTATGTAGCCTGAAGCAGCCAGTTTTTGCGCGGTTGTTTCGAACAGGCTGAGTGGATTGTCGATATTTTGTAGCGTGACTACTTCGTTGCTTGTTCTAGTCGCTTTGCTGACTTTAAGTACGTTGTACATCACGAATTTGCTAGCGGTTTGTTTACCGTAAATTTCACCAGTATGAATATCCATAACAACTCCCCGTCACAACTTACGCGCATGATAGCTGCAGAATAACGCAGCTACAAGTCTTTGTACCTAGTTTATTTTTTTGGCAGTATGTTTTTCTTCACGTAACGTTGTGTTAGGTCTTACTTATTTGCGGTTACACGCCAGATTACATTGCCTACATCATCTGCTACTAACAATGCACCTTGCTTATCAATAGCCACACCTACCGGCCGGCCATAAGCCTTATTTTCTGGGCTCAGAAATCCTGTAAGCACATCAACTGGCATACCATCAGGTTTACCATTTGCAAAGGGTACAAAAATCACCTTGTAGCCACTATGCGGTTTGCGATTCCACGAACCATGCTGACCGATAAACATGCCTTTTTTATAATGTGCTGGCAAATTGGCGTTAGCAGATGAGGCTAATCCTAACGAGGCTGTATGTGAACCCAATGCATAATCTGGTGATATCGCTTTAGCCACCAACCCGGGGTTAGCTGGTTGCACGCGGTCATCTACATTTTGTCCATAATAACTATATGGCCAGCCATAAAAGCCACCATCTTGAACTGATGTTAAATAATCGGGTACCAGATCATTACCTATTTCGTCACGTTCATTCACTACGGTCCATAATGAGCCGGTCTCAGGTTCCCAAGCCAATCCATTCGGGTTGCGTAGGCCAGAAGAGAATATGCGGTGTGAGCCGCTTTTAATATCTACTTCCCAAATCGCCGCGCGACCTTCTTCTGCTGCCATGCCGTGTTCAGCCACGTTACTATTTGAGCCAACCGTCACATATAGCTTGGTGCCAGCTGGATTTGCAATAATATTTTTCGTCCAATGATGGTTAAGCGGCCCACCAGGTAAATCCACTACTTTAACGCTAGGTGCAGTAATTTTTAAATCACCGCTCGCATATGGAAACTTCACCACAGCATCAGCGTTAGCTACATACAAGTCATTGCCGACGAGCGTCATACCGAAAGGAGAATTGAGATTTTGCAATAGCACTGAATTTACATCGGCAATACCGTCTTTATCGGTATCACGCAGTAGTGTGATGCGATTAGCACTCGGAACAGCTGCGCCTGCCTTTTTCATCATTAAACCCATCATCCAGCCTTTTATCCCCTTACGCCCCTCCGGTTTTGGCGGCGCATTGGTTTCTGCAACAAGTACATCGCCATTTGGAAGCACGTAAAGCCAGCGCGGGTGATCAAGATCTCGCTTGAATGCCGCCACAGTTAAGCCTGTCGCAGCCATGGGTTTAGCATTGGCAGGCCAGCCTATTGCAGGCGCGACGTTCACTACTGGTATGACAGACTTTTTGGGTTGCGGTAAAACTGGATTTGGTCCAATACCTATCCCTGGAGTAGAAGTCTGCTTGGTTTCTTGGGTACATCCAACCAGCGTCAATAACATGGCGCTGATTGTCATCGCAACCAAACGATGCGGAACATCTCTAGTTGCAGAACTGCAAAGACGCATTAAATTCGCCCTAGTAAAAACAAAATGAGTATCACAATTAAGATGAGCCCCAAACCACCACTTGGCCCATAACCCCAGCTTCTACTATGTGGCCAGGTGGGAATTGCACCGACCAATAGTAAAACTAAAATAATCAACAATATTGTGCCTAAGCTCATGACACTCTCCTTAATTGGATTAATCTATCAACTTCAAATAAATTTAATTTGTAGTGGTAGTGGTGGTTGTAGATTCTGTGGTAGTTGAAGATTCTGGAGGTGCCACAATCACAGTAGTGCTATCGCCAGTTTCACCTTGGACTCCTTTGTCACCAGTGTTGCCGGTTTCGCCAGCATCACCAGTTTGACCTGGTTCGCCCGGTGCACCGGCAGGTCCTGGAGGCCCTGGTACAACAACAGTATCTGCGGGAACATTGACTACAGTTGGTTTATCGCAAGCAGTAAGACCTAAAGCAGTAATGCTAAGCGCAGTAAATAGTGCTAATGTTAATTTTGAATGATTCATCATAAATTCCTTTATATAAATAAAAAAAAGAGCATGTATTTAAAGCGGTTGCTCTAAATCTTGTACAAAGTTGCAGCATATTCTTAAACCATTAATGGCTCTGTACGCTAACGTACATACTAAATTTATTGATACTAACTAACTCATCTACTTACTGAGCTTAGCTTGTTCTTCTCAATCCCTTGTTTGTTATTCTTTTTCATATAGATCAAAGTGTTATTACATGTCACATCATTGGTGTTGCTGCTGATTTTACCTGGGTCAAGAAACGGAAGAATGGCAGCAAGCGGATTTATCAAAGCTAACAAAATCCCTCCCGCAACACGTGCCCCTATTGGTGCAGTTTCAGGCGCAACATTTGGATTAAGAAAAGTACCTGTTAAATGAATTGGGGATCGAATCGTAAAAGGGGAGAAATTCTTAGGCTCTGCCATCATTCGTAAATCAAATTTCTCTTCACCCATATCTATATTGCCATCTAATACGATTGTGGTAACTGGTGTATCAATTAAGGCTACGTTCGATTTCAAGATGCCTTGCTTAGCTTTAAAATCCATGACCGCGCATTCCATGACTATAGGTTTGTCACCCTCTATTAAAACTCCGATGGCTTGCGCTATATCTAAACCAACTGCTTCTACTATGAGATGAGAAATTTTTCCGTTACGTACATAGAGAGAGAGGTCGCCATTAAGGGATTGTAATAACTGGGCGGTAGAATTACCTTTGCCCTCGAATTTAGCTTTGCCATTTAAAAATCCTGTTACATAGGCTTGGGAGGCTTCACTTTTATTCGCTTCTTTAGAATTTTTTTTACGAGCAGCAGAGATTTGTAACCATTTTTCCAGATTGATATCCTTAACTGCTAAATTGATATTCCAATCAGGTTTTATCTGTTTCAGGTTTTTTTCTTGCTGAGGATTCGCTACGTTTTTTTGTTCATGCGCATCAATGTAAATGTCACCTGAAATACTGCCTTGAGCCGTCCTGGCATCAATTTTTGCTAAAGATAATTTGTTTTTGTTCAGGTCTAGACTTGCTTTGAATGGTTTTATTGGCTCACGAAAAGCTTTGCCTAGGTCAACATGATCAATATCTACACTGATATCCGCATTCATACGGTTATAGGTAGCAAAATCTAAAGGCTTGTCTGGAAATATACGCTCTCTTTTGCCTGGCTCTACATCTGCGCTACCAAATGCAGGCGCTAAATCTGCCAACACAAAGCGCTTACCTTTAAGCTCACCTTGTAGGAGAGACTTTTCTGGACGCGTATCATATTTAAATTTACCGTACAAATCGCTTTGTCCAACATGTGCTGACGCAATATCAATGAGCCAGCCTTCCTGATTTCTTTCTACGTCACTCATAATTTCAAATGCTGTAGTACGCGGGAGTGTGATGCTAAGTAAATCGCCCAACTCCCCTAAAGACGAACCATTCACAGCCAATTTTCCTTTTAAAGTTTGTTCACCAAATAGGTCGTAAACAAAGCCGTCAAAATCCATATGGACATTCCCATATTCCAGCCAACCTTTTGACGACACAGGCGGTGAATTCTTATCTTGAGAAGCAATTGGCAGAAAACCGTGCGTGATTAATTCGCTTTTTAATTTACGCTCACGAAAATCACCTTTAATAGCAACTTTTGAGATTGAAGCTGTATTACTTTTCCCTTCGTTGGTGTCAAAGCTGACGACGAGGTTTGCCTTGGTAAGGCTATCATTTACATGGGCTTGGCCTTTGCGAATCACTAGTGTTTGAATCACTGGAAAAGGACGAATAGGGTCATTCTCATCCTTATTGAATTGCCACGTGGATCTACCATTCAAAAGCCGGACTAAATTAGCGTCTACTTGTTCGGCTTTAATAGATTTAATGCCATATGGATCACCATCTTTGATGTTCCATAAATCGCTATAGCGTAATTGGAGCTCAAGTCCTTTTGCATTGGCTAAGTTCGGAACTTTGAATTCGGCAGGGGCGGATATCCAGAAACCAGCCGCTTTAATTTGCACACCACCAATCAATTTAAGTTTGAATGGGCGGTCTATTTTGATATTACGCTCTAAATTTTGAGCCATAAGTTTCTCTAAGGGTGCTTTGAGAAATGGCCAGCCAAGCATTTCAAAAATAACAATCATTGATATCAAAACCAAGATTATTGAAACGGAAAAAAATAGCGGTTTATTAGCTATCTTTCTGAATGTCAGCATTAGAAATCCTTCTTGAAATACTTCTTTGAATGCTAATCAGATATATTGAATGTAGGAGGTCGAGTAACAAATAGGATAATTGCTGATTAATTTGTAGGCGCTTTCCTGCATAGGAGATTTAAATCTTAAATAGGACTTTAATTGTAGTCAGTACGATAGCGCACATAACTCTAATAAATTGCTATGAGTCCTACGGACTCTTGGTGCAAATAAGTGTGTCTGTAAAACCTAGTTTTTAGCTTTATGTTCGATAACAGACAGATGAATTTTTAAACTTAAACGATAATTTTTTAATCGGGGTGAGTTCAAGGAACTCATCATGATAGAAGTGATACTAATTAGCAGGGGTTTGAAACAATTAAATGTTTGGGGGTTCTTTTAAACCATCATGAATGCCTACGATTTATTGGCGAAATACAAAGCCAAACGAAACTTTTCAATCACGCCTGAACCCGTTGATAAAGGCGTGGCGAATAAAAACGCGCTCTCGTTTGTGATACAGAAGCATTGGGCAAGCAGGCTACATTATGATTTTAGACTTGAATTAAACGGTACTTTAAAAAGCTGGGCGGTTCCTAAAGGCCCCAGTTATGACCCTAAAGATAAGCGACTAGCTGTTCATGTCGAAGATCATCCAATTTCCTATGCAAGTTTTGAAGGCACTATTCCCGCCAAACAGTACGGTGCGGGCAAAGTCATTGTGTGGGATAAAGGGTATTGGGTACCGGTAGGTAATCCAGAGGAGGGTTACAAAGAAGGTAATCTTAAGTTTCAGTTGAACGGACACAAGCTACAGGGTAATTGGGCTTTAGTGCGAATGAAAGGTAAAAGCGATAAGCAGGAACCTTGGCTGTTAATAAAAGAAAAAGATGAGTTCGCTAAAGCAGCACAGGATTACAGTGTGGTGGATGAATTGCCCGAGAGTGTTTCATCTTTAAAATCATTCAAAAAAAGTACATCTGTAACGCCTGCTTCTAAAGAAATCTTTAAAGAAACCTCTAAAAAAGAAACCCCGGAATTAAAACCGGAATATTTAAGTAGTGATAGTTTGCTATTAAAAGCCGGTGCCAGCAAAGAGAAATTACCAACGAAACTGGCACCTCAATTAGCGGTACTCACTGATAGTCCGCCTAAAAATAATGATGAGTGGATCTATGAAATAAAGTTTGACGGTTATCGTCTTCTCACGCGTATTGAAGATGATGACATCAAACTATTCAGCCGAAATGGTAATGACTGGACGTCTAAACTAAAAAATCTACACGCAGAAATTTCTAAATTGAAATTACCCTCAGGGTGGTATGACGGTGAAATCGTCGTGCTGGATGACAATGATATCCCCGACTTCGGCCTTCTACAGCGGGCCATGGATACTGAAAATTCCAGTAACATCATTTTATATTTATTTGACCTGCCGTATTTCAATGGAATGAATTTGGAGTATGTGCCATTGATGATGCGTAAAGCAGTGTTAAAACATATTATGGAGAAACAGACATCGGAAACAGTGCGGCTTAGCGAGGTATTTGAAACGTCTGCTAAAAACCTGATCGCTTCCGTGTGTAAACTTGGTTTAGAAGGAATCATTGCCAAACATCGTCATTCCCATTATTTACCGAGAAGGACTTCTAGCTGGGTAAAGATTAAATGTAGTTACAGGCAAGAGTTTGTGATTGCAGGCTATACCGAGCCAAAAGGTACGCGGAAAGAGTTTGGTGCCTTATTGCTAGGTGTGCATAACGAACATGGTGAGCTTACCTATGCCGGCAATGTAGGTACTGGATTTGATCAGAAATCTTTAATTGATATCAAGTCTAAACTTGATGCGCTGGCTTCTAAAGCTTCTCCTTTTTCCAAGCCGCCAAAAATCTTGATGGGCAAACCTCATTGGGTTCAGGCAAAATTATTAGCAGTAGTTTCTTATCGGGAGTGGACCACAGAAGGGCGCTTACGTCATCCTGTATTTCATGGCTTGAGAACCGATAAACCTGCCGATCAAATCACGCGTGAAGTCATTAAGCCTATGGCATCTATTGATTCCTCGGAAGATCTAACGCCGTCTACCTTGTCCAGTCATTTAAGGGTTACTCACCCTAATCGTTTAATTGATGCGGGAACTACTAAAATTGATCTCGTTAAATATTACGACCTAGTTAAGCATTTAATGCTGGAGCATTTAGCGCATCGGCCTGTTGCGCTGCTTCGCGCACCTCAAGGTATACAAGGTGAACTTTTCTTTCAGAAACATGCAGAAGTTGAAAAGTTAGAAGGCGTGGTCCAAGTTAACCTTGATAAGGAGCATGAGCCATTTTTGGAAGTTGTCAGTGAGCAAGGCCTGCTCACCTCTGCACAATGGAATGTCATTGAATTCCACACGGGCAATAACTTCAATCATCATCCTCATCAGCCGAATAGAATGGTGTTTGATTTGGACCCTGGTGAAGGAGTGCAATGGCAGCAAGTGCAAGAAGCAGCACAGATGGTGCAGGCTTTTTTAGCTGAAATTCCCTTGCCTACATTCCTAAAAACAAGCGGTGGGAAAGGCTTACATATTGTCGTTCCACTCAAGATTAAATACAACTGGGAGCAAGTAAAGGGCTTGTCTGAAGCCATTGTTAATCATATTGCGAAAACAATACCCGATAGATTTGTCGCAAAAAGTGGCCCAAAAAATCGTATTGGCAAAATTTATATCGATTATCTTCGCAATGGTGAGGGCGCTACTACGGTATGTGCCTGGTCTGCAAGGGCGCGGCCTGGACTCGGGGTTTCGGTTCCTATCGATTGGAGTGAACTTGCCTCCATTGAGGGCGGCAATCATTGGAATATAAAGACCATTCACGCTCGGCTGGCAAAAGGTAATAAACCGTGGAAAGAATACAACCACGCCGCAGTAGACATCACTGCTGCGATTAAATTATTTAAATAGATTAGTATTGATTTTAATTGGGAACGTCAAATGTAGTCGATTTAACGATCTACCCATTAAAAGCTTAAGAAAGAATAAGGCGGTTTAATTATTTTCTACGTAGATTGATGTGCGATTTAATCAGTTCTGTCGCTTGAAAGCGGAATCTGCTGCCGTCAAAGTCTTTTACCCACATATGTAGCAAACCGCCAAAGAATAAATGTGTATCCAGTGCCAGCGCACGTGGTGTATGTGTTTCAACTAACATGTTGAGAGATTGAGCGCGTTCGTAGGCGAGTTGCATCTTTTCTGTGATGTTTGAGCAGTTGTTAAGAATCTGTTGCAGCACTGTAGCAAATTCATCAACATACTCGCATTTAATCATCATAATTTCATAAGTTTGACGCATTTCCATGTTTTCATTGAGTTCATGGATAGTGTCGCACAGGCTATTTTCAATTTGAGTCAGTGGGTCTACATTGCTTTCGACTGCTAAAGTATCATCCATGCGGTCGATGAGCGGTAAAAAGACCTGATCGCGGAGGGCATGAAAAATCTCGGTTTTGTTTTTAAAATGCCAATACACCGCGCCGCGTGTGACATTAGCTTGTGCAGCAATGTGTTCCAGCGTGGAGCGACTGACGCCACGCACTAAAAATACCTCACGAGCGGCATCAATAATTTGCTGTCGGGTTAGTTCTGCGTCTTCTTTAGTCTTTCTTACCATATAGCTTTTCTCACTGTGTCACTAATAAATATTCCAACATATTTTAACAAAAAGTTATTTACATACATTCTTGTTTGTATATAATATACATACAAAATTGTATGTAAGCAAGCATTTTTGATTGCACTTAATCTAACAAACGCAATCAAAAACTTAATGTAATTAGAGACATGGAGCGATGAATGGAATTCGAATCAACTAAACAATATCAACAAAGAACGGTTTCTCAAATTGCTATTGTTATTTTAATTTCTAGCTTGGTATTGTTTGGCTGCGGCAAAAAGGGTGATGCAGCTTCACAGGCAGGCCAAATGCCAGCTATGCCAGTGAGTGTGATTGAATTACAGCCAACAAGTGTGCCAATCAGTGCTGAGGCCGTTGCTCAAACCGAGGGTGCAAAAGAAGTTGAGATTCGTCCTCGTGTGGGCGGCATCCTGCTTAAAAAGCTGTTTGAAGAAGGCTCTACAATTCAGGCAGGGCAGGCGATGTTTTTAATTGACCCAGTGCCATTTCAAATTGCACTCTCCAACGCAAAAGCACAATTAGCACAACAACGGGCGCGTGTTGAGCAAACACAGCGTGAAGCACAACGTTTACAAGGTTTGTTGGCAACACAATCAGTCAGTCAGCGTGAGGCAGACAATGCAGCCTCTGACAATTCTTTAGCACGTGCAGCACTTGCACAATATGAGGCTAGCGTACGCGAAGCCGAATTGAATCTGTCTTATACCACAGTAACTTCACCGCTATCAGGTGTTGCAGGCCGTTTTGAATTTTCTGAGGGTGCATTGGTAAGCCCGAATTCAAGTTTGTTGACTACGGTGAGCCAAATCACACCAATTTGGGTACGCTTTAGCTTGTCTGATAATGAGTTTGCAGCACTTGGTGGTCGTTTAACCCAAGCGAATGTAAAAGAAGTGAAGTTGATATTGCCTGATGGTAAAGAATACGCCAAAAAAGGTAAGTTGAATTTTGCTGCTAGTAGTATTGACCCGCAATTGGGTACGCAACAATTGCGCGCTGCTTTTGAAAATAATGATAAAAGTTTATTACCAGGTCAGTTTGTACGTATTCGCGTAACAACTGGTCAGCAGGATGGTGTGTTTGTTGTGCCGCAAACTGCAGTGCTAACGAGTGACCAAGGCAAGTTTGTTTACGTAGCAAACGAAAAAAATGAGGCTACGGTTAAACCAATCGTAGTGGGTAACTGGGTAGGACAAGATTGGGTGGTCTTGAGCGGCCTTAATTTAGGCGACAAAGTCATTGTCGATAATATTATCAAGTTGCGCCCTGGTGCACCTGTGTCTCCAAAGGCGACAAATCAGTTGCCGGTAGCACCTAAAGCTGAGCTTAGTAAAAATAAATCAAGCACTAAAACCAAGCCTGCTATTAAAGCCTAAGCGAGAATAATATGTCTAAATTCTTTATTACGAGGCCTATCTTTGCCTCTGTATTATCAATCATTATTGTATTGGCAGGTATAGCTGCGGCACTGCAATTACCTATTGCGCAGTATCCGCAGATTGCGCCACCGACCGTATTGATTACAGCAACGTATCCAGGTGCGAGTGCCGATACACTCTCTAAAACAGTTGCAGCGCCGATTGAAGAGCAATTAAGCGGTGTTGAAGGCTTGTTGTATTTCAACTCCAGCGCTGACTCTAGTGGCACTTTAACGATTACAGCGACGTTTGAAGTAGGCACAGATATTAATCAAGCTACTTTTAACGTAAGTAATCGCGTCAATATTGCCTTGCCGCGTTTGCCGGATGAGGTGCGCCGTACCGGTTTGGTTGTGCAAAAGCGCTCTAATGACATTTTATTGGTTGTGATGTTGACCGATAAGCAGAAAAAATATGACCCGCTATACCTAAGTAATTACGCGACGCTCAATGTGTTGGATGAGTTGAAACGTATTAAAGGTGTCGGCGATGCCATTATCTTTGGCGCACAAGATTACTCGATGCGTATCTGGTTGAAACCAGACCGCATGGCGCAATTGGGTATTACCACCACTGATATCTCTAACGCTATTCAAGCACAGAACGCGCAATATGCGGCCGGTAAGATCGGCCAAGAACCATCTCCGTCTAGTCAGCAGCTTGTATATACAGTGACGGCCAAAGGGCGTTTGGTAGATCCATCTGAGTTTGGCAACATCATTATCCGTGCAGAAGGCCCACGTGGTGTGCTCTATCTTAAAGATGTCGCTCGTATCGAGTTAGGCTCACAAAGCTATAACGTACGTACCGCGTTGGATGGTTTGCCAGGTGTCGGTATTCCTATCTTCTTGCAAACTGGTGCTAATGCGCTGGATACCGCAGATGCCATTAAAGTAAAAATGGCAGAATTGAAAGAACGATTCCCAGAGGGTGTGGATTGGGAAGTACCTTACGATACTAGTGATTTTGTAAAGTCTTCAATTGAAGAAGTGGTCATCACTTTGGGTGAAGCGATGTTGTTAGTGGTGCTCGTCGTATTTGTATTCTTGCAAAGCTGGCGTGCAACCTTAATTCCATTGATTGCAGTGCCTATCTCGTTGATTGGTACATTTGCAGGCTTGTGGATGTTTGGTTTCTCCATCAATACTTTGACCTTGTTTGCGATGGTGCTTTCCATCGGTATCGTTGTAGATGATGCGATTGTGGTGTTGGAGAACGTCGAACGGTTGATGACGGAAGAAAAACTGTCGCCGATTAAAGCCGCAGTTAAATCAATGGAGCAAGTATCCGCTGCGGTAGTGGCAATTGTGTTGGTGCTGTGTGCTGTGTTTATCCCCGTTGCGTTCTTGGGTGGTATTGCAGGTGAGATGTACCGCCAATTCGCTGTGACTGTTGCTGTTGCTGTTGTGATTTCTGGCGTGGTGGCTTTAACACTAACGCCAGCCTTGTGTGCGATTCTGTTGAAATCAGTACATGGTGAATCGGCTTTCTTCAAACCGTTCAATCGCAACTTTAGTCGTTTAACCAATTTCTATTCTCGCGTAGTGAACTTGACGTTGCACCACAGAATTATCGGTACTGTGGTGTTCTCTGCAATCATTTTATTTGTGATTGTGTTGTTACGCACGGTGCCGGGTAGCTTTGTACCAGCAGAAGATCAAGGTTATGTAGTCACTGCGGTGATCATGCCGGATGGTGCAACGCTGAGCCGCACAACTAAAACAGCTGAAGCTGTGCGTTCAGAGATTGCGAAAGACCCAGCAACAGCATTTGAATTTTCAGTCTATGGTTTCGACTTAATTGGTGGTGGTAACAAAACCAGTGCTGCCACCATGTTTGTGCGTTTGAAGGATTGGGCTGAACGTGAATCTACGGCTGATGATATTGTTGGCAAGTTGTTTGGTATTGGTATGCAACAACCTGATGGCATGGCGATTGCCTTTAACCCGCCAGCGATTCGCGGCTTGGGCAGTTCAGGTGGCTTTGAGGTGTATGTACAAAGTCGCAATGACACTGATCCTATGCATCTATCAGCGGTAACGAATAACTTTATCGATGCATTAAAAACTGAAAAACGTTTGGCGGGCATCAATACATTCTTCCGACCAACAGTGCCGCAGCTATTTGTAGAAGTAGATGAAGCAAAAGCGATTTCGCAAGGGGTGCCGGTTTCTGATATTTATGCAACGCTGCAAAGTACCATGGGCTCGCTCTATGTCAATGACTTCAATAAGTCAGGACGTACTTACCGCGTACAGCTGCAAGCTGAAGCTGAATACCGTATGAAAGCTGAAGATTTGGGCAAAGTATATGTGCGTTCAAATACAGGTCAAATGGTGCCGCTGTCTGCGCTGAGCAAGGTTAAAAACATTGTGGGCGCAGAACAATTAGAGCGTTATAACGGCTTGCTTTCAGCCAAAGTATTAGGGGGCGGCGCGCCAGGTGTAAGTTCTGGTGAGGCGATTGAGATGGTAGAGAAGATTGCTGCACAGAACCTACCTGACGGTTACCAGATCGCTTGGACTGGCCAGGCTTACCAGGAAAAACGTACTGGTTCAGCGGCCATCTTTGCCTTCGGGTTCGCTATTATCATGGTGTTCTTGATTCTGGCTGCGCAGTTTGAAACTTGGGCGTTACCGTTAGCGGTGATTATGGCCGTACCATTTGCATTGGCTGGTGCTTTATTAGCAGTGTTCTTGCGAGGTATGCCAAATGATATCTACTTCCAAATTGGTTTGATCACCTTGATTGGTTTGGCGGCTAAAAACGCGATTCTGATTGTGGAGTTTGCAAGCCAAAAAATGGAGGAGGGTATGCCTATCATGGATGCCGCACTAGAGGCTGCACGCTTGCGGTTTAGACCGATTGTGATGACGTCAATGGCGTTTGTGTTAGGTATCGTGCCATTGGTAGTTGCGACAGGTGCGGGTTCTGCCGCACGTCGCTCAATGGGTACCGGTGTATTCGGCGGCATGATATTGGCTACTTTTGTGGCTACGATATTTATCCCGATGTTCTTTACGTGGTTGAGCAACAAAAACGTGGATAGAAAACATCACGATAAACTTTTAGAAAACGGTTCAGCACCACATCCTGCAGAGCCAAACCCAAAGGAAACGGTATGATGCCGCACTTATATTCAAAACACATCAAACTCGTTTATGTCGCAGTGATGGCAACGATGCTTGCCGGATGCCAAATTTGGCCAGATTACATGCGTCCAAAAGTAGCCGTACCTGCACAGTATAGCGAGCCAGAGCAGGGTTCAACAGGCCAAGCTAGCAGTCAAGTTGCTAGTGATTGGTGGAAGTTATATCAAGATCAGACATTGAATGACTTGGTAGAAAAAGCTTTGCAGAATAATACCGATATCAAGTTAGCCGTGGCACGTATTGAAGAAGCTGATGCGGTGATGCGTGAAGTAGGTGCTGCTTTATTCCCCCGAGTGGATTTAGATGCAGCAGGAACCCGCTCACGTGTGACGGAAGCGGGTGCTTTCCCTGCCTTTGGTGACAATCCTCGAAATAACTATAGCGTACAGCTTGGCACATCATTTGAGATCGACTTCTGGGGCAAGTTACGCAACGCTAAAGAGTCTGCACGTGCTCAAGCATTATCCACACGTTATGCAAAAGATACCGTAGCGCTGTCGTTGTCTAGCTTGGTGGTCAGTAATTATCTAGTGCTACGCAGTTTAGAGTCACAAATTGCAGTGGCGCAGGATAACTTAAAAAGCCGTGATGAAAGTCTCGCTTTAACTAAACGCCGTTTAGATGGTGGTGTGGCATCAGCCTTAGATGTACATCAGGCAGAGGTGGCAAGTGCGAACCTGACTGCACAATTGGCGGAGCTCACAAGGCTTAGAGCGCTGAGTATGCATCAATTAGCAGTGTTGACTGGTGTACTGGATTTGAATGTGGCGATGGCAGATATCAAGACCTTACCAATACCGCCAACGCCGCCTGCTGGCTTGCCGTCTAGCTTATTGGAAGCACGACCAGATGTACGTCAGGCTGAACAGACAATGATCGCGGCTGATGCAAATATCGGAGTGGCAAAAGCTGCGCTTTATCCAACTATTTCACTCACTGCAAGTTTAGGTGGCGAGAGTTTGGAGTTAGGCGATATCCTCAAATCTGCTGCACGGATTTGGACCGGCGGTCTCAGTTTAAATCTGCCGATCTTTGATTCTGGCAGACTGAACTCACGTGTTGATCAAGCAAGTGCTAAGCAAAAACAAGCATTGGCTAGCTACGAAGGCGCAATACAAAATGCGTTTAGAGAAGTGAATGATGCACTGGTCAATTTGCGCCAGAATTCTGAACGTGAAGCTGCACTCAATAGAGGTCAAGAAGCGGCCAAAAAAGCGCTGGAGGTCTCCGAAAACCGTTATAAATCAGGCTACTCAGCTTATCTGGATGTGCTGGATGCACAACGTGTGTATAACGATACAGCGTTAGCTTTTATTCAAAGTCGCCAGGCAAGGTTGGTGGCAACGGTTGAGTTGTTTAAAGCTTTAGGCGGCGGCTGGAAGGCTGATAACAAAGAACAAGCTAAGTCAGGAAGTTAAGTTTTTAGACTTAGCCGTTTTAATGTCGTCGCTGAGTTTTAAAGTTTATGGTAGCGCCGCTGAACTGAGCATCAGTTTCACTGAAGTTATTGGCTTAGCGTCGCAGTTTAAAGGCGCTATTTTTTCATAAGCTCACAGTCTACTTCCTGGAAATAGACTGTACTATTTGAGTTACTGGCACGCAACAAGCTGTACTAGATTTGGTAGTCTCTTGGCTGCTAAATGTAGGTGCGCTGTCTAAAGTTCGATATGTTTCCCATGCAATTCCTGATGGATCTTGCACCCAATGTTTATCTGATTTGGCGTAGCAGCATGTTGTGTCATCCTGAGTAAGCAGGCTTAACTCAGCTGCTTCTAAACGTTCTTTGATTTCTGCTAGCTCAATCGCGCTTTCAACTTGAATCCCTATGTGGTCAAGCCCAGGTGTGGCGCCACGTTTGCTGATGGCAAAGTTTACTAACGGGTCGTCCAACATCCACTTAGCATAATCGGGTTTAGCAACGGTAGGCTCTACACCAAATAGATTATTGTAGAAGTTGATACTTTTGTTGATGTCTTCAACGGAGATATGTAAATGCATCCTTTTCATTTTCAACTCCTTTATTCGGTTTTACAGGCAGCAATAGGGTTGCAGCCTTCCTCGGCACAGCAATTTTCAGTAAGGTAAACGAGTAAACCATTCATTGCTTCGTAATTGGCTGAATAGTAGATGAAGCGGCTGACTTGTCGTGAGTTAACGAGCCCAGCATGACTCAGTTCTTTAAGATGGAATGAGAGAGTGCTTGCTGGAATTTGAAGGCGTTCACCAATATTACCCGCTGGCAAACCTTCCGTCCCCACTTGAACAAGTAGTCTGAATATCTCCAAGCGTGCTTCTTGCGCGATTGATGAAAGCTGTAAAACTGCAGATTTAATATCCATACATTCTATATTTCCATAAATATAGAAACATTGTCAAGCAATCTATGAAATATGCTTTTAAAAGGTTTTAGCCCCTTATTAATTTGGGGACCAATATGGGTCGCCCAGAATACGTAATTTCTGAGTGACTTTACCTAGGATAAATGATTTTTACCCAGTCATCTCTGCTATCAATGGCATCATTGAGAGTGATTTTCTCAACCATGCCATTGATAGAGATTTCATATTGCCCATTTGGTATAAACTCGATTTTTGGAAGTAATAACATCGATTTGAGTGATACTCCTGCTTCAATAGGTAAATACAGGCCAGCAAAGCTGTGTACATTTGCAGGAATAATCTCTTCACCTGATTTATTCATATCCGGAGTGATGGGTTTTAGTAAGACCCATTTTGCATGACGGGATAATAGTTCCATCCCTACATGTACTTTGCGATGTGCTCTGGGTCTGGTGCTTCTAATCACTGCAATCACCATCTCTTGCGTGGAGGCTGCTAGGACTAATCCAACCAATTGACCTGTCGAAATCCATGGATTGAGTTCTCTGCTGGCGCTGGCACCCAAGCCTTGATTGCTTTCATCGACAATTATCCAGTGGTCATTGGAGGTACTTGCATTGTTTGAAGCATCTATGCTTGTAGTGTGGCTTTTTAATCGTTCATCTAGTGTTTTGTCACCAAATGTTTTTCCGTCAGCTGAAAGTCTGGAGCCGTAAGCAAGTTTGCTATTTTGGTGTGATTGAATGCGCTTTCGTACATCTTTAATGCCATGCACTACATTTGCTGTGGTGGTCAGTTTCTGCCTTTTTTCTTTTCTGCGTTGACGCAGATACTCTTTGCGCGACCATTCTCTGAATATGGCATTCAGCATTTCTATAGTGGCTTTGATTTGGTGAGGTTCAATTGAGAACTGTTGCTCAAGAGCCAGTCCTGACTTATCAGCAATAAGTTTATTGATTGTATTTTCCAGGTCGTCTATCTGCCAATAGATGCAGGTTCTGGTGGGTGTAAAGTGGCGAATCCTCTTAGCCCCGGTACCTTTTTCTAAATCTACATAAAACAGAAATTTAATCGGGTTGAATTCGCTTGAGATTTCGACATGCTGCAACTTGGTTTGCAGCAGCTTGCAAGCAAGATCGACACCTTGGCGATCAAGGTTAGCTTGTTGCAGGCTATCTAACATATAGATGCGCACTAAGAGGGCGGCTAGGGTGCCAGTACCTGACAAGTTATTTGAGTCACGTTCTGGCGCTTCTAAAGACTGCTCAAGTAAGTTGTTCTCGTCCGCTACTTGATAAATCTTATGTAGTTGCAGCCAGACATTTGGCGCTAATCCAAAATTAACAAAGCTACGCCACTTCAGCATTTCAAACGCCTGATTGACGGCGCCGTGCATGAGCGGGTTAGCGGCTTCTGTTTTTTCTAGACTTGGAGTCTCAAGAAAATGCTCCAATTGTTGGATATGGCAACTGTATAGTTGTTTATGAAAGGCATAAGCGACAGCAACGATATTGTTTTCCAGACTCGAATCCATGAATTCGAATCTTATAAATTGCTGATTTAATTTAATGAGTATGGGAGTGGTCTTTTGCTTGGCTCTCTCAATAACTTTAGATAAGACACTAGGTGAAAGTGCTTTATCCGATAGCGCGAGTTCTAGACCTTGGGTGGCTGAGTGGAGTGCATGAAGGTCATCTTGACCACTTATTGCTTCTAACCAAACGGTATGTTTGTTCGGGATGTCATTAAAGACATTAGCAATAATCTCTTGAAAAGTATTTTTCATTCAATATGCTCTTTAATTTACCTAACCGGTTGATTTTATTGTTCATAAACAACATAGCATAATTTCTGAACAAACTCTACAAAAAGGCGATTACTAACAGGGTTAACAGGTTAGCCATGATAAAATAGCGGCATTACTATTAAATACTATTCAATATGATCGTTCGCACGCGCTTTGCTCCTAGTCCTACGGGTTTTCTTCACATCGGTGGTGCACGTACTGCACTGTTTTCATGGGCTTATGCTAAAAAACACGGCGGTGATTTTATATTACGCATTGAAGATACCGATGTAGCGCGCAGTACACCAGAAGCGGTGCAGGCGATATTGGATGGCATGCAATGGTTGGGGCTGGATTATAACGAAGGCCCTTTTTATCAGATGCAGCGCATGGATCGCTATAAGCAGGTGATTCAAAAAATGTTGGATGAAGGCACTGCTTATCATTGTTATTGTAGCAGAGAAGAACTTGACGCTTTGCGTGAAGTGCAGACGCAGCAAGGCTTAAAGCCACGTTACGATGGCCGCTGGCGCCCTGAAGCCGGCAAAGTTTTACCGCCACCGCCTCAAGATATTCCACCTGTTATTCGCTTTAAAAATCCGCAGTCAGGTAACGTGGTCTGGAATGATTTGGTTAAAGGCGAGATTAGCATTGCCAATCAAGAGTTGGATGATTTGATCATCGCACGCGCTGATGGCACGCCGACCTATAACTTTTGTGTAGTCGTAGATGATTGGGAGATGGGAATTACCCAAGTGATTCGCGGTGATGATCATGTGAATAACACACCACGCCAAATCAATATGTTGAATGCTTTAGGAGCCACGGTGCCTCAGTATGCGCATCTATCCATGATTTTGGGTGATGATGGCCAGAAGCTTTCCAAGCGTCACGGTGCTGTGAGTGTGATGCAATATGATGAAGACGGTTACCTACCGGAAGCGGTTTTGAATTATCTGGCTCGCCTTGGCTGGAGTCATGGTGATGAGGAGGTTTTTAGCATGCAGCAATTTTGTGAGTGGTTCGATTTAGACCATATCACGCCATCTGCAGCACAATTCAACACTGAAAAACTTAAATGGTTGAACGCGCACTACATTAAGCAGGCAGATTCTGAGTATCTGGTACGCGATATCACTGCTCGATTAGCAAAACTAGGTGTCAGTGTTACCAACCAGCCGAATTTGTCTGCGGTTATTGATTTATATAAAGAGCGCGTGCATACCTTAAATGAGCTGGCAGAAAATATTGCTTATTTCTACCAGAAGCCTGTGATGGATATAGCTTCAGCTGAAAAACATCTGACTGCTGAGATTCAGCCTGTTATTGCCACATTGGCCGCGTCATTCAAGAATATTGATTGGCAACCAGAGTCTATCCATCATGCGATAGAAGCCGTAGTCACGCAGCATCAATTGAAGTTTCCCAAGGTTGCTATGCCATTGCGTGTGATGCTCACAGGTATTGCGCAATCACCAAGTATCGACCAGGTGATGGCTTTGTTAGGTAAAGATGAAGTGCTCGCAAGAATTGAGTCGGTACTTAATTAAGTTTTTGTTTTAAAAAAACTTAAGCAAGTGCTATTGAAATTACTAAGTTAGGCTGCATCTTAAAACTGAAGCGTAAAGCATTTTGAGATTTGATTTTAATTAAGCTCAAATAAATAGAACAAAATGTATTGTTCTTAGTCTCAACAAGAGTAACATCGTTACATGCTGCTGAATATTATGCGGTATTTATTTAACTCCAAACAATAGGAGATATCATGAATCAAAAAGGGCAAATGTTACAAGACCCATTTCTTAATGCTTTACGTAAAGAGCATGTCGCTGTATCAATCTATCTCGTCAATGGTATTAAATTGCAAGGTCAGGTCGACTCGTTTGACCAGTACGTGATTTTGCTTAAAAATACTGTGACACAGATGGTGTACAAACATGCAATTTCAACTATTGTGCCAGCGCGTGCGGTAAGCATTGCTCTGCCCGAAGGTGATGAATAACCGTTGAAAGATTTGTTTGAAAGACCAAGCGGCGGCGAAGCCGCCATTTTGGTCAGCGTAGATTTTGGTGATAGCGATTACGAAGAAAGTCTAAACGAGCTACGCCAGCTCAGCATTAGCGCTGGTTTATCCATTCGTGGCACAGTGGAAGGCAAACGGCTGTCGCCGGATGCCAAACATTTCATTGGTAGCGGTAAAGCAGATGAACTTGTGCAAATGATGCAGGCCAGTGACTCTAATATTGCAGTATTCAATCATGACCTTACCCCCTCGCAGCAGCGTAACTTAGAGCGTCTTTTACAAGCGCGTGTGGTGGATCGAACTGGCTTGATTCTCGACATATTCAGTCAGCGCGCCCAAAGTCACGAAGGTAAATTGCAAGTAGAGTTGGCGCAACTTGAGCATCTGTCCACACGGTTAGTACGTGGTTGGACGCACTTAGAGCGCCAAAAAGGTGGTATCGGTGTACGTGGTGGTCCTGGTGAAACTCAACTAGAGTTAGACCGTCGTATGCTGCGCGTTAGAGTGAAACAGTTGCGTGAAAAACTACTCAAGCTTAAAGCGCAACGCGGTATGCAGCGGCGCGCCCGTAAGCGCTCTAACGTGATGACAGTATCCTTGGTTGGCTATACCAATGCAGGGAAATCCACTGTATTCAATCGTTTGACTAAAGCGAATATCTACGCCGCTGATCAACTGTTTGCCACACTGGATACGACGACGCACAAGATTTATATTCCAGATTGCGGTGCAGTGGTGCTGTCTGACACTGTTGGTTTTATCAAGCATTTACCACACGCTTTGGTTGAGGCCTTTGGCGCGACCTTGGAAGAAGCGGCTCAGGCCGATTTGCTACTGCATATCGTTGATACCGCAAGTACTAACCGTGATGAGCAAATCGCCCAAGTCAACAAAGTGCTGCAGGAGATAGGCGCTGATGGTGTGCCGCAGATTCTGGTACATAACCAAATAGATCGAGTTGGTTTGGCACCTGCTGTCAGCCGGGATGAATATGGTAGAATTGTCAGCATACATGCGTCTGCCAAAACTGGCGATGGCTTAGATTTATTAAGGCTAGCCATGGCAGAGCATCACCGTCATTTGCAATTACTTAGCACCGAAGAAAGCAGTTACGCATAAATTGCACTTAATTTTTAAGTGCATAATTTTGTTTGTTTAAATTTTTATTAACGAGTGCAGAAGAGTGCTTGGCTATTTGCATGTGAGTTATTTGAATTCAATGGAGTAATGAATGATTAAATTTCCTGGATGGGGACAACGCAATAACGAAGGTCCACCAGATTTGGATGAAGTGATGCGCGACATCAGCCGTAAGATCAATGCTCTGTTTGGCAAGGGCGGCGGCGCATCAAATCAAAGACCTGGTAGCTCTAATGCTAGCGGCGCAAATTTCCCTGTTTTGCCTATTATTGCGTTCGTTTCCTTAATTTGGTTAGGCACAGGATTTTATATCGTTGATCAAGGTTCATTAGGTGTAGTACAGCGTTTTGGTAAGTTCATTGAAACAACTGACCCTGGTCCACGCTGGCATTTACCGTATCCGCTTGAGGTGGTTGATGTCGTCAATATGGAACAAGTGCGCAGGCTAGAAGTCGGCTATAGAAGCAATGAGAGTGGCGGCAAGACTAAGCAGCCTAAAGAAGCCCTAATGCTGACTGAAGATGAAAACATCATTGATTTGCAATTTGCGGTGCAATACAACCTCAAAAATGCTAAAGATTATTTGTTCAGTAATCGTGACACAGATGAGGCAGTGATGTCTGCAGCTGAAACTGCGATTCGTGAAGTGGTAGGTAAGAATAAATTGGATGATCTGTTGCAAAAAGGTCTGCAAGATACCTCTGAGCGCATGCAGGCGATACTTGATAGTTATAAAACTGGCGTTAAAATTATTAGTGTTTCTTTACAAAGCGCAGTACCGCCAGAGCAAGTGCAAGAAGCTTTCGAAGATGTAAACCGTGCAAATCAAGATAATCAGCGTCAAGTCAACGAAGGTCAGGCATACGCGAATGATGTAATACCTAAAGCACGCGGTACTGCCTCTAGGTTATTGTCTGAAGCAGCTGGTTACAAGCTCAAGATTGAAAGCGAGGCTAGAGGTAATGCCAGCCGTTTTGATCAGATATTAGTGCAGTATAACAATGCGCCGGAAGTGACGCGCCAACGTCTATTCTTGGATGCACAAGAGAATATTTTATCTAGTGTCAGTAAGATCGTGGTTGATCAAAAAGCAGGTAACAGCCTGTTGTATTTGCCACTTGATAAGTTAATCGGCGCTACGGGTAATGCACCACAACAATCGCAATCCATGCAATCGCTCAATCCGCAAGCAACGCCTGAGTCAGCCGTTGAGACAGATCGTACACGCGATGCTTTCCGTAGCCGAGATAGAGAAAGCAGATAAGGAAAAGTGATGAAAAATATAAGTAGTGTTCTGATTGTTATTGTCG
>DATHXI010000098.1:0-10111 GCA_035459705.1 Methylotenera sp. | reverse complement strand
CACTATCAGAGGAAAACAAATAAGCAATGTCTCTTAAATTGGCCCTCAGGTTTTGGCGCAAGGTTTCCATGGATTCTAACTGCCTAACGTAAAATATACACCAGATTAGGTGTATAACTTGATTGATTTGAATGTATAATTTTTTTCATTATTATTGTTAACTTATTAATTTTTATATTTTTTTATAAACTTTTAGGGTTTAATTCATTCTATGTCAAACACACCTGAAGTGCTTAAGCCCTTAACTTTGCTGGAGGTGGTGCAGCAAAAGATACGTGTTAAGCATTACAGTATTCGCACGGAAACGCAATACTTGCACTGGGTGAAACGTTTTGTTTTGTTTCATAACAAGCGCCACCCGCGTGAAATGGGTGGTAAAGAAGTTGAAGCATTTTTATCTCATTTGGCTACAGAAGGTAATGTATCTTCTAGCACACAAAATCAGGCCTTATCTGCGTTGCTCTTTATGTACAGAGAGGTTTTAGAGCAAGCGTTGCCTTGGATGGATGACGTGATTCGCGCCAAAAAACCGCAGCGATTGCCAGTGGTGCTTTCTAAGCAAGAGGTGAGCAAAATATTAGATGGCATGCAAGGTACGCATGGCCTAATTGCCCGTTTGTTGTACGGTACAGGCATGCGCATTATGGAGTGCTGCCGTTTGCGCGTCCAAGATATTGATTTTGATCGTGCTGAAATTTTAATACGTAACGGCAAAGGTGCGAAGGATAGGGTAACCATGTTACCAGTTTCACTTATAGAGCCGCTAAAGGCGCACCTGGCATGGCGAAAACAATTGTATGAGCGTGATGCTGAGGCGGGTATGAATGAGGTGTATTTGCCCGATGCGCTAGAGCGCAAATATCCAGATGCAGCGACAAGTTGGATTTGGCAATATGTGTTTTGCTCAGGTAGTTATTCAGTGGATCCTAGAAGCGGTCGCACGCGCCGACATCATCTGGATGAAAAGCTTATTCAGCGTGCAGTTAAAAAAGCCGCTATTCAGGCTGCAATTAACAAACCTGCAACGCCACATACTTTTAGGCATAGTTTTGCGACGCATTTACTAGAGGGTGGTTACGATATCCGCACGGTGCAAGAGCTATTGGGGCATTCAGATGTTTCAACTACTATGATTTACACACACGTATTGAATAAAGGAGGTCGTGGAGTGAGTAGTCCGCTAGATGCACTTTAGTAAAGATGTGCTTTAGTAATAAATGTTATAGCAATTAACTAAGCTTAGCCTTCGTCGAGATTAAATGACTTTTTGACTAAATCTTCAGGCTCTTCAGCAAACAGCCATTTTCCAATAATTTTTTCGGCTTCTTCCACGCCTTGTTTTTTCAAGCTGGAAAATAGTTGTATGGTGCATTCGCTGTGGTAGTGGTTGCCCCACGTCTCTATCAATTCTTTGCGTACTCTGTTTAGCGTTAACGATGCTTCGCCACGTGAGAGCTTGTCCGATTTGGTCAATAACACATGCACAGGTTTGCCACTGGGGCAAAACCAATCCAACATTTGGCGATCCAGCGGGGTGAGTGGATGGCGGCTATCCATCACCAGTACTAAGCCACCCAAGCTTGAGCGTTCGCTCAAATAGCGTGCCAGAACGTTTTGCCAATGGGCGCGCATCGCTTCAGGGACTTTGGCATAGCCGTAGCCGGGCAAATCGACCAAGTGTCTGTCATTACCAAGCGTGAAAAAGTTAATCAGTTGTGTGCGGCCAGGCTGCTTACTCACAAATGCCAGGCGATTATGGTTGGCAAGCGTGTTTAGTGCGCTAGATTTACCCGCGTTTGAGCGACCAGCAAAAGCAACTTCAATGCCGCTGGCAGGGGGTAAATCACGAAGGTGGTGAGCAGAAATAAAAAAAGCTGCGTTTTGAAACAAAGGCATTGAGAATCCAGTGGTAATTAATTTGTGTTATTGATTGGTTGCGGGGAATGTTTTGCTACACATTGGCAAGCATATTAATAACAGTGAAAAATGCTATCACGAATAGGCGATTTTCGCTAAAATACCGGGTTGAAATGTAAGCTTAATTGATTGAATAATTTAGATTAGTCATCTTGCAAGCGGGTAAACAAAAATATTAGGAGCAGTAATGCAAGTTCGTCATGCCGTGAAGTTAAGCTTAGTTTATTTAATGTTAAGTGTTTCGGGTGCAGCTATCGCGGCCACGCCAGTAAAACCTGAAGTTAAAAAAGAACCCGCAGCAGAATCTGCTAAAGCACAGGTAGCCGAAAAGAAAACTGCCGATCAGATTGTGAATACGGTCTGTGCAGCTTGCCATGCGCCAGATGGTAACAGTGTGATTACGCTGAATCCTAAATTGGCGGGTCAACATCCTGAGTATCTTGAAAAGCAACTCACTGAATTCAAGTCCGGTAAACGTACAAATGCTGTGATGTCTGGCATGGCATCCATGTTGAGTGATGAAGACATGAAAAATGTCGCAGCTTATTTCTCAGCTCAAAAACTAACCTTAAGCCAAGCGAAGTCAAATGGCGCTGCGTCATTAGGTGAAAAAATCTACCGTGGCGGTATTGCGGCTACTAATGTGCCAGCATGTGCAGCTTGTCATGGCCCAACTGGGGCTGGTTTGCCAAAACAATTCCCACGTTTAGGTGGTCAGCATGCGGATTACACGCTTGCGCAACTCAAAACTTTCCGCACAGGTGAACGCGCCAATGCACCGATGATGATGGTGATCGCTACCAAAATGACCGATGCTGAAATGGCAGCTGTTGCGGATTACATCCAAGGCTTACGTTAACCCCTGTTTTAAAACGAAGGTGACTTTCGCTGCAACTATTATTAATAGAACGCAGTCGTAGGTTGCCCAGCTCGCTTTTTGCTCAACTCTTAAGCTCAAGATTTTGAATCCTAAATTTTCCTTCTCTAAAAATTTGTATGAACTCATGAGCTCCATGCGCTTTGCTGTCAGCATGCTGAGTGTATTGGGTATTGCCTCGATTATCGGCACTGTGCTCAAGCAAAATGAGCCATATGAAAATTACATCATCAAATTTGGCCAGTTCTGGTTTAATTTCTTTGAGGGCTTAGGACTTTACGATGTATACCATAGCGGCTGGTTCTTAATCATTCTGTTGTTTCTGGTGATTTCTACCAGCCTCTGTATTTATCGCAATAGCCCGTCGATGGTAAAAGAGTGGCGTACTTTTAAAGACCACGCTACGGAAAAGTCGCTGAATGCGTTTAGTCATCAAGAGACTTATACGTTTAATTCCAGCCCAGAAAACACCAAGCAGCAGCTTGTAAATTTTTTACAGGCTAAAGGATTCCAATACAAATTCAAAACGCAGGCGGATGGTAGCGAGTTGATTGCAGCCAAAGCAGGCACACATCAGCGTTTGGGTTATATTTTTACGCACGCGGCGATTGTGATTATCTGTTTCGGCGGTTTGCTGGATGGTAATTTACCGTTAAAAGTGCAAGAAATACTAGGCCATAAGCGCGTTGAGACGCTGGATATTCCAGAGTCTCAAGTGCCGGAAGTGAGCAGGCTCAGCATAAATAATCCATCTTTCCGTGCCAACATGACCTTGCCTGAGGGAATGAGTGATAACGTGGCCTTCGTGCGCGTGCGCGATGGCTACTTGGTGCAAGATCTACCCTTTAGGATTTCTTTAAAGGATTTCCGTATTGAGCACTATGCCACCGGGCAGCCTAAGTCGTTTGAGAGTGACCTTGTCATTACCGATCCTGATTTGAAAACGCCGCTTACCAAAACCATTAGTGTCAATCACCCGCTTATTTATAAAGGTGTCGCAATTTACCAGTCAGACTTTCAGGATGGCGGTACTAAGCTGAATTTCAACGTATGGGATTTATCCTCTAAATCTAAGCAAGCTCAAACCTTAGATGGCGCGATTTTCCAAAAAGGACTGTTAGGCGAGGGTGCTGATGCGCTAAAAGTTGAATATAACGACTTTCGTAAATTCAATATCATCAATCTATCGCCAGACGGTAAAGGCAAGCCGCACAATGTAGGCCCGAACATCACTTATAAGCTGCGCGATACTCAAGGCCAAGCTAAAGAGTATGTGACTTATATGCAGCCCTTGCAGATTGATGGTAAGCACTACTTCATTTCTGGCATGCGTGAAACTGTGCAACAGGATTTTCAATACCTGCGCATACCGGTGGATAGTGACTTTGGTTTGAATGGTTTTATGCACTTCAGGGCGACCATGATGGATGAAGCTCAATACCCGGAGATTGCACGCCGTTTGGCACAGAACGCCATTGCCGCTGATAAGAACGCCGCTGTAAAAACGCAGTTTGAAGATAGCGTGGTACAACTGATGCGTACTTTTGCCGAAGGTGGTTATAACCGCGTGGCACAAGTGATAGAAAAGAGCGTGCCTGAGAGTGAACGTGAAATTGCTGCCAGAACTTATATCAGAATGATTAATTTAGCTGCGTTTGAAGCCTACAATTTGAGTTTGGCTGCAGATAAAAAACCTTTGCTGGTCAACAATGTCGAAACACAGACGTTGATTCAAGACAGTTTGAATGCGTTTAGTGATATGTTCTTTTATGGCACGCCGTATTATTTGCAACTTGCGCAGTTTGAGCATAAAGAAGCGAGTGGTTTGCAGCTGACTAAATCACCGGGTCAAAAATGGGTCTATCTAGGCTCGGCTTTGCTGGTGCTAGGTATATTCGCCATGATGTATATTCGCGAACGACGCATCTGGCTATCGCTAAAACCAGCGAGTCAACAAGTGCATTTTGCTATGTCATCAAACCGCAAGAATTTAGATTTTGAACAAGAGTTTAATTTATATCGCGAGCAGATTAAAAATCTAATCGCCTAAAGCCTACTCGCTAGAGGATTTAACATGAATACCAACGAACTCACAAACATTGTCGGTAATGATTACAAGCCAAAATCATTATTGCAACGACTCAATTGGCAAGATTGGTTGTATGCAGCCATTTTGCTTTCTGGCGCCGTGTATGCCTACAGCCAATACTCTCAATATATGGATGTTTACGAGAAGGGCTTTCTATTTGGGGCGGTAGCCGTATTTAGCTACTTGGGTTGGCAGTGGAAATCGTTAGCCAAATTGGTGCTTGGCGTTGGTGTCATTAGTATTTTCTCTATTACTTTGTATCAAGGCGATCAAGCGCGCGCGACGCAAGCGTTTCTGCTTAAGTATTTAATCTCCAGCCAGTCCGCCATCATGTGGATGAACGTGTTGTTTGTATTGGCTATGGTGATTTACTGGTTTGCCTTATTCAAGCGTTCGGATTTTTCCGGTAAATTTGCCTCAGGACTGACTTGGACTGCAGTCTTGATGGGCTTTGTAGGCTTGATGGTGCGTTGGTATGAGTCTTATCTAATCGCGCCGGATGTTGGTCATATTCCTATCAGCAACCTGTATGAAGTGTTTATTTTGTTCTGCTTGATTACTTCTCTGCTTTATTTACATTACGAGCAACGCTTTAATACCAAGCAACTTGGTGGGTTTGTATTAGTCATTGTCAATGCTGCGGTTGGCTTTATTCTTTGGTATACATTTGATCGTCAAGCACACAATATCCAGCCGCTGGTGCCTGCATTGCAGTCGTACTGGATGAAAATACACGTACCCGCTAATTTTGTAGGTTACGGAGCTTTTTCCTTGGCGGCGATGGTCGCCAGTGCATATCTGCTTGCTAAACGCGGCATATTGGCCACACGCTTACCAAGCTTAGATGTGCTAGATGATTTAATGTACAAGTCTATCGCCGTGGGTTTTGCGTTTTTCACCATTGCCACCATTTTAGGTGCCATGTGGGCAGCTGAGGCGTGGGGTGGCTATTGGAGCTGGGACCCGAAAGAGACTTGGGCATTGATTGTATGGCTTAACTACGCAGCGTGGCTACATTTGCGTATGGTAAAAGGCCTGCGCGGCCCAGTGCTGGCATGGTGGGCACTTGTGGGGCTGATAGTCACGACCTTTGCATTCTTGGGCGTGAATATGTTTTTGAGTGGTTTGCACTCTTACGGTGAGCTTTAAAGTAGCGCCCATTGCATAAGCTAACTAGGCTGTGATTTACAGCTTAGTTAGCTTGTTCAGTAGTTGTAGTCTCAATTCTAAAACATACTTCCCCATCGCGGTTTTCTACCAAGCTTAGTTCATAGCCTGCCTGCGCTGCTTGTTGCGCGGCATGGTACAGCCCAACACCTAAGCCATTTTTGGAGCTGATATGTGACTTAAATAGTTGATTAGCTACTTCTATAGGGATTGCCGAACCGGTGTCGCTCACCTCCAAACAAAACTGTTCAGATGGCATCAGCGTCACCCGAATCATCGTATTGATTTCTAATTTAGCTTTTTCTAATGCATTTTGCAGTAAATTATCCACGACGCTATCAAGTACTTCTGGGTCAATATTCGTCTTAGGTAGATTGACTGGTGCATCAAACAATACCTGATGATGCGCATTCAGTTGCTTAAAGTTTTTCCACCAGGTAGCAATCTTGGCTTGCTGTTTTTTCTCAATGCTAGGACGTTCAAGCTTGGTGAGAGTGGCTGCAAGACGTTGATTAAGTCTTGGTAGTTGTTTCTTAATAAGTTCAACTAACCTAACATCATCTTTAGCATTACTAGGCTGCTCAGCTACAGCGCATAGGGTACCGAGTGATTGCAGGATGTTTTTAATGTCGTGCGTTAGACGTGAACCAGTTTCATAGAACGTTTGCGTGTAGGTATTCTGGCTAATGGTTTCTTCACGACGCTTCGCCTCATAGAATTCGCTGAGAATCTGGGTCAGTAATTGCACATGCAGGTACATGGCTGGGCTAAATTGCCATTTCGAATAAACGGTTAAGTGTAGTTCTTGGAAGCTGAAAGTAGAGATAAACTTAGTTTTCTCACCAACTTGATGTTTGGCGTTCTCAATATCCCACTGTAAGCCACTCACCCAATTCAATTCAGCTAGCTCATGCATGGCTGACCGTAAAAAGTTGTCTGCAGTTGATTCGTAATCTGCGTGTGCCGCAATTCTTCTAATCCATTGTTCGAAGGGTAAGCCTAGGCTCAATAGATAGCGAGACATCAGTAGTTCCAAGCCGGAAAAAGTGGCACTTGGATTCCAAAGCCAGCTAAGTACTACCAGTGTGACAGCCAGACCAAGTACAGCAAAAATAAGTAACTTGATATAGTGTATTTGCCAGATGACGCCAATAGCAAAGCTGCCTAATATGACAATAAGTGTCAGTAAGAAAATCAATAAGGTATAAAAAAAGTCTATATTGGGCGTTTCAGGGTCAGGTTTATTCTTGGCTGACAGAAACAAAATGGTTAGTGGTAAGAAAGGTAGGCAATAAAGGATGACAAATTCAGCGGCTGCTAAGTCATCATTCGCTTTAAGTAGCTTAGGCACTACCCATAACAACAATATGGCTAGTAAGTAGGTAGCAGTTAAAATGTAAGGCAGTCTGGAACGTTCAGATTCACTGGAAAATATACGCCCGCCAATTAGTGCGAATAAGCCTGCAATCCAAAAGGCTATACCCCACCAGTTTACATAACTCATGGCTAAGCCAGCGCCTGCCATGATGGTCAATGTGGCCTGCCACGATAATTTGTAAGTTTGCCGCATCAGCGGCTGCCATAACAAAAAGAAGCCGTAATGGCATAAAAATAAGGCATTTTGTAAATGGGTAGAACCATTCAAAACCAACAGTCCGTGCAATGACAAAATCATCAGCGCCATCAAGCGATCGGAATCATTAAACATTTGGCGATATAATTTGAACAATGTTTGCATGTAATGTTGACTTATGAAATAAAAAACATATTTAATATACAAGGTATTGCATTTGAATGGTTAACTAAACTATACCTAATATATTGCGTCGAGATTCGAACATGTTTGTTGAGTTTTTGACAAATATTATGCAATTTTTTATAAACTCTTATAGAATACGCGCAGAATAATATCAAACAGTATCAAAATGTAGTTGGTATAAAAGTTGCATAATAAACAATAACATTTAGGCAGTTAGTTGGTTTAAGTGCTTTATATACACAGTCGGGGAATTAAATGAAAAAACAACAAACGGGCTTTACGCTGATTGAGTTAGCGATTGTACTTGTGATTATCGGCTTACTCTTAGGGGGTGTATTAAAAGGCCAAGAACTGATTAACAGTGCGAAGGTTAAAAACATGTCAACTGACTTTAGAAATATCCCAGTTTATATCTACGGATATCAGGACAAATTTAAGGCTTTACCCGGCGATGATAGGCAGGCGACAGCTCATAATGGTTCAACCACACAAGGTAATGGAAATGGTCAGATTGAGGGTGTTTGGAACAGTGAAGATGAGGGTGAAGAGTCGGTAATGTTCTGGGAACATGTACGTAAAGCGGGGTTGGCTCCTGGTGGGACTGATATTGCCGATGCAGCTGACACGGGATTTTACCCAACTAATGCAGACGGTGGGCGTGTTGGTGTTTCGACCGTGCTGCCAATTCAAGGTCAGTCCGGTGCTTATTTTATGTGTTCAGCAGGTATCCTCGGTAAATACGCCAAACAAATAGATACAACGATTGATGATGGCCTTTCTAATGGTGGTTCTCTGAGGGCTACAGAAGCTTCGGGAGCGGATGAGTTTGCCGAAGCTGGTGAAGAGGTTGCAGAAGCGTACGAGGATGGTACATCTTATACACTTTGCATGGGTTTCTAGATTAGTGTTTTGAAATATAAAAAAGCCCGCTTGTCGGGCTTTTTTATTGCCAAAATTTCCAGTCTATTACAGCGTAAACCAATATTACAGCTTGCGCATAAGTGAAATTGTTTTAGAATAGTCACTGAATTAAAATCCATAAAAACTCATCACGCCATCCATGTCCAACAATATCGTAGAAATAGATAATCTTTCCTTTGGTTATAAGGGACGCCTATTGCATAAAGGTATTAACATGGCGTTCCCGCGTGGCAAGGTTGTCGCCATTATGGGCGGTAGTGGCAGTGGTAAAACTACCTTGCTCCGTTTGATAGGTGGACAAATTAAACCGAGTATCGGTGAAGTGCGTGTGGATGGTGAAGTGGTGCATGAGCAAGATCGCCATGGTATCTATAAGCTGCGCCGTAAGATGGGTATGTTATTTCAGCACGGTGCGTTGTTCACTGACTTATCTGTATTTGAGAATGTGGCTTTCCCAATCCGTGAGCATACAGATTTTCCTGAATCCATGATTAAAGATTTGGTCTTGATGAAGTTGAATGCTGTTGGGCTGCGTGGCGCACATTCATTGATGCCAGTAGAGCTTTCCGGTGGCATGGCAAGGCGTGTTGCTTTAGCGCGGGCAGTAGCGCTAGACCCAGACATCATCATGTATGACGAGCCATTTGCAGGGCTGGATCCTATTTCTATGGGCGTTATTTGCGATTTGATTCGTAGCCTTAACGATGCGCTTGGCGCTACGTCTATTATCGTAACGCATGATGTAGAAGAGACTTTTTCATTTGCAGACTACGTGTATTTTGTGGCAAACGGCGAAGTGGTAGCAGAAGGCTCGCCACAAGATCTCATGCAGTCTGAATTGCCATTTGTGCATCAGTTTGTACATGCAGAGAAAGATGGCCCAGTGCCATTCCATTATCCTGCGGCAGATTATAAATCCGAACTGTTGATGAGAACTTAGCTGTTCGCCTACGGAAAAGTAGTGAATAAAAATAAATGATTAAATCAAATCTAACAGTCAGTATTGTGCGCACATTACGTAACCTTGGTAAGCGCATGATTGAGCGTATTTGGCGTTTAGGCGCGGGAGCCAGGTTATTTTTCTTGACGATTATTTATTCAGGTGAGAGTTTTCGACGTTTTCATCTGACAGTACGAGAAATCTATTCCACGGGCGTGATGTCGCTGTTGATTATTGTGGTATCCGCATTCTTTGTGGGTATGGTGTTGGCGTTGCAAGGCTATTACACTTTACAAAAATATGGCTCGTCTGAAGCAATTGGCGTTTTAGTAGCCTTGGCGTTATTGCGTGAATTAGGTCCAGTGGTCACTGCGTTGCTCTTTGCCGGGCGTGCCGGTACAGCGATTACTGCAGAAATAGGCCTAATGAAAGCGACAGAGC